>JAMNZB010000001.1:2500-62855 GCA_023622515.1 Bacillota bacterium | reverse complement strand
GACTGGAGTATGGTAACGCATTTCCAAATCAGCTGTGCAGACCTCCAAGCTAATGATAGTGCGTTCTTTTATGCACCTCTTAGAACAGAGAATGCGCAGAGCGGTACAGGTTCAAAAGGATTTTCTTACTGGGAAGCCGTGTATAAGACCACTTCACTTTCTGGGCAAACCAACCGTATGAACACTTACGAGTATGCACCCTTTGTTATCTCCGGTTCAGTCTGGCTTGATGAGAACAAGAACGGCAAGCATGATGCGGCAGAGAATCTGTACACGGATTCGGCTCTTAAGGTTGAACTTCAGAAGAAGGGTGTGACCATAGCAACGACCTACACAACAGTTGACGGTACAGAAGTTGCTAGTCCGGATGGAACATATTCCTTTGAAACTAGTGAATACCTCGACCTTGCTGTGGTGATTACCTTGCCCAACGGCTACAAGATAGCCCATGAGCCGGGCGTCGGTCTGGATAACCGCTTTGTTGTAACTACAAATACAGCTAGTCTGGAAAATCCTTTGCCAGCCAGTGACACTAACGTAGATGCCGGTATTATTCTATCGGGTATTATTCCATCGGAAGGAATCAAAACGACGCTTGTCGGAACCAAGACCCTCTCCGGAGGAGGCAAGAGTACCGCAGATATTGCCGCCAATCAATTCAAATTTACTTTGAACTATGGTGCGGCAGGTCAGACCAATCCGAGCATCGGCTTTGACCAAGCTGGCTACTTTGCGACAGCTGTTGAAACATATGCTGCCGCCGGAACTGGTGAATTCAGCTTCCCTGAGATGACTTTTACAGCAGAAGGCGACTATTATTTCACCGTTCATGAGGAAAACAGCGGGGCTATGGGTTATAGTTACGATACAAAAGATGTTACTGTTAAAGTCAGTGTTACGAAATCGGCTGCATCCGATACACTTATTTTGGCGGTAAGCTATTTCAAGGACGGTCAAGTTGTACCAGGAATTTCTTTTGCAAATACCTTTACAAATACTTATGCGCCTACAACAGCGACAATAACCGACGCCGATTTAAGTATAGTTAAGAAGATTGACGGAAATGCTCTACCTACTGCAACGAGCTTTGAGTTCACTCTTACTCGTACAGACAGCGGCGCACCGACCGATGTAACGATGCCGACAGGCGATGGTCTTAAAGCCACCACAGCAGCTATTACGAGCGGAACCAGTGGGGCGGTTGGTTTTGGAACTATTACATTTAATAATGTGGGCAACTATGAGTTTACAATTGCCGAGACAAATAGCGGTATTGCCGGAATGACTTATGCTCCGGCACAAATTGTGAACGTTACTGTTACGAATAATAACGGTGTGTTAGAAGCAAGGATTGATGGAGATGGTCATCTAATCTTTACTAACACGTACAGGTCAAATACTCATCCGCCAGTTACAGGACAGACTCCTGGTGTAGGAGCAAGCCCGAATACGGAGACGTCAGCTAGTTTAGGAACAAGTTTAAACACAGGGGGGGCCGGTTGTACTGAAAAAACTTCAATACCAGAATCAATGCTGGTCAGGATACCCAAAACAGGGGAACAGCGCTTGCCTGGCACTCTTTTTGCTGGCGGTTTATTCCTCTTGGCTCTTACGTTATGGACGTATAAAAGGCGGATAGGTCGGACGGGCTAGGCTTTACTATTTGCTTGGTATAGCTTTAGGGTTATGAGTATCTTTTAGCAAATAACCCTAAATCGAAACACATTTAAAATTTGCAGCAATAGCAAAAACAATGATGTGCAATTAAGAAACCCTTAGAGTACTTGGTTACCAGTATTCTAAGGGTTTTTAAGCACTTGTTGAAATTTTTGCTGCCGATTAACTCAAGGATAGCTTTCTTAGTCTTCATTACTGAAAAGACGACGTAAGGGATTCTGGCTATGCAGGTTGCTTTCAAACATAGCCATCTCCCACTGGCTGGTGATGGCTTGCCCTAAGGATAAGTCGCGGTAAATCCCGTAGCGTTGGAAGAAGTCGTCCCCGCTTATGCCGGAGTCGCGGATATATTTGATAATGCTGGATAAAAAGTGCCTGGTATTCGGAAGGCTAATTTCACTAATTAAGTGAACAGACCGCCAATCAAAATGCTCATGGCCTAAATTTAGGCCGTCAAACTCGAAGTCGTCATCACTTGTTAAACGGATTTTTCTGATATCTTCGTCGTCCTCTTCCAAGACTTCACAGAGTACGGCCAAGCCTTTTTGAACGGTTGAGCGGGGATAGGAGTACTGCAGAGTTACCCAGCCTTGAACATACAAATATTTGCTGGCCCGCATTAGAATAATTTGAATTAAGCGCTCTATTTCTTCCCCTTTCTTTAGGGTAGCAAGGGCAGGGAAGAGAATGGCCAAGTCTTTAAAATTCAAGGAAAAGGCGAAAGATGCCAGTTCAGCTTGATTTTGACAGCCGTTGATTCGACTGATGAGCCAGGTGTAATGCTCTTGTTTCTGATTAACTTGCATTTCTGTCGGTAAAGGAAGTTGTGTTCTGGAATAATTTACCGCATCATGCAGTGTAGCAAAACGTCTAGTCCTCCTAGGCAAGGTTAATTCTTTAGTAAGTTTTGGGCTGCGGATACGCTTCTTGGCATAATCAATAGATACTTTTTTTAAGTTGAGGAGCGGGCTCTCACGCCTTTTTCTCTTTCTCTCCTCGATGTCTCCAAGGTCACTTTTGCCAACATTTACTTCCGGTTTTGCAGGAGGTTCTTCCGCTTTTTGTAGCGGAAGGGCCTCTTCCTTTTCCAGACCGGGAATCGAAATGGGGCGAATACCTTGTGTGCTGCCGATATTGCCCTCCTCTTCTCGAATAGCCTTGCGAACTTCTGTTTCACCGGCAGGAGGAGTTAAGTGAGCAGGACGAACAGAGTCAGCTTCCATAGCGGAGGATAGAAGAGAACGGGCCATCTCCTTCATGGCGTCATCTTCTTTTTTTGGTGTATCGAGGTCAATTTGATTGCGCCAAGTGGACATAAGCTAAAAGTCCTTTCCGCTTCCTTTACGAAGAGCCGCCGGCAAGGCATCAACAGCATCACGCAAGGAGGTTGCTGTAAAGATCAAGCGCTCGACAACCTCGGCGAGTCCTTCATCAAATGACTTCAATGTTTCATTGACATAGACGGAGGACTCCGTAGTAAAGTTTGTTGTTGAAGCGCGAATGCCGGTATCCAATTCTTCTAAATTGACTATAATTTGACTAATTTGCAAGCTCAATTCATCGTATTGTTTTTCTTGTTCAATCTTCAATCGAGAAGCCATTTCAAGAGATTCACTTGATGTCTTTAAGCCTTTTGCAAAGACTTGTGTAGCATCCCGCATGGTGCCGGACATTTCTTTAATCTTCTCACTTAAGGCGTCTTCTTCACCGGAGAATGTTTTGGCCATTTTTGCACTGGTCTCGCTGATAACAGCGATATTATCTGAGATTTGCGCCATCTCGTTGGCCAGGTCATTTTTTGCAATGGTCATTAGTTTAAGTGAATCCGTAATTTCCTCATTAAGAACAATATTTTGCTCACGGCTGGTTTGTAGGACCGTGATGGAGTCTTGGATAAAGTCTTTTGTCCTCCCCATTAGACGGTTTAAGCTTACTAATTCTGCATTTAGAGGATCAAAATGCCTGGCTAGTTTTTCTGCGACTTGTCCGGCAAACTCATCTGCCAGATTCTCCATACCGGTCATCTGGCGGCGGTCCAGATTCTCAGCCAGATCTTGCAAGGTGCTACTGGCTTTGACAATTGGTGGCGTCAATTCCTCGCTCATAATTTCACGCACGCTGCGGCAGATTCCGGCAGAAAATTCCGTTTCGGCCATTTTCTTGCTGCTCTCGGTAAAATGGTCAATGCTCTCCTGCAGCCTTGACTCGTGGCTCAGCATTTCCTCGACTAAAAGGGCAACGCCATTGTGATTCTCATAAACGGGGACAACCCTGGAAAGGCTGTCATATAATTGTTGGTACAGCGACTCCTGCATACTTCGCAGTTCCTTTGCCGCATTCGCTAAAAACAAAGCGGCAAATAGGCCAATGCCGGCCGGAATAAGGGCTAAACCGGCAAATAGGGAGGAGTGACTTTGGCTCAGGTAGATATACACTACAAGGGCAGCCAGCCCCCCCACAGAAGCGGTTAATATTGCCGGATTATAGCTGCGTAGTGATAAGAGCTCGGGAGATTCCAGGCTTGCGGGATTAAAATACTGCCTCAAAGGTGGCAGCCATCTTCCGCCAAAAAAGTTTTTACTGTCAGCGACAATTTTTTTCCAAATTTCTCCGAAACTGTCTTTGTATCTTTCGCCGGCAAAAAGCAAGCTTATATCATCGACATGTTCCATGCTTATCCCTTGCAGTAGAGTCAAATCATCTTCAAGTTCATCTGCCTTGTGCAGGACGTCTACCTTATAATTCTTTAGTTTTTGTAAATATATTGCAACTATAACCAAGAGTACTAAGGGAATGAGCAATGAAAATATTAGTACCACTATCAGATCGAAATCCATGGTATAGGCCTCCTTGTAAAATTTTGTAAATTTCAGTATTGTTAAATTTCATTACATTATACCACGTAAATAAAAGCCTTGATTTAGCGGGCGGGATGTGCAGCCGGGCTGAGTTTTGGAGAAGGATATCGGCCTGGTCCAAGCCCGGGATTTTTCAAAAAATATACCACAAAATGCATATTTATTAATATACGCAAGTCGTATTTTGTGAAGATTACTATAAATTTTAAGTTAACTCAACTCATGTAAATATATTTTATGTTTACTTTGCTAAAATATGTGAAACATACTAAAATCAGCTGATTTATATACTGTTAATAAAAGATTTTTGCTATGAAAGGCGAATGAGTTTATTATTTTCGCATTAAGAAAAATACGTTTTCTAATTGACAAAGCGACATTAAAGCGCTATCATTTGATTAATACTTATACAGCGCTGAATAGTAATTCCTAGCTTTTAGCTAAGTCACAATCAGCCTCCGGAGGAAGTCTAGCTTCTTTGTCTTAAGCTAAATGGCAGATTCTTCTTGGAAAAAGTTTATCCTTCTATAGCTTTTAGCTATACGCTTCACTTGCCTCTCTAAGCAACCTCTTTCTTCCTTAGCAGTCGACGAAGTAGTGGTATGTCTTAGAAATGTTTCTATCCGTACAGTATTTGGACGAAATGTATAAAGCTCCGCAGCAGCCTAAGCTTCTTTGCCTTCCGGCCAAGGACTTGTTGCTCCGGAAACAGTTCTCCGGTGCCTGCTGATTGCATCTGTCGATTAGCCGGTGCATCGCCAACGGCAAGTTTTTTGAAAAAAACCTGCACTAGCTTCTATGAAATTTCTCGGAAGCTTAAATGAAAATGAAGATAAGGAGAGATTAAGTCCTATGTTAAATGTAAAGAAATCAAGACTGATAGCTTTATTACTGGCCTTGTATATGATGTTTAGTTTATTTACACCTATGTTGGTAGATGCTGAAGAAGTGACCACCCCCGCTTTTGAAGTCAAGGAAGACTATGCCTTGGTAAAATTGTTCAAGAACGCTCAGGGAATAAAGCTTGATGTTTTTAATGTTTTACCGAAAGGACGGGGGTCTGTGTCCTATGAATACCTTATTTACCCCTACTATGAAGACCAGGAACTTGCCGTATATTACTTGAAACCGGGCGGATACACCTGGAAGTACGCCAGGTTGACTTCCTTTGACGGAACGACCCTTTACAATGTGCAAGCACCTTTTTTCCTAGCTGAAGAAGACCTGGGGCAGGTGGTTGAAATTAACGCTGATGCCGGCACGGTAAAAGCGACCGGGTTTGAGATTTCAGGCTTGGAAGTCCAGTCCAATTTCCCCGAATATGCCGCAACGATCACTAATAAAGCAATGGAAACAGCCATCAACGTACCGCTTAGGCAAGTTACGGAGCAATACTTCCATGATTCACGCGACTTTGGTCCCGTCGATCAGGATTTGCTTGATATGTTAGGTATTGATGACCAATATAGCTGGGGTGATGATCCTTGGGGACGTTGGGCAAATCATGGCCTTGTAACCCCGGGCTTCAGTCCTGATTTAGGTATGCATGAATTTGCTTCAAACGAAGATATTCTTAATTTCATGACCATTCTTGACGAATATGATAACGAGAAGAATGGCAATGATGGAAAAGGGGTCATGCACTTTTACACTGCAGGCCAAAGTGAGCTTGGTACAGATATTTACTTTGCTATCTTTAGCGCAGAGGGGGTAACGACAGCAGAAGAAGCTCTTGCCCTAGAACGCCCCGTTATTTTCTACCAATCCCAGGTCCATGGTAATGAATATAGCCCTCAAGAAGGCGCCTTGGTAAATGTAATTCGCCTTGTTACAAAAGAACTGGATGTCTTAGATAAGGTAACTATTTTGATGTGCCCCCGTGTCAATGTTGATGGTGCCTATGCTGCAACACGTATTCCGGCCAACTCCTACAATAAGGACTTTAACCGAGACAACTTTACCTTTGACAATGCAGAGTCCAGAGTTGTTCATGGTGAGTTCATCAAGTTTAGACCCCACTTCTTCCTTGATGCTCACGAATTTAGCGGAAATGGGCAATATACTATTGATATGCCCCAAGAGAACGGAGAAACAAGGGCTGTTCAGCACATGTTCTCATATGACTATGAGCTGTCCTCAGGGAAAAACTTCAATATTCCTCAAGCTGTCCGTGATTTAACCAATGAGGTTATCGTTCCGGAAGTTGTTGCAAAATTATATGAAATTGGTGGCTACCGGATGATCGAATATACCGAGCAAAACCGCATTACCGGGGCCGGGCCGGTTGATCCTGAAGCTATGAAAACACTGAAAGAGTACAAAAAGGATGAACTTGGAGAGTTTGTCTTAGATGACAAGGGCGAAAAAATTCTTCAAGATAGCACAAACCCCAGTTATGAAAACTTGAATTTATCTGAAGTTAAAGGGGACTATTTCAGAGAACTTATGCCTAATAGCCGCCACTCCTATGACGCCCATGGCCTGCAAATTGCAGCTAACTTCTTAGTTGAAATTCGTGGTCTGGGAATTGGAAAAGAGAACTGGGATCGCCGTGTCAAGACCCAGGCTGATGTTTGCGGCGAGATGATTCGTTGGGCTGCTGAAAATGACCAGCTCTTGCTGGATACAGTCAACACAGCCAGAGAAGAGGCTATTGCCGGTGGTGCCGTTTATGATGATGGAGGCGAAGTTGTATTAGAGGTAATTCAAGATTACACCGAAGTTAGAGACTTCTCGATGATTAACTTGGAAGACTTCTCTATGACAACCCTGCCCATCTCCTTCTGGAATACACAAAAAGCAATTGTTTCTAAGAGCCGTCCTGAGCCGACTGCCTACATCCTGCCCAAGGGCATAGACTTTGTAATTGACTACAATGGCTTTAAAACAAGTACAGATCAGCTTGCCCAAGACATCATGAAGTACAACGGGGCAGAAGTCTTTGAGATTGCAGCCGGTACAGAGCTTGAAGTAGAGCAATACACTATTACCAGTCGGGCTCTGGCAGCTAACCCCGTCAGCTTTGAGGGCTATCCACGTTTCTTTGTCACAGTTGATACCGAATTAGCCAGCCATGTGTTTGAAAATGGGGCTTATGTGTTCCCGATGGACCAATTAGCCGGCGTACTCTTGAAGGTCTCCTTCGAGCCTGATCTGGATGGCAGCTTGTTCATGTTCAATAAGTTTGGTACAGATTGGCAGCCCGGAGATGTTATCCCGATTTATCGTTTTATTGAAGACAATCCGAGAGATGTCTTAGATTTAGAACCCCTTACTGTTGCAGAGTAGCTTCGATGAATAAGGTACAAGTAAACCACCGGCTGGAAGTCGGTGGTTTACTTCTAGTAGTAACATGACAGGCGGCTTAGCCGGGCCATTTGATATTACTTGCACTAACCCTAGCCTTATGCGAGCTGCATTAATCGCACAAAACGATGATACTGTTCGCAATGATTGAAAATGTAAGGGAAAAGGATTAGAATGCAATTGATATTCATTAAGATGAATATTATATTGAACTTCTGAGTTGTTTCTGTATAGCCTTACATGAAATAGCTCAGATTAAGTGATAGTGGAGGAAATATATGAAAAAAATTCTATCAATGCTGTTAGTTCTGCTGATGTTGTTTTCTTTAGTTGCTTGTGCAAAGAAAGATGATAAAGACAAAGCTGAAGAAACAACTGTCGCAGAGGCAGAAAAAGCCGAAGAAGAGAAAAAGGATGATAAAGAAGAGGAGCCCAAGGAAGAAGAGAAGGAAGAGCCTGAGGCTGCGGCCGATTCTGATGAAGTAATCAAGATTGGTGTTTTTGAGCCCTTTACCGGCCCAAGTGCTTCCGGCGGCGAATTAACAACAGAAGGTATCGACCTTGCTTTTGAGGAAGTTCCGGAAGTTCTGGGTAAGAAAATTCAACTTGTCAAAGTAGACAATAAGTCTGACCAAGTAGAAGCATCGAATGCCGCGCAACGTCTGGTTGATAAGGATAAGGTTAATGCCGTTATCGGATCTTACGGTTCTTCTTTATCCATTGCCGGCGGTGACGTCTTTAAAGATGCCAAAGTTCCTGCCGTAGGTTGTTCACCGACAAACCCCGCAGTAACGAAAGATAACCCCTTCTATTTCCGCGTCTGCTTTATTGACCCCTTCCAAGGTACGGTAATGGCTAAGTTTGCTTCTGAAAACTTAGAAGCAAAAACAGCGGCAACAATCAAGGATATTTCTCAGGACTATTCTGTTGGGCTGATTAAATTCTTTAATGATGCCTTTAAAGAAATCAATGGGGAAGATTCCATTGTAGCTGAAGCTTCCTACAAAACAGGTGACCAAGATTTCACCTCTCAACTGAACAACATTAAACAAACCAATCCTGACGTTATTTTCTGTCCCGGTAACTACGGTGAGTGTGCATTAATTATCAAGCAAGCCAGAGACCTTGGTATTGAATGTCCAATTCTCGGTGGTGACACTTGGGAATCCCCGGACTTTATTGAAATTGGTGGCGAGAATATTAATAAAGAAGTATATTTCTCCTCACACTTTACTTATGAACAACCGGTAAATGATGTTTCCAAAGAATTCTTAGAGAAGTACAAAGCAAAATTTGGCAAAGAAGCCAACGCCTTTGCTGCACTCGGCTATGATGCCTATATGGTTATTATCGATGCCATAGAACGTGCAGGATCGGCTGACCCTGAAGCCATTCGTGACGCTCTTGCTGAAACGGCAAACTTTATCGGTGCAACAGGTACAATTACCCTGGATGCCGAGGGTGACGCCGTAAAATCTGCTGTCGTCAACCAAGTAAAAGATAATGGCTTTGTCTATCTCACAACGGTTGAGCCGAGCACAGAAGAATAATAGGGCTAAACTAGTTCACTTAAAAGTAAGGTGACTATTTAGAAAGGGACGGTGTATGAGTCCGTCCCTTTCTTCTTACTTATTAAGAGTCTAATAGCCTTGTTGTTCGAGAGAGGAGAAAGTATGTTTTTTGTTCAACACCTTATCAATGGCCTTAGCCTTGGTAGCCTTTATGCATTAATTGCTATTGGCTATACTATGGTCTACGGCATTCTGAGATTGATAAACTTTGCTCATGGCGAACTTTTCATGCTAGGGGCTTATCTTGCTCTCTACTTGCAAATATATACGCCCTTGCCCTGGTTGTTGGTCTTCATTTTGGCTGCCGCGCTTACGGGACTTTTGGGTGTCTTATTAGAAAAAGTAGCCTATGCACCATTACGTAGGCAGCCGCGGATTACGATACTAATCTCCGCCATCGGTGCCTCTTTCTTAATTCAGAATCTGGCGATTTTGATTTTCGGCGGTCGTCCTCAAGCTTTTCCTGTTCCGGCCTTGCTGGATAAAAGTGTAAAGCTTGGCAGTCTTAGTTTTAATGTGATCCAGGTGGTCATTCCTGTTGTAACAGTAGTGCTCTTGGCTATTTTAGCCTTTTTAATTAACAAGACTAAAATGGGTATGGCTATGCGGGCTCTTGCTACAGACTACGAGGCGGCTTCCCTGATGGGCATTGATATTAATAAAGTTATCAGTTTTACCTTCTTTATTGGTACGACACTGGCCGGTTTTGGCGGTGTCTTATATGCTTGCCGTTACCCGAATCTCATGCCCCTAATGGGCGCTATGCCGGGTATTAAATGCTTTATTGCGGCAGTTATCGGGGGGATTGGTAATCTTACCGGTGCTGTTGTAGGTGGCCTAATTCTCGGAATGAGTGAAATTCTTATTGTTGGCTTATTACCTGCTTTGAATGACTATCGTGACGGCTTTGCCTTCGTCATTTTGATTCTTATCCTTGTGTTTAAGCCTACCGGCCTCTTTGGTTCGAAAGTACAGGAGAAGGTGTAATATGCAAAATAATTTACTGAAAAATAATTTTTTAAGAACAGACCTCTTTCGTTTGCTGTTCTTTGCTGTTCTGACTTTAGTTATTGCGGTTATTCCTTTTGATCCATATTATCGTAAAATCATAAATCTTTGCTTAATCTATGTTGTGCTGGGTTTGTCTCTAAACCTGGTTAATGGATATACCGGACTGTTTTCCCTTGGCCATTACGGCTTTATGGCCCTTGGCGGCTATACTACGGCCATCCTTACCATGTCTGCAAAAAGTAAAGAAACATTTTATATGATTGAACCCGCCTATGATTGGCTCCTTGGTTTAGAGTTGCCCTTAATACCGGCCCTAATTATTTCCGGTATTGTTGCGGCGATATTTGGTTTTCTGATAGCCTTGCCGGTCCTTCGTCTAAACGATGACTATCTTGCTATTGCCTCAATGGGCTTTGCAGAAATCATTCTTGTCTTCATACGAACCCAGTTCCGCTTGACCAATGGGGCACTTGGCTTAAAGGCTATTCCGCGTACGGATAGTTCCTATCTGTATGGTGGTTTTGCTTTACTTATGGTTGTCTTTATGCTGACCCTTACTAAATCTCGTAAGGGGAAAAATCTGGAAGCGATTCGTGAAGATGATATTGCTGCCCGGGCAGTAGGAATCAATGCTTTCCGGCATAAGGTCGTAAGCTATACCCTAGCCAGTTTTTGGGCGGGCATTGGTGGTGGACTCATGGCAACCTTAATAGGGACGGTGAATCCCGTACAGTTTACCTTCCAGCTTACCTTCAATATTCTCTTAATTGTTGTTTTAGGTGGCCTGGGGAAGATTTGGGGCTGCATCATATCCGCCATTGCTGTTACCTTTGCCCTGGAAATTTTACGCTTTCTCGACGAACCTATGGATAACTTTCTTTTCCAAACAGATGGCTTACCCGGCTTGCGTATGGTCGTCTTCGCGTTGTTGCTCATCATTATCGTTAATATTCGGGCCAGACAAAGTGAGAAAAGTAAGAGGTTAGTCGCGAAAGCCGGAGAGGAGCTTGAATAAAATGCTAAAGATGAAAAATGTTACCATGCGTTTTGGTGGAATCACTGCAGTGGACCAGCTTAATTTGGACGTTCATCCGGGTGAAATAGTCGGTCTTATCGGCCCTAACGGGGCGGGAAAGACAACCGCCTTTAATACCATCACGGGAGTATATAAACCTACAGAAGGGGAAATCATCTTTAATAACGGACAAGAGGCCAGTCAAATTGCCGGTATGAAGTCGGAAGATATAGCGGAAAAAGGTATTTGCCGCACCTTCCAGAACATTCGCTTATTTGACAATTTGAGCGTTATTGAAAACGTGCGAATCGCAGCCTATATGAGAAAGACAAGTGGCTGGATAGGCAGCATTTTCCGTACTCCCAAATACCGGGCTGAAGTAAAAGAGCTTAACGAGCGTTCAGATGCCCTTCTTGATGAAGTAGGGCTTAGTGAATACAGGGATTATCAGGCTGATTCCCTGCCCTACGGTTCGCAAAGGCGGTTGGAAATTGCCCGTGCACTGGCTACTGAGCCAAAACTGTTACTTCTCGATGAACCTGCCGCCGGGATGAACCCCGAAGAGAGCCGGTCACTGATGGATTTTATCCGCGATATACGGAGTCGTTATAACCTAACGATACTGTTAATCGAGCACCATATGGAAGTTATCATGGGTATTTCTGACAGAATTTATGTTTTGGACCACGGTAATTTAATTGCTACGGGTGTTCCGGATGAAATTCAAAGAAATCAGCGTGTCATCGATGCGTATCTGGGGGTGGAATAAGATGTTACTTGATATAAAAAATTTGCATGTCAGCTATGGAGGAATCAAAGCGGTTCGTGGCTTGGATATACAAATTGAGGATAATAAGATTATCACCTTAATTGGCGCTAATGGTGCCGGGAAATCTTCAACCCTGCGGGCTATTGTCGGTATGGAAAAAAAGGCGCAAGGCGAGGTTTTTTTCCAAGGAGAGGATATCAGCAACCTGCCGACGCGTGAAATTATTAAACGTGGAATATCCATGGCTCCTGAGGGGCGTCATGTTTTCCCGGACTTAACGGTAAGAGAAAACTTGATTCTCGGAGCCTACACCATTAAGGAAAAGGCAAAAATAGAGGAGCGGATTGATTTCAGCTATAATTTGTTTCCTATCCTGGGAGAGCGTTCCTGGCAAAAAGCAGGTACCCTTTCCGGTGGTGAACAGCAGATGCTGGCGGTTGCTCGCGCTTTGATGATTGAACCGAAACTGCTCATTCTGGATGAGCCCTCTTTGGGTCTTGCCCCCATCTTGGTTCAGGAAATCTTTGACATCATTCAACAGATCCATGCCCTGGGAAATACCATACTCCTAGTTGAGCAAAATGCCAATAAAGCTCTGGCCATAGCCGACTATGCCTATGTACTTGAATCCGGTGTGGTTGTTCTGGAGGGAGAGGGCAAGAAGCTGCTTGATGATCCTGAAGTGCGTGCAGCCTATCTTGGTGATTAACTGTCTTGTTTTTTAATGTAAGGCTTATTTTGCCCTTTGTAGTTCTTTTATGTAGTGAATAGACCATCCCGGAAGCTAATATTCCAGGGTGGTCTTATTTATTCAACAAATTTTACCGGCGTATCTGGGAAGAAAATGGATAATAGGCTCCCTGAAAATTCCTTTTAGCAAATTTTACTTAACTTTTCGACCTGACTGGAATACCGCTGCTACATGTACTGAATCTGTTAAAACCTTGATATCTGTAAGCGGATCACCATCAAGCAAGACAATATCAGCGAGCTTGCCGCTTTCTAAAGAACCAATCTGGTCGTCCATGCGCATCACACGGGCAGCGTTGATAGTTCCTGCTTGGATTGCCTCCAAATTTGTCATGCCCGATGCGACCATAGCCTCAAACTCTCGTCCCTGATGTCGATAGGGTGTGTTATGGCTATTCGAGAAATCTGTCCCCAAGGCAATGCATAGCCCTGCTTTACGGGCCATCGCAATGGTGTTTACATGTGCTGTATAACACTTGGCAGCTTTTTCTTTGAACCAATCAGGTCCATCTAAATCAGCACATAAACGTGAAACATAAAGAGTAGTAACCAATGGAACATCCTTTTCTGCCATAAGGTCGATTTCGCGTTGGGTGAGCATCACGCCGTGCTCAATGCACTCCACACCGGCAAGTAGTGCCTGATAAGCCCCTTCATTTCCTGTGCAGTGGGCGGTGACATAGGAGTGGTGCCGCCTTGCTTCAGCTACGATGGCTTCAAGTTCCTCAAAAGAAAACTGTATATCATCCAGGTTGTCTGTCGGGGATGATACTCCCCCTGTGGCGAAGACTTTAATGAACTTTGCTCCCTTACGAAACTGCATTCGGGCAGCGAGAGTACACTCGTCAATGCCATCGCAAAGTATACTGGTAGAAGATTTTTTATTAACTTCTTCCTTTGTATACTCAGGCCCATCATCACCATGACCACCGGTGACACTTAGACAACGACCACCGGATATAATGCGCGGGGCTCTTAATTTCCCCCGAGCTTGCGCACGGGCAAGATATAAACCTTGTTCGCTCATCTCTCGGATACTTGTGAAACCGGCATCCAGTAAAATACCTGCCTGATAAGCTGCTCCCAGCAAACTATCTCCAAAGCTTGCCTTGCTACCCGGGTCGCCAGCATCTTCACTACCGGTGAGATGGATGTGGCAGTCGATAAAGCCGGGAAGAATGGTCCGAGCAGAGAAAACAGGTACATCTTCTGCAAGTTGAAAGTTTGCAGAAGGTCCGACATAAGAGATTTTATCTTGAGTAATAGCAACTAAGCCATCGTCTATTGGCTTAGAAGAAACACCATCAATAATCGTGCCCTTAAGAATATAATCGTACATAGTTTATACCTCTTTAGGTCTGATTTGAACAATTATTTCTACTTCTACAGGGATGCCCATAGGTAGAGAGTTTGTGCCGACTGCTGAGCGGGCATGGCGTCCCTTATCACCAAAAACTTCCACAAAAAGATCGGATGCGCCATCGATGACAGCAGGTTGTTTAGTAAAATCAGTTGTACAGTTAACAAAGCCGAGTAGTTTAACAATCTGCTCTACGCGGTCGAGGTTACCTAAGTGGCTCTTGAGTGCGCAGATAAGATTGATAGCCCCTTCACGGGCTGCAGCATAGCCCTGCTCTAAACTCAAATTCTCACCTAGACGCCCAACCAGTGTTGCTTTACCATCCCGTACAGGACCGGCGCCGGAAAGGAAAAGTAAATTACCACATTGCCGGACGCTAACATAGTTGGCGATAGGGCTAACGGCTTCCTTAATTTCAATACCCAGTTCGGTAAGACGTTTTTCAATAAGCATAATTAAAATCCTCCCTTTTGTTTTGTGTCGTGTTATGCCTTGATGCTCTGCACCTCGTCAAAGCGTAGATTGCAAAGTGGGCCGGCTACTGCTTCCATCTGACCGATGTGATTATGTATTCCGAGAACTAGGCGCAGGTAGCCGGGTCGGTGGGTTAGGTAAATATTATGTTCTTCAAGTGTGTGGGCAACTTGTTCAAAGAACCTATGAGGGTAATAGGCAACGATCATACCGCCAAGACGAGCATTATTACTTGGAGTGACAAGGGTAAGCCTTGATGAAGTAAGCTGTTTACGTAGTTCTTGTTCCAAGTTGCGTACATGGCGGTCGATTTTGTCAATACCAAGTTCGAGTAGGAAACCGGTACTGGCGGAAAGCATGGAGATGCCAAATCCGTTATAGGTTCCACTCTCCAGTCGGGTGATGTCAGGACGAAATACGATAGCGTCAAGATCTGATGTTGGTTCTGGGGGCATAGTAAAAGTGTTGGTGCTTTGTGCCCCCATGGAAACAGGATCGATTTGTTCGATGAGTTCCTGCGCACACCAGGCAAAGCCTATGCCAAAGCCTGAAAGTAAACCTTTATAGGCGCCGCAGGAGAGGTAGTCGATGCCAAGCTTGCGTACATCAATAGCCAATCTGCCGAGTGCTTGAATAGCATCAACAACAAGGATAGCCTTGCGCTTGTGGCACTCATTGGCAAGTGCTTGCAAATCAGTAAAATATCCGGTGCCGGCCTGCACGACAGAGACGGTAACAACCTTAGTATGTTCGTCCATAAGAGCAATCATATCCTCTGCCTTTGCTTCTCCGTTTTGCGTTTTGGCCATGCGCAGTTCGAAGCCTCGCTTGCGACTTGCATTTAGCCAGGGATGGAGGTTTGAGGCATGTTCCAAGTCATTAGTAACAACATTATCCTCCTTGCCGAGAGGGTATCCCATTGCAAAAATCTGTGTTCCTTCAGTTGTATTTTTAGTGAAAAAAATTTCTTCCGGCTGCCCGCCTATGAGTTCTGCGAGTTGTGTGCGAGCTTGCTCACGAATTTCGCAAAAGCCCGGGTCGCCACCATTGAGGATTTCCTGCGTGTAGTTAGCCATAAATTCTCGTCCGGCAAACTGGGTGCGCTGAGGCGGCAAACCTATTTCACCACCGCCGAGATAAATTTTATCCTTCAGAAAGGCATATTCTTTTTCAATGAGTTTTCGATTAAGCACACTATCACTCGCTTTCTATGATTGCTTACCGGAAAAAGTAAGATTATCAACCAATAGGGAAGGACCGCCGTAGCTATAGTTATGGTAAAACATGAATTCCTCTAAAGTCAGGTCATCTCCTACCGCTTTAATGTTTTTAAATAAATCACGCAGGTTGCCTGCCATTGTCAGTTGATCAACAGTCCCTATAGGCTTTCCCTTCTTGATGACGATGCCACCACAAGGGATGGAGAAATCACCCGATGTAATATTAATTGAGTGGAAGACATCAAGTGAGTAGGTAAGGTATAGGCCGTCACCCATCTGTTCAACCATATCTGCAAAACTGCCGGTACCTGCTTTGATATAGATACAAGAAGGAATAGTGGTAAGATTAATAGGGGTTGTGCCACTTAAACCCGCTACACGACCGGCATTACCGGTGGAACTGCAGGACATACTCTTGGAGGAGGATAGAGTAGATAAGGGGGAGACTAGCTTGCCGCAACGGACAACATCGTGCTTCCTACAGATTATTCCCTCGCTATCGAGACTATAATTGACAGACCAGTCCGGCGGTAGCGGATCATCTACAATAGTGACCAGTGGAGAAGCGATATCTGCATCAGCTAAGCTAAGGAAGCTTGAGTTGCTTTTCATGCGCTCAGCGGAAAATGCCATCCAGGCGGTAATCATAATGTTGCGTGTTACCTCTGTGCTGAGGATAGCTTTATGTGTGCCTGAGGGTAGGGAAGTGCGGCTAAGTGTCCCGTTTGCATCCAGGCGGTTGGCATTGGCTAATGCGCGTTTGGCGAGTAAGGACAAATTCAATTCAGATAGGGTCGGGGCATACTGCTCCGATTTGCCGAGTGGCTCTTTGTTGCTTTTTCGCCTAGCACGCAGGGAGAGCGTTGCCAAATAGCCTGTGTGTTCCAGATAGCTGTCCATGCCTTTAGAATTTACTACACGGCGGGCAAAGATGGTTTTGCGGATAGAACAGTTTTCAATAGAGGACACCCCTTCTAGTTTTAAAGCTGTTTTCTCCAGATAGCAAGTGGTATTGAGCAGCTCAGAGTAGGTCGCACTGTCATCGCCACTGATTATACGCAGGAAATTCCCCCTAGCAATGGGTTCAAGATCCTCTGCTTGAGAATAGCAAGCATTATTGAGTGCTTTTTGCATAAGCTGATAGGGGTCTTCATCTAAACGTTCAGTAAGGACTGTTCCGGTCTTTTCGCCACTTGCACGCAGGTAAAGCGTGGTGCGAGAGAAACTTTCACCACCGGTTTGTACACCATCATGAATACGGATGAGGAGTTCTTCGCGCAAGTCAGCGCAAACTTCCGCTTCACAAACTGTTTCCGGAAGTGCAGAAAAAGCTGCGAGATAAGAATTTAAATTAATCTTCATTGCTTAGCTCCTTTTCCCCCAACGACCATGCCGGCTACGCGCATTCGCGCACCGGAAGTTGTCGTACAGACCAGGCCTGAATCTGCACCGCAGAATGCGCCACCATCCTCGTAAACAAGTTCATTTCCTACACGGTCAATGTGTAGTAAAGTCTCTGCGCTACGCCCCATGAGCATAGCGCCCTTCACCTGCCGGTCAATTTGACCGTTTTTGATCCAAAAAGCTTTCTGGGCCAGAAGGGTAAATTCCTCTCCGCCTGTTCCCCCTCCGATTTCTGTGACGAACAAGCCTTCCGCCATGGAGCGGATTATTTCCTCGGGGTCATCTGTGCCTGCAGCGAGAAAGGTATTGCTCATACGTGAACGGGGGGCATATCCATAACCCTGACGACGGCCGCTTGCTGTACGGGGCACGCCGATGCGCAGTGCCCCGAGACGATCAGCAAGGAATGATTTAAGTACTCCATTTTCAATTAATACATTACGCTGGCGAGGCATGCCTTCATCATCAAAGCGACTGGAACCATATTGGCCGGGGAGTGTGCCGTCATCGATGAGTGTAACCTTATCAGAAGCAATTTTTTTACCTAACTTATAGCGATACAGGCTCTTGTCTCTTAGACCTGTTGCCTCCAGCTGATGACCACAAGCTTCGTGAAAGAAGGTCCCTGCACAGCTGCCGGCTTCAAAAACAACGGGAACAAAAGCACTTGGCGCCTCATCAGCAAAGAGTCCGTCGTGTAGGGAACGGATACGATTATATGTAAAGTTAAGATAAGCACTATCCCGAAATGCCTCAAAACCCTGTGCTCGAGCGAAGTCTGAGAAGTGCCCTACTGTTTCCAGGGAATTTTGCAGTATAGGCATTAGGCGAATGCGTGAAGTAACACGTCGGTCTTCTGCCCAAACTCCCTCTGTATTGGCAATTAGTACCTCTTGGTCGGTATCGATATAGCTCAAAATCAGATTTGCGACAAAGGGGCTAGCCCCTTTCCCGGTCTTGTATGCCTCCTTTAAGAGGTGAATTTTATCGGCATGTTTGACAGATGAGGGAAAGGTGATAATAGGGCATGGATTAGTAATATTAGTGCTTGCGAAAGGATGAAGAATCGCTCCGACCTTTTTTCCTTTAAACATGTTACATGCAGTGTCCAAGGCACGGAAAAGTGCCTTCTCTGAGAGGTCGTTGAGGTAGACATAAGAGCTCTGGAGGCCTGAAATCAGGTATATTCCGACACCGGCCAGATGTGCCTGAGCAATACCGCAAACAGCATTATTTTCATATTTTATACAAAGCTCTTCTTTGTCTTCAACAAAGAGTTCGGCAAAGTCCGCACCGCACTCCAGAGCTTCGGAGAGAATGTTTTCGGCGATAGATTTAGCGAGCATTACAAACCTCCATGGTACAGATGACAGGCCACAAAGTGATTGGGTGCATTCTCGGTCAAGACAGGTTTCTTTTCTTGGCAAATGTCCATGGCAAATTTACAGCGTTTGTAAAAAGGGCAACCGCTGGGGAGATTGACAGGACTGGGGACATCACCGGAGAGGATCTCACGCTGACGAGTTTCTTCTAATTCAGGATCGGGGATAGGTATAGCGCTGAGCAAGGCTTGGGTGTAGGGATGTTTATGATTTTCGTAAAGATTATTACTAGGGGCAAGTTCAACAATATTACCCAGATACATTACGGCTATCTTGTCGGAAATCTGACGTACCATAGATAAGTCATGTGTAATAAAAAGATATGAAAGCCCCATTTCTTTTTGGAGATTCATCAACAGATTTACGACTTGCGCTTGGATGGAAACATCCAGTGCAGAGATTGGCTCATCACAAACAATTAACTCCGGTTCTACAGCAAGTGCTCGAGCGATGCCAATACGCTGACGTTGACCGCCGGAGAATTCATGTGGAAAACGGTTTGCATGCTCTTTGTTTAAGCCGACCATGTTTAAGAGTTCATACACACGTTGCTGTTTTTCTCTTGTGTTTTTACAGATTTTATGAATTTCTAGACCCTCTGCGATGGAAGTGCTTACAACAGAAAGGGGATCAAGCGAGGCATAGGGGTCTTGAAAAATCATCTGAACATTTTTATGGTATTCTAGAGTTTCTTTGCGATTTTGACTCCAGATATCTTTACCCTTGTATTTAATACAGCCGCCGTTAAGTTTATAAAGCTTGACGATAGTGCGGCCGAGAGTTGTTTTCCCACAACCGGATTCGCCAACGAGCCCAAGGGTTTCTCCCTTGTTGATAACGAGATCTACGCCTCCAACAGCTGTTAATTTACCACCACTAACAGGAAAGGTTTTTTCCACACCACATAGTTCTAACAGTACTCTATTTTCTTTCATCTTAGCTGCCCTCCTTCATCACTTTGCATCTGGAATCATATAGCCAGCAAGAACAATAGTGGTCATGTTCAGTAAAACTGGTCATGGGAGGCATAGCGCGTTTACAAATATTCATAGCATATTTACAGCGAGCCGCAAAAGGACAGCCGCCGGGAGGGGCGAGCAGGTCGGGTGGGGTTCCGGGGATAGATTGAAGGGCAACCTTATTTTTACTATCCAGTCGAGGAACGGAAGCGAGTAGTCCCCAGGTATAAGGGTGTTTAGGATTTTTAAACATCGTATACACATCGGCATGCTCAACAATCTTGCCGGCATACATAACATAGATGCGTTGGGCCATGTTGGCGACCACACCTAAATCGTGTGTGATGAGTACGATAGAGGTGTCTACCTTATCCTTGAGTCCGTTCATCATGTCAATAATCTGAGCTTGGATGGTTACGTCGAGCGCTGTGGTCGGCTCATCAGCAAAAAGGATACGCGGTTTGCAGATAAGTGCCATAGCTACCATTATACGTTGACGCATTCCTCCGGAAAGCTGATGGGGGTAGCGACGCATATTTTGTTCCGGATTAGGAAGACTTACCAGGCGCATCATAGTGAGAACTTCATCCATAGCTGCTTTTTTGCTGACCTTATGGTGCTGGGTGTAGGCTTCAGCAATTTGGTCGCCCACCCGCATAGTGGGATTTAAGTAGGTCATGGGATCCTGAAAAATCATAGTCATCTCATTACCTTGAATAGAACGCCATTTCTTTGGACTATTGCCGACCATCTCTTCACCATTGAAGAGAATACTACCACTTTTAATGTGTCCGGCCGGCTTTTGTAATAGTCCCATGCTTGTTTGGATAGTGACTGTTTTGCCACAGCCGGACTCACCGACAATTGCGATGGTTTCCTTTTTATTCAAGTGCCAACTTACACCACGTACTGCTTGCACTTCTCCGGCATAGGTATGAAAGCTAACCGCAAGATCTTTAACAGCAAGTAAATGTTTATTATTCATATCATTACCCTCATTAAGTACGCAGGCGGGGGTCAAGCGCATCGCGCAAGCCATCACCCATTAGATAACAAGATAGCATGGTAACACTGATACAGAGGCAAGGAATTGCAAATTGATAAGGATAGGTCTTAAAAACAGTACTTGCCGCTTTTATAAGTTGTCCCCAACTAGGATTTGGGGGTGCGATACCTAAACCAATGAAACTCAAGAAGGCCTCAGCAAAAATGATTCCGGGGATGGAAGAGGCCATACCAACTACAGCAATCCCCATAGTATTGGGCAGCAGGTGGCGGAAGATGACACGAAAAGGAGAAGCGCCGAGGGTTCGGCTTGCCATGACAAAGTCCCGCTCCTTGAGCTGTAGGACCAGCCCACGTGTGCTACGCGCCGAACCGAGCCAGCCGGTTAGGGTGAATGCAATAATGAGGGTGGTAATGTTGCCACTGCCTAGAACAATCATGAGCAGGATGTTGTAGATCATACTTGGAATTCCCATGAGAATATCAACGATACGCATGATAACCATGTCAACTTTCCCCCCGATATAGCCGGAAATACCACCAATAGTCATACCGATAATGTAGGGAATGATTGTTGCAACGACAGCAATTAGTAAGCTGATACGGCCACCGACCCAAACGCGTGTCCACAAGTCGCGGCCGAGTTCATCCGTCCCAAACCAGTGCACAGAGTTTGGAGCTTGGTTGATGGCTTCGTAATTGTTACTGTAAAAGTTAAATTCATTTATCCAGGGGCCTATAATAACCATTAAAATCATAATACACAAAGTGATAAGGCCGAAAACAGCCGTTTTACGTTTTTTGAAACTACGCCAAACGTCCTTGAGATAGGTTGTTTGTGGGCGGGCAATCTCTTCCTGGTCAAAAGTATTTTGGTCAAGGGGCTCAAAATCATTTTCCAAATAAGTAAATTCAGTCTCATGATGGGCAAATTTAGTAGCCATAATACTCTCCTTAAGCTTTAATAAAGACGGATACGCGGATCGATCAGGCCGTAGACAAGGTCGACAAGAAAATTCATCAGTACGAGGAATGAACCGAAGAAAATAGTCAAACCCATAATCATGGGATAGTCGAGAGTATTTACCGCATTGACGAAGTGTTGTCCCAGTCCCGGAATGACGAAAATTTGCTCTACTACAAATGAACCCATCAGCGTACCGGCAATTGTGCCGCCCATGCTAGTTACGATGGGGACCATTGAATTTTTAAACTGGTGTTTCATAACAACCTTGATTGGGTGTAGTCCTTTGGCACGAGCGGTCTTAATATAGTCCTGCGTGGTTACTCCGAGCATACTTGCCCGCATGCTCCTCGTACAGCCGGCAATTGTACTGATAGCCATAACAGTGGCAGGCATAACCACTTGTTGCCAGGTGCCCCAGCCGGCAACCGGCAAAATGGCTAGCTTTACGCCTAGGTAGTAGCGCAAAAGCGGGCCGATAACCATAGATGGAAGGGCAACACCGGCGATGGCAAAGAGCATCAAAAGGTAATCGGGCCAGCGATTTTTAAACTGTGCACAAAGAATACCAAAGGTTAAGCCGATTATATAGGCGAAAAACAGTGAAACCAGGCCGATTTTTGCACTAACAGGAAACTTCTCAATAATAACGTCTGAAACTTCACGCCCGACGTATTTCAGCGAGGTGCCGAAATCGCCTTGCAAGAGTTTGCCCATGTAGATAAAATACTGTTCAAGATTACTCTTATCCAGACCATAGTATGAAAGTTGTTGCATGCGAATTTCTTCAGGAACTTTGTCGTTCATGAAGGGGTCGCCGGGAATGAGTTTCATAAGGAAAAATGTCGCTGTGACAAGTACGAAGATGGTCAGTAAAGAAATGAGCAATCGTCTTGCGATATATTGCGCCATAAGCTCCTCCCAAAAGACAAAATAGATAAAGAATCCGCCGAAATCTTAGAGATCCCGGCGGACAGTAGGAGTTGTACATTATTTTGTTAGGTCCATATAGGTATAGTCAGCTTCACCGCCGCTGATGATAAGGCCGCTTAGTGCCGGCTTGCTTACCACAAAGCTGCGGTTCCAGCCAACCATGATAGTGGCTGGGTCGTCGCATAGGATTTTTTCCATTTCAAACAATAAATCTTTACGTTCTTTGATGTCCAGCGTGACAATGGCTTTGTTGTATAGCTCGTTAAATTCTTCATTGCAGTAGTTGTAGGTACCGTAGCTATCTGCTGCAGGATCGGAGTGAAAGCCTGCGGCAACACTGCCGGAGCTGAGCCAGTCCATCGTACCGCGAGTCATACCGCCGTACCAAAAATCCCAGTCTCCGCCGATTGCCTTGCCAATCATCTGTTGGATAGGTTGAGGGTCGATGCTGCACTTAATGCCAAGGTTGGTTAATAG
This sequence comes from Bacillota bacterium, assembly GCA_023622515.1. Classification (GTDB taxonomy): domain Bacteria; phylum Bacillota; class Clostridia; order Saccharofermentanales; family DTU023; genus SFFI01. The sequence goes on along the minus strand of JAMNZB010000001.1, from coordinate 39,720 downwards.
CATATCCTGTGCCGCCTGTAAAATGGTCATTGAGCTTTCAGAATCAAAGCAAAGCATGGATAGTTCGGGAATATCTTCAACTGTGCAGTTAAGTTCCTCCAGAGCCAGTTCGAAGTATTCTTTTGCTTTGGCGGAGTCGCCTGCGGTAGGCCAGCCTTGAAAGGGGTACTCTTTATGCATAGTATCCTTTACACCCATATCGCTGGGTGAGGAAATGCGGAAGGTGGGTTCACAACTTTTGAGTGCAGAGGCAATAATAGCTTCGCGATTAATGGTGAGATTTAGTGCCCGGCGGAAGTTGGAGTTGCTCATGAAACGGGCGGTCTCCTCGTTGCGACCGGCGGAATTTGTATGAATACACTGGTAGCCGGATGCAAAGAGCTCAGCGGTAAAGCCTGCATCAGTAAGGGTATCAACTTGAGTTTTATCGCCATTTTGAATTAGGTCAAGTTGTCCGGCGAGCATCATGTCAACGGCGGTTTCACCGGAGACACCGAGAACCATTGTAATTTTATCAAGATTGATGGATTCTTTATCCCAGTAGTTTTCATTTTTAACAAGAACCATTTCGGAATCGTGTGCCCAAGAAGCCAGTGTAAAAGGCCCATTTGTCATAAGTTTCTTTACTTCAGCGCCGTAAGCAATCCCGTGTTCTTCAGCAACATCCTTACGAATGGGGAGGAAAGCGGTAGCGGAAAGTTGGTTAAGTGTTTCAATACTGCTCTTCTCGCGGATGATTTTGAGCGTATGGTCATCAATAACTTCAATACCTACTTCATCCGCGGTTGCTTCGCCGTTAAAATATTTTTCACCGTTTTTAAAGAGATAAGCTGATTCGCAGTAGTTATAACCGACAGCCGGATCAAGCAAGCGTAGGAAACTGTAGCGGAAGTCCTCTGCTGTTAAAGCTGTTCCGTCGCTCCAGCAAGCATCTTCACGCAGGTAAAAAATAATCTCAAGCCCATCTTCGCTTATCTCCCAGCGCTCAGCAATACCGGGAACAATGATACCGCCTTTATCGCGAACAAGACCTTCGGAGAGATATTTTATTACATTGTAAGAACCATCGTCATTACCGTTATGAGGATCCAGCGTGGTGGCGTCATAAGGACGGCCGATGCGAATTTCCTTAGGGGTGCTTTCTGTATCTTCTGCAGTCTCAGTGGTTGCTTGTGTCTTATCCTCATCCTGAGTACTTGTTTCTGTCTTCTCTTCAGCCTGAGTAGTACGCTCTACAACTTTTGAGTCCTTGGTTGTGCTTTGCTCTTTTTTAGTATCTTCCTTGCTAGCGCCAGATTTCTGACTACTGCAACCGGCTAGCATGGTAAGCACCATTAGTAGCACGAGTGTAAATGAAATAAGCTTTTTCATTGCTTTTTCCTCCCGGTTTTGTTTTTGCGAAATTAGTTTCTGAACATTTCAGTGAATTAGCGTAACAATAGCACCAAAAATTTTATCTGTCAATGATAATTTACCGAAATATTGTATAAAAATAATTACTGATAAGTAAAAGAATTAACGACTTATGCTTCTTTACTTGAAAAAGTGCGCATACAAACTAGAAGATAGAGACTTTTGGCAAAGAAAAGAGAGATTTGTTCGATTAAATAGGGAGGTTATGGCTGGAGGATGTCTTCAGTTAGGTACTGTTTAGCGTCTGCCAAATTACCGGCTAACAGTGCATCAACCACAGCAAGATGAGCAGCCCGGAAACTTGTTATGTTTTTATCGAAAAGATGTATACTCAGTGTACGTGTTACAGCACAAAGCAGGTTGCGAATGACATCTTCGACAAAACGATTATCGGTTAGGCGGCCAAGAGCCAGATGGAAATCCATATTTCCTTTCGCCCCCTCACCTTGGGCAGCAAGCTCGCGTAATTCTAACAAGTTCTCACGAGTGGCCTTGCTGCTTAGCAATTTTAAAGCATAACATTCGTTAAGCACACGCAGCTGCTGAGCCTGCTGAAATTGTGCATCTGTTAAAGTTACAATCAGATATCCTTTGCGTGGATAGCTAATAAGGATGTTTTCCATACATAGACGGTGGAGCGCTGCACGCACAGGTGCCTTACTGACCCCATAACGCTCAGCAAGTGCCTTTTCGTTTAAAAATTCGTTACCGCTAAAGACAAGTGTATTGACATCCTCTCTGATTTTTAGATAAACTTTTTCCGACAGTGTCATACTGTTTTATACCCCCATTTCTTTTGTGTTGAGGTAACGGATTTGTCAAAAAATACTGCTGCTGATGTTTATAACGCTATACGCCGGGAAATTATTACCGGTGAAATTGCGTCTGACGAGCTGATTTTAGAGCAAGCCGTCGCACAGCGTTTTGCCGTTAACCGTCTAACAGCGCGTGAGGCGCTGCAAAAATTGTGCACCGAGAAATATTTGCAAAGTTTCCCACGGAAGGGCTACTTGGTAACAGATATTACTGCGGCGCAACTGGTGAAAATCCAGCAGGTCCGTTTCCAGATTGAGCAACTTTCCATCCGCTTGGTGATTGAAAACTGCTCTGATGAACAAATAGAGCAATTACGTGAGATTCTGCGTGATGGGGGAAGTTTAGATAGCCCCGAGCAAACGGTCACGAGTCTCTTTCATCTGCAAATTGCACGACTATCGGGAAATGAGTACATCTACGATGCCTTGCGCCCGTATTTAGACTATATGACTCGTTATGCCATGACCGCGATTCATGCCAACCGTTTTAGTAATTATGTTTCTTACCACGAAGAGCTGGTTGAGGCTATGCTCAGGCGCAACTACAACGAGGCAGTTGAGTTCCTGCGAAAGGATTTATTGCTTGATGATCTGTAAATCGGAGCAATTATACCATGAATCCCGATGCTACTTCACTCTTTACAATAATACAGCGGGATAGGACAAGTTGGGTACCGAAGCTGACTGACTATTTTCTTTCTATCAGATTTGCTTATTTACCTTATCTAATAGCAAGCTTTGCTTGAAAAGTAGCCTGACCGATTGACAGTAAAAGTACAGTTACTTAAAATGACTAAGTATTAGTCTAGGATTAGCTTGAAACGCTGCATTTTGGCATCAGAAATGAAAAGAGAGAGGAAGAGAAATGGCCTACATATTTAATGAGTTGTCTCGTACTTTTAGTGAGTTTTTACTTGTTCCGAATTTAACTTCAGAAGACTGCACACCGGATAATGTTAGCTTAAAGACACCGTTAACAAAATTTCGCAAGGGGGAAGAGGAATGCCCCTTGAGTTTAAACATCCCTTTTACTTCTGCCATCATGCAGGCTGTTTCTGATGATAACATGGCGATAGCCCTGGCCAGAAGAGGAGGACTTTCCTTCATTTATGCCTCCCAGAGTATAGCGAGTCAAGCGGCCATGATTGCAAAAGTGAAAGGCTACAAAGCCGGTTTTGTTATCAGTGATAGTAATCTGACCCCTGAAGATACGCTGGCAGACATATTAGCTCTAAAAGAACGTAAGAGACACTCTACCGTAGCCATTACGGATGACGGTAGTTCGAACGGAAAATTGTTGGGCATTGTTACTTCCCGGGACTATAGAATCAGCCGCCTTTCAACCGATACAAAAATCAAGGACTTTATGACGCCGATTGACCAGCTTATCGTAGGTAAAGATGGGATCACCCTTAGTGAGGCCAACGACATTATCTGGGATAACAAGTTAAACCAATTACCCATTATCGACAATGAGGGTAATCTGGTTTCCTTAGTTTTCCGCAAAGACTATGATGAACATAAAGAAAATCCCTATGAACTGTTAGATTCAAAAAAGCGCTTGCTTTGTGGTGCAGGTATTAATACCAGAGACTACAAAGAAAGAGTTCCCGCTCTTCTTGAAGCCGGGGCCGATGTTCTCTGTATTGACTCGTCGGACGGTTTTTCTGTCTGGCAAGAAAAAACCATCCACTGGATCCGTGAGCAGTATGGCGATGAGGTCATTGTCGGTGCCGGAAATGTTGTTGATGCAGAGGGCTTCCGCTATTTAGCCCAAGCCGGTGCCGACTTCATTAAAGTAGGTATTGGCGGCGGTTCTATTTGTATTACCCGTGAGCAAAAGGGGATTGGACAAGGGCAGGCTTCAGCTGTTATTGCTGTGGCTGAAGCAAGGGATAAATGGTTTGAAGAAACCGGTGTTTATATTCCTCTTTGTTCCGATGGAGGAATTGTCCATGACTACCACATGACCCTGGCCCTGGCTATGGGGGCAGACTTCCTGATGCTTGGTCGCTATTTTTCTCGTTTTGACGAGGCCCCCGGCCAACGCCTCGTTTATAAAGGTAATTATGTTAAAGAGTACTGGGGAGAGGGCTCCAATAGGGCAAGGAACTGGGCCCGCTATGATGATGGACAGGGGCAGGGCAGGCACTTTGAAGAAGGGGTAGACTCCTATGTGCCCTATGCCGGTTCGCTGAAAGAAAATCTTGATATGACAACGGCAAAAATGATTGCGACAATGGTTTCTTGTGGGTCCACAAGTATTCCGGAATTTCAAGAAAAGGCAAGACTCGTCATTGTATCGCCGACCAGTATCGTAGAGGGCGGTGCCCATGATGTCATCCGTAAAGAAAGTGATGGCCGCCATTAAACTTGGCTCTTGTTTTAAACCGGTGCTCAGTGCAGCTTGGCGCATGAGATGCAGTAAGTAGATGTAGTAAATAGATTGTGAGGAATAAATTAATGGCAAAAGAATTATATGAAATGACTTCAGAAGGTATTCGTGAGTTACAAGAAGAACTTGAGACGAGAAAGACGACTGTTTCCCTCGAAATCGCCGAGCGATTAAAGGAGGCCAGAGCTCAAGGAGACCTTTCTGAAAACTCAGAGTACGATGACGCCAAAGAGGCTCAATCTGCTAATGAAAGTCGTATTGCCGAAATTGAAAATATCTTAAAAAATGCAAAAGTCATTGAAGAAAAAAATATCTTAAAAACAAGAGTGTCCTTAGGATCTGTTGTAGAAATCCTTGATATTGAAATGGATGAAAAACAGGAATATATGCTTGTTAGTCCGCATGAAGAAGATATTTCCAAGTGCAAAATCTCTAGTGAATCACCGGTAGGATTAGCCATCCTCGGTGCAAAGAAAAATGATATTGTGAAGGTCAAAACCCCTATCGGCGTTATTGAGTACAAGGTTTTGCGTATTGGTAAGAATTAGCTTTATCTGTCAAAATTTTTAGGAGAAAAAGAATGAGTGAAAATTTGAAAAACTGGGGCGAACAAGAGCAAATTCGCCTTGAAAAACTGGAAGAACTTGAACAGGAGGGCTCTTTCCCCTTCCATGAGACAAAGGCCAAACAAGACAGCTTTAGCCGCGATATTATCAAGCATTTCGATAAGTATGAGAACAGCTATGTCTATGTTTGCGGGCGCCTGATGAGCAAGCGCGGAATGGGCAAGGTATCCTTTGGTGACCTCCAGGACAAGACGGGACGAATTCAAATTTTCACAAAACAAGATGAACTGGGTAAAGAGGATTATGCGAGATGGCTGGCCCTTGATGTTGGCGACCTGGTTGCCGTTGAGGGTGAAGTCTTCCGTACGAATAAGGGTGAAATTTCGATTCGTAATAAAAAATACACCCTCCTTTCCAAATGTTTGCGCCCCTTGCCTGAAAAATTTCATGGTCTCCAGGATGTGGACACCAGATACCGTAAACGTTATTTGGATTTAATTGTTAATCCGGAGGTCCACGAGACTTTTGTAAATCGCTCTAAGGTTATCTCTACGCTGCGCCGGGTCTTGGATGAAAAAGATTATGTTGAGGTGGAAACCCCTATTTTACAAACTATTGCCGGTGGAGCAACGGCAAGGCCTTTCATTACCCACCATAATGCCCTCGATATTGACTTGTTTTTACGTGTTTCACCGGAGTTATTCTTAAAGAGGCTCATTATCGGCGGACTGGATCGTGTCTATGAAATCGGGCGCAACTTCCGTAATGAGGGGATTAGCACCCGCCATAATCCGGAATTTACCATGATTGAGCTTTATGAAGCCTATACTGACTATGAAGGGATGATGGAGCTCACGGAAGAACTTATTTCCGAGTGCTGTAAGGCGGTGAATGACGGTAAGCTGCTTATCGAGTATAACGGCAGGTCCATTGACTTAACACCCCCTTTCCGCAGAATTACCATGAACGACATCATTAAAGAATACTGTGGTGTGGACTTCTCAACGATTACAGATAATGAAGAAGCCCATAAGCTGGCGAAAGAAAGAGGGCTAAAGGATCTGGATGAATCTTTTGCTGTTGGCGATATCATGAATCTTTTCTTTGAAGAATTCTGTGAAAAGCAAATAGTCCAGCCCACCTTCATTTATGACTATCCCATTGAGGTATCACCCCTGACAAAGAAAAAACCGGGTTCTGACCGTATCGTTGAGCGTTTTGAGCTCTTTATTGCCGGTATGGAATACGGTAATTCTTACTCTGAACTAAACGACCCCCGCGACCAAAGAGAGCGCTTTGCCGACCAGCTCAGAAGAAGGGAAGAGGGCGACGATGAGGCTAACCTTCCGGACGAAGAGTTTGTTGAAGCCCTGGAATACGGTATGGTACCAACCGGTGGTTTAGGGATTGGTGTTGACCGCCTAGTTATGCTTTTAACTGATAATCCGTCCATTCGTGATGTCCTCTTGTTCCCGACAATGAAGCCCTTGAGTGGACAAAGCCCTGAAAATCAAGCTTCTAGTGAGAAAAGCAGCAAAGCCCCTGAGCAAACTGCAAGCAAATTAAAAGAGCTGGACCTGTCTAAGCTAAAAGTTGAACCCCTCTTTGAAGACCTGGTTGACTTTGAAACATTCTCGAAATCAGACTTCAGAGTGGTAAAAGTTTTGAACTGTGAAGAAGTGCCAAAATCTAAGAAACTATTAAAATTCACCCTGGACGACGGCTCGGGAACAGAGCGAATCATCCTTTCAGGTATTAAGGAATACTACCGGGCGGAAGACCTAATCGGAAAAACCCTGGTTGCTATAACTAATCTGCCGGAAAGGAAAATGATGGGTCTACCATCTCAGGGGATGGTTATCTCCGCGGTCTACGAGTATGAGGGAAAAGAAGCCCTGAATCTTTTGATTTTAGATGACCACATACCTGCAGGGGCAAAGCTGTATTAAAATCATGCATGTTGGTCATCATGTTTGTGATCAATTATTCGTTTAAAGTTTTGTATTTTTAGTTACTAAATATGTAGATTCTGACGGAATTAAATAGCCAATATTAGGAGCGCAATGGAACGGAGAGGAGTAATTTACTCCCCTCCTTTTTCTTTTTCCCAAAATAGCCGAGATAAGGTGCTGTAAAGCTTCGGTGCCCTTAGATTATAAAAACAATAGTCCTCATCCTATTCGTAAGAAAATACACAACAATGCAAATTCTTTTGTTCTTGAATATAATTAAATTGCTTGATATACTTTTAATGTTTATTTAATAATATTATTTGAGAACTGAAAACAAGCAGGATATAGCTATACTTGCTTGCCCTTATTTCAGATTCATCAAAAACCAAACATTTTTTGGAGACAAAAGAAAGGATGTAGAACATGAGGACAAGGAAAAAGTTTGTTCTTCTATTAGCCCTGGCCCTTCTCGCGGGTCTAGTTACCCCCCCCTAACTGCCCCGGTGAGGGCAGAGATTAGCCCGGAGGTCTTGGAAGCCGCCTTCCTAGAAAATACTCAAGCGGTCCTGGCTAGGGTTACCGTACCTCAGGGTCTTGGCCAGCTGGAGTTTTACTATGATGAAGCGCAAGGAGTTGAGCCACTCATTCAATTTCGTATTGCTGACCTAAATCGTCCGATTAGTGAGATTCAAGGTACAGGTGTTTTTACGGCTATTGAAGACATTCTCTTCAGTGATGACAGTATTTATGACATAGTGAGTTTTTCTATTGGTGCCGGCGGACCAACTGTAAATGTTCAAGAGAGTCTTCTCGATGAGGATGGCAATCTTAACAAAGCTCAGGCAAAAGAACTGGCGATATTATTTTTTGGCCAAGCAATTGCTAATCTGCAAGACGGTGCAAGTCTTAGTACAGTTGGAGATTTAGTAGGTTATATTATTCCGGTCCAGGTTACCATTGCTTCCAAGAATAATCCTGACGTCATAGCAGAGATTAATAACTACGCCTTTCGTTTTATTGATACTTTTTATATCATAGTAGAGGCATGTTATCCTAACGATGCGCAACTTCCAGAGACAAGTAAGGCTGCTGATTGTGTAGAGATTAAGGCTGGCATACCATTCACTTTGCCCGGTAGAGATTCAGAAGAATTTGCCACGTTTAACTATGAGCTTACAGGCTGGATAGATCAGGATAATAACCCTTATGAGCCGGGTACAGAAGTCACAGTTGCAGATAAAAATATTACCTTATACGCCCAATGGGAAAAACGCCCCACATACAGCATAAGCTATGACATGAACTACCCTGCAGATGCTGAAGCAGCTTCACTAGGAGAAGAAGGTGGCGCTAGCGTAAGTTTCGAACCCTTTACAGAAACCATTTCTGAGCTTCCCCCGGAGAGATTCTTTGCCTACGGCTATAAGTTTACCGGCTGGAAGGATGGTAATGGGACTGATTATCAGCCCGGTGCTACGATTGAGGTTAATACTCCAAATGAACCAGTAAATTTATATGCCCAATGGCAAAAACTATCGGAGGGAAATCCGGCCGAATACCCGACTGTAACGTTTAATTTGCCGGACGGCGGTGACCTGGGCCTGGAGGACGGCGCAAAGATTAAACTCGGCTACGAAGGTACTGACGTATGGATTGAAGTTGATGCGAACCAAATAGCCACAGGTGAAATAAAGCTTCCTGTAGGAACCCGTATCATCCTGCCTGAACCTACAAAAGAAGGCTACGACTTTTTACATTGGCAGGGCTCCATTTATTATGCGGGTGAGGTATATACTGTTCAAGCGGATCATACATTAACGGCTATTTGGAAAAAAATTTCAAGTTCAGCACCGCTAGCGGCTGATCCCCAAGTAGACACTAGCCAAGCGGGTACCAGCCAAGCGGCTAGCAGCCAAGTGGCCACTGGCCAAGCAAAGCTTGTAGTGACCGAGTCCGAGCCAACGGAAAGTGTGGTACTTGCTCCCGCTGGCAAGCAGGAAGAAAAGAGTGATGTTACAAGCTTGCAACAAGCTGCGGTAGAGCTTCCGGCAACCAGTCGGGCCAGCCAGGCTTCCTATAGCTATGCCGCTTCCTTCCTTGCTGCCTTCTTATCTGCTTTGAAAGGCAAACTGCTAGGTTAATCGCTTAAGCTGGCCGGCAATATTTAGTCGTATTTTAAATAGTCTAAAGGGGCGCTGTAAGACGGATAGTCGTCTTAGGCGCCCCTTATGTGTTTGTATTAATTGCTGTTAAATAGTTAGAAAGAGTAGCCGGCCTGCTTGCCTGCCCCTTTATTATTCCTCATCCCAATACTGAATTTAGCCCTCTCTTCTTCCTAAAATACCATCAGCGTTCATCAGGGCTAGAGGATTATCTCCGGCAAACTTCAATAAACCGACAATACCGCAGAAATTGTTTTCTTCTTCAACTTGCTCATCGACATAGGTCCGAAGGAAGTTTTCAGCCGCAAAATGTTTTTCTTCAATGGCTAGGACAAGTAGGTCATGAATGCTCTTGGAAATTACCTTTTCATGTTCCAGGCCTGTTTGCCAGACGTCTAAAAGTGAGTCGTATTCGGTTGTTTGTTTGTTTATGGTACCGAGTTCAACGTGGCCGCCAACCTGGTGAATAAAATCAATAAAATCCTGGGCATGCTCCATCTCTTCTTTTGCCTGCAGGTCCATCCAGTGGCTGGCACCGGGAAAACCTTCTTCTGATAAATATAAGCTCATGCCATTGTAGATGTAGGCTGATTCATACTCCATACGCACTTGTTCATTTAGAGCATCTTGTAATTTTTTACTTAATTTCATAATATCCCTCCAGAAAATAATCTTGCTGTAAGCATAGCAAATAGGGGGGTTAAAAAGGGTAATACAGGTTACTGTTTTGAGTAAAATATGGGTAAAGCTTGGGGTGATAATGACCTTTGCTGACGGAAACTGAACAGGGAAGGGAATAATTGTGATATACTTAAAATTGTTGTACGACAAGGAGGAATTAGTAGATTAATGGATGGAGACTCGTGGAGTTTAGTTTTACTACTCTTATTACTACTCGGAGCCGCCTATTGCGCTTCATCGGAAATAGCCTTTGCCTCGCTGGACCTATTCAAAACAAAAAAACTTGCTGAGCAAGGGAATAGAAAAGCGAAAAATGCCCTCTATATCATAAATAATTTTGACCAAGCCCTGACCAGCATATTAATCGGGAACAATATCACCCATATCGGTTTTGCTTCCGTGGCTACAGCTTTAGCCACGAGGACCTGGGGGGTAAGGTCCGTTCCTGTCATAACCCTACTTTCAACCATTATCGTCTTTTTCTTTAGTGAAATGTTGCCGAAAGCCTATGCTAAAGGAAGTTTTGATCATGCTATGCGTATTTCGACTTCTCTGCGTATGATGATGAAGCTTTTTACCCCTTTAAATTTTGTTTTCACTAAAATTTCCGCCTTCATCAGCAAAGTCTTCAAGACTGAAAAAGAGCCGGATATTACAGAAGAAGATTTCTTAAATATTGTAGAAACAGTGAAGCAAGAAGGGGTTCTCTCTGAGCCAAAGCAACAGCTCTTCAGCTCGGCCATTGATTTTGACTATTTAACGGTAAAAGACGCCTACCAGGCCCTTGAAAATCTGGACATGGTTGATTTGAATGCGAGTATCGAAGAGATCCATAAAACAGTAAAAGAATCCAAGTTTTCGCGCCTGCCCATCTATGATGGAGCAAGGGACAATATTGTTGGTCTTTTAAGTGCGAAATCTTTTTTGAAAAGTTATATTTGCGGTGAGCCCATTGACATTAGGGAGATGCAAGGCAATTTCTTAAGTGCGGATTTTGACACGCCTTTGGATGAGCTTTTACAAATTATGAGTAATGGCCGAAGGCATCTCTGTATTGTCAAAGATGACATGGGCCGAGTTCGCGGCATAATAAGTTTAGAGGATATATTAGAAGAGTTGGTTGGCGAAATCTGGGACGAGAATGACCTAGCTCTCGGTGCAGAGGATATAGTAGAGGAGGCTGGAGTATAATGGCCCTCATTGGTATTATTATCTGTATTCTCTTTTCTGCCTACTTCTCGGCAACGGAGATAGCCTTTGCCTCCGCAAAAAAACATCGGATTGATAATAGGGCGGAACAAGGAGATCGGCGGGCGGTCTTGGCAAAGAATATTGCGGAGAACTTTGGCGAAGCCTTGTCGTCTATCCTAATAGGAAATAATTTGGTGAACATTGCGGCTTCTTCGATTAGTACGGTATTAATTTTAGACTTGGTCGGCTCGAGCGGAGCGGCAATTTCTACTGCTATTATGACTGTGGTCATCTTAATTTTTGGTGAAATCACTCCAAAAGTTCTTGCCAAGCAAAGTGCCGATAAATTTGTCCTAATCAGTGCAAGACCGCTGACCTTGATTATGAAGATTTTGAAACCTTTAAATGCTATAGTTATGTTCCTTTTAGACCGGTTCAACCGAATTATTCCTATGCCGCAAGAGGATGATACCGTTTCCGAAGAACACTTATCCACTATTATAGAAGCCGTAGAAGATGAGGGCATTATCGATGAGGGGGCAACGAGCTTGCTTCTTTCAGCCCTGGACTTTCCGGATATTTCCGTATCGGAAATTGTTACACCGCGAGTAGAAATTGAAGCGGTTGATTTAGCTGATGACATGGAGGAAATCATCGAGGTCATTTTCGGCTCTATCTATTCACGCTTGCCTGTTTACGAAGGACATATTGATAACATCAAAGGCATTTTACATGTGGCCAATTTTCTGAAAGTGCTCAGTGAAAACAAGGACTTAACAAAAGAAGACTTTAAAGCCCTCTTGTATAAAGATATTTGTGTCAACGAAACGATGAAGTTGCCCAAAGTTTTCAGCATTCTAAATCAAGGCAAAATGCAGATGGCCATTGTCAAAGACGAATACGGCGGTACTGTAGGCTGTGTTACCTTGGAGGACCTCCTTGAAGAGATTGTCGGTGAGATTTGGGATGAGTCGGACGTGATTGAAAAAGATGTAAAGGAGCTGGCTCATAATACTTATGATGTCTTGGCCTCCACCAGCTTGCGTGATTTTGCAGAAGAAATCGATATCGAATATGATGTGTTCGATAGTGATTACAATACGGTAGGTGGCTTCCTCTTGGAAGAATTCGGCCGTTTTCCTACAGAAGGGGAAGTGCTGGATTATCAGAATATGCGGTTTACGATCGTGGAAGCGGACGCCATTAAAATTATTCGTGTCCGTGTTGATATTGCGGAGATTCCGGAAGAGGATGACTAGTTAAGCTGACCTGTTAGCTTCGGATAAAGTAGGGGTGTTCTTTGCTTACACAATTTTTGATAAAGCGATTTGTTAGCAATAAAAAGCCGGTTGAAAAAGAACGGGAGCGCTACGGCAAGCTGTCAAGTCTGGTTGGTATTGCCGTTAATTTTCTCCTGGCCCTGATTAAAATTCTTATCGGGTTTTTTAGTGCCTCTATTGCTGTATTAGGCGATGGGGTCAATAATTTATTTGATTGCGGGTCAGCCCTTATTTCGCTTATTAGTTTTTCTATTGTTTCAAGGCCGGCGGACGATGAACATCCCTATGGCCATGCACGATTTGAATATATTTCCTCGGCTCTGGTATCCCTGCTGATCTTATGGGTCGGTTTCAGTCTTATGCGGGAATCCATTCGAAAAATTGCAAACCCGGAGGCTATTGCTATGGAGCCCTGGGCCATCGTCTTGTTGGTGTTCTCCATCTTTATCAAAATTTGGCTCTACTTTTTCTACAAAAAAATAGCCGGGACTATTAACTCCAAGCTTATTTTTGCTAATGCTGCCGACTCCCTGTCTGATGTATTGGCCAGTTCCGCCATCCTCTTTTCTCTACTTGCCGGCCTTCTCTTTAACATCCATCTTGACGGCCCTATGGGTATCCTTGTCTCTCTTCTTATAATGAAAACAGGAATAGAAATGCTGAGGCAAGTTATGGATCACATTATCGGAACTGCCCCGGATGAAGAGTTACTTACCATGCTTGAAGAAGAGTTCATGGCCTATGAGGGAATTTTGGGTATGCATGACTTGCTGGTCCATGATTATGGCCCGGGGAAAAAATTTGTCACTGTTCATTTGGAAGTCCCGGCAGAGCAAAGTCTTTTGCAGGCCCATCGCCTGATTGACAAGATTGAAAAGGATATTCAAGAAAGACATGGTATCATCCTTACGATTCACTTGGACCCGCTAATAAAAAATGAAGATAAGCGTAGTTACCTGGAAAAAAAGCTTGTCGACTTAGTCCGGCAGGTGGAAGAAGATTTTTCAGTGCGCGATTTACGCCTCGTTGATAGCTACGATAAACATAGCATTATCTTCTCGCTTTGTGTTCCTGAAGAGGAAGAGCGCAGTGATCTGGACATTGAAAAACAGCTTCAAGTATACCTTGGGGAGAAAATTGCCCGTTATAATGTTGTTATCCGTGTGGAAAGAATATAGCTTGATTCGGGCTGAAAAAGCAGCCTGTCTTGCCGGTGCGGATTATGTAGTTTACATTAATTTTACATCCTTATAATTTTTAGCTAAAGGAAATTTACTACTCTTAATGCAACGAATGTATAAAGGTATTTTTTTATTGAAAAAACATTTGTTACTATGAAGAAGAGGAGCTGACCTAATGCAAGACAATAATTCGTCAAAAGAATCTATTTCGTCTTCAGATCGCCAAATTAGAAGCCGTTTTGCCAGTGCACAAAGCATAGCGCGGATAAAACGACACGATAAGATAGCCAAGACGCTGTTTACAGCGGCGGGTATCCTATCCGGTCTGATGATCGTCTTGATTTTTATTTTCGTTTTCGGGCGCGGTATTCAAGTTTTTTTACCCTCCTATGGTGAGCATCAACAGAACCTTTGGCAATTTCTGACGGGGATGAAGTGGATGGCAGAAAGCAACCCCAGTGAAAGTGTTTATGGTATCGGTTATATCATCATCAACACGATAGGGAGTGCATTTTTTGCTGCCCTGATTTCTTTTCCGCTGGCTGTTTTGACCGCCCTAATGATTACCAGGATGGCGCCAAAAAAGCTGAGCACCATGCTGACTACAGCTGTAGAAGTACTTGCGGCTATACCCTCCGTCGTTTACGGGGTATTTGCTTCCGGTGTCATTACAAAACTAGTGGTTAAGTTTGCGGGTTTATTTGATTATTTCCCCGGTGCGGCAGGCAACTCCTTTATGGCGGTTGTCCTTTTATTGGCCATCATGATTTTTCCCACCATGACTGACCTGGCCATAGCGGCTATTCATGCTGTACCGGATACTCTAATCCAAGGTTCTTTAGCCCTTGGGGCAACACCGACACAAACCAATTTCAAAATGGTCCTGCGTGCCGCCCGGTCCGGAATATTTTCCGGTCTTGTTATGGGCGTTGGTCGTGCTTTTGGTGAAGCAACAGCTGTTTCCATGGTTGCCGGGAACTCCTATATTCCTTCCCGCACAATTTTTGACGGTACACGGACGCTAACTTCTACAATGTTGCAAGGCCTCCATGAGACGCAAGGTCTTGACTATGATATTCGTTTTTCTGTAGGTATTGTGCTGATGTTCTTGATTTTACTCAGTAATGCCGGCATTTACTTTTTAAAACGAAAATTTGCCGGAGGTATGCAAGATGAATAAAAAAAGATTGATTAAGGATCGCATCATCTTAGGCGGATCTTGGTTTCTCTCCCTTATATCTGTTTTCGTACTGATTGTGATTATGGTATTTATTTTCCGCTTGGGCATGCCGGGCCTGTCAGCTGACTTTATTAGCGGAGATTATTATTCCGTCAACGTTATAGCCAAACTCTTAGAGGGGGAGGCCTTTCCTGAAACTTTCACACGTCCCGGCAATTTATCGGAAGAGGCTGTGTTTTCTGAAAAGTTTGGTATCGCTCTTATAGATACAGTAGATAAGCATAAAAGTGCGGCCATTGCTTTTGACTATGTTGATCCTCACTCGCCTTTTGCTCAAGTAGAAGATCAAAATGGAGAGCGTTTTCATCCCCATCACGGAAATATTCTTAAGTATGTGAATTACTATGATGAGAGCGGAGGCAAGGCCAGGCTAAGAGCCGGTTCCGGAGGAGAGGAAAATGCCGCTGTTTTTATAGAAAAATTGGACAAAGAAGCGGTATCTGTAGCCGACTATTTTACTCAAACAATCGGCGGCGGTATTCGCGGTTCGATTATTACCAGTGTTATGCTTGTTGGCATCACCTTAATTATTGTTTTACCGGTCGGAATTGCTGCTGCTATTTGGCTAAATGAGGTTGCCAAGAAAAATAGACTGACGGCAATCGTTCGGACAGGTATTGATATGCTTGCCGGTGTGCCTTCCATTATCTTCGGTCTGATGGGTATGACCATGCTTTATCCCATTACTGCGGCTTTCGGTATTCAAGGGCAAAGTGTAGTACTCGGTGGTTTAACCATGTCTGTTGTCCTTTTACCCTTAGTTATTCGCCAAACGGAAGAAGCACTGAAAACCGTTCCTGTTTCTATGAGGATGGGTTCTTTATCTCTTGGAGCAAGCCAAACCCAAACGATTTTTAAAGTCGTTTTGCCCCAAGCTATGCCGGGTATTATTACAGCCTGCCTTTTGTCGATTAGCCGGATTATCGGTGAATCAGCCGCCCTTATTTATACCATGGGAACAGCCATTTCAGACAATCCTGCTTTCCGTCGAGGGGCAACAACCATGGCCCTTCATATTTGGAAGGTCATGAGTGGTGAACAACCTGACTTTGAACAGGCAACGGCCATTTCTATTGTTATTCTCGTTTTGGTCTTAGTCCTTAATTTTTCCACACGGATGATTTTAAGCAGGATAAGTAAGGCTCAGCTAGGTAGTAGTAAATAAGCGGACAAAGTAATAGCTGCCCGGATGACAGAAAATTGCCGGGCAAGAGAAAAATAGATAAAAAATAATAGTTGATTAGTGGAAAATAGGCTATACAAATAATTGAGAAGATTAAAGAATAGGTTGGAGAATAATGCGATGAATAATATAAAAACAACAGGAGAAACAATACAGGTTAATAATCTGGATCTATTTTACGGCGACTTTCAAGCCCTGAAAGATGTTACACTTTCTATCCCGGAAAAGAAGGTTAGTGCCTTTATTGGCCCTTCAGGTTGTGGGAAATCGACCTTCCTCCGCTGCTTTAACCGCATGAATGATTTGGTTGAGGGATGCCGGATTGAGGGTGAAATTCACTTGCATGGAGAGAATATTTTAGATAAAGAAACGGATGTTGTCGCTTTGCGAACAAAAGTTGGTATGGTTTTCCAACAACCCAATCCCTTTCCCATGAATATATTTGATAATGTTGCCTATGGCCTGCGTTGCCAAGGGGTAAAGGATAAAAACATTATCCGGGAGAGAGTAGAAATTTCACTGAGAAAAGCGGCCCTCTGGGACGAAGTGAAAGATGATATGGGACGTTCCGGCACCAGTCTTTCCGGTGGTCAGCAGCAACGGCTTTGCATTGCTCGCGCTATCGCTCTGGAGCCTGAAGTAATTTTAATGGATGAGCCGACATCGGCCCTTGACCCTCTGGCAACAACAAAAATCGAAGAATTGATTATGGAACTGAAGGGTGATTTTACGATTATGATTGTTACCCACTCCATGAACCAGGCTGCAAGAATCAGTGACCGGACAGCCTTTTTCTTGCTGGGAGAAATCATAGAAGCAGGGGAAACTGATCAGATATTCCATATGCCAAGGGATCCCCGTACAGAGGCCTATATTACGGGAAAATTCGGTTAATAGCTAAAGGGCCCCTTCCTGAAGGACGATACAAAACAGCTATGAAAAACGCTTGTATAGACTATAATGGAAGGGTCTTAGAGAAAGCATTTTTGCTTAGAAAAAGATTATGACGTTGTAGAATAGGAGATATATCATGACGCTCAGAAAAGAATATACCAAAGAGTTAAATCAATTACATAACGAGATGATTCGTCTCGGTTCATTGGTCGAAGCGGCTTTAGAAAGTGCCAGAGCTTCCTTGATGGAGTACAACAAAGAGCTTGCCACAGAAGTCATTAAAAATGATGATGTAATTGATGATATTGTACGTAAGATTAATCATGACTGTGTTCTCTTGATTGCCAGGCAGCAGCCTGTAGCCAGCGACCTCCGTGATATCACATCCAATCTGAAATTAATTACCGATTTTGAGCGGATGGCTGACCACGCTGAAGATATTGCCGTGCATGTTACCCGCATGGTAGCTATGGGTCACCTGTTGAACATTCCGGATGAAATCTTAAGAATGTTTGACCAGACTAAGGAAATGACAAGAACGGCCCTGGATGCCTATGTCAGTCGTGACCGCGAAAAGGCCTTGAAGGTTATGAAGATGGACGATAAGGTTGACCATTTATACAGTCTTGCCCATAGCCAGCTGGTTACATACATGAAAAACGACTCTTTCCGTGCAGAGGGCTACGTTAACTTGCTCATGATAGCCAAGCACATTGAGCGTTGTGCTGACCATGCCGAAAATGTTGCCGAATGGGTTATGTACTATCTCGAAGGCGCCTACGATATCGATTTAGAGAAGTAATAGCAGACGCAACAAGGGAAGGGCGGTAAGGGAGGCTTAGGAGGATTAGCGGATTAGCAAGCTGAGAAGTCAAAGAATAGAGGCGGAATACTGATAGCTAGTTAAAATTCCGGAGTTGATTGCAGCCTGTTGATTTACAAAAAGGAAGTAAGGGGAGTTTAATGACTAGACCAAGATTGATTATTGTTGAAGATGAAGAATCTATTGCCGAATTGCTGGAGTTTAACCTGCAAAATGAAGGTTATGCCTGTATTAGTTTCACGAATGGCGAAGATATGTTTGCCTATTTGCGAGAAAATAATTCCCCCGATGTTACCCTATTCATCTTAGACTTGATGTTGCCTAAAATGGACGGTCTTGAAATCTGTAAAAAGCTTCGGGAAGACGAAAAATATCAATATAGTCTGGTAATGATGTTAACGGCGCTGGGGACAGAACAAGACAAGGTAAAGGGTTTGGAAGTTGGTGCCGATGACTATCTTACCAAGCCTTTTGGAATACGAGAGTTTTTAGCAAGAATCCGTGCCCTCTTGCGCCGTCATGCAAAAATGATTATGCTCCGTACCGGTGAAGAGAAAAAGGACGGACTGGTAGATTACTCTCTGCCGGTCCCCCCTGACACAAGCTATGCGGATTCTCCTGCGGACCACCGAAAGTTAATCCGTGCTGATGATGTGATTTTAGATGATGCCAAGCATATCGTTACGAAAGCCGGAAAAAACATAGAGTTGACTCACAGGGAATACGAGTTGCTTAAGTTTTTAATGTTACACCGCGGCAACGCCTATAGCCGGGATGATTTATTAAACTACGTTTGGGGCTATGATTACAGTGGTGAAACTAGAACGGTTGATGTTCACATCCGTCAGTTAAGGCGGAAAATTGAAGATGACAGCTCAAATCCAAAGCTGATTCAAACAGTAAGGGGTTTTGGCTATCGGTTCAGAGCCGAATAAATTATCCGGATACCGTACTCTAAGCAAAGAATTTTGGGATAAAAATAAAAGCCGCATAGATAAAGACTCAAGACTGGCAAAAAAGACTTCGGCAATATAGAATGAAGAAGCATCCTAGAGCTCGATGTGGTATTTCTGCTGGCTCAAAGAAATCAATGAGGAGATTCGATGAGTAAAAAATTAACAAAAGATATGGCCTATATTTTTTTTGTTGTTTTGCTTTTGCTTTCTTTTGTTTTTATTGTATATGATCGCCAAAATCAACGAAGTCGTTTAGAAAATATCCTCCGCACAACAGCGAGCCAAATAGAGGAAGTGCATTTGGCGGGCGGAGACAGCATTTTAGCGGCAAAAATTCAGGAAAATGTCCTCCGTAAAGCAGGTGTGGATGCTTTGCGGATTAGTTTGCTGGATGCTAACGGGGAACTCTTGTATGATACCGCAAAAGAGGCAAGCTCGCAGCGTGTACGTAGTAAAGAAGAGATAAAACGGGCTTTGCAGGGCGAAGACTGGGTCTATGCTGAACGCTATGAAGAGGGTCACAATCGCTTCTTGTTCTTGAGCCACATTAGTGCTGACCGGTCCTTGATTATCCGTACGGCAACAGGACTTAGCCTTGAGTTCCCGACTAGTTTTCTCCTTATGATTATCCTCTTAGGGGTTCTTGTTCTACTCATTATCCACCTTGTTGTCCGCCGGAACAGCCAGCGCTATGCCTTGTGTTTAAAACGCATAGAGGAGGGGTTGAAGGACTTTACAGAAGAAAAGTATGATGTTTTGCTTCCGGAAATTGACGCCGCCCCCTTCCGGGAGGTGCACACCTTAACCGGCCAATTTAACCAAACAGCCTTAAGTTTGAAAGCAAAGGATGAGTATCTGTATAGTAGAATGGCCCGCCTGGGTACCATTCTTAATACGATGGTGGACCCCCTCCTCCTGGTCAATAAAGAGAAGAATTTACTTTATGTTAACCAGGTGGCAAATGAAGTTTTTGAGCGAGACATCAATCCGGAAGAGACCCCCTATCCCCAATTGCTCCTGACTCATTCTGAGGAGTTGGATGACATACTTGATGAATGTATTCTTTCAGAAAAGGATATTGAAACGATTATTGAGTTGTCTACGGTATCCGGGGCAGTCCGCTACAAAGCCTCTGTTTCCCCTATTTTTGTGGATGAAGAGGTCCATGGCCTGGTTATTGCCTTGCATGATTTAAGTGTCGAAGAAGAGGCCAGTGCCTTCCGGCGTGATTTTATTGCTAATGTTACCCATGAGCTTAAAACGCCCCTAACCTCCTTGCGTGGTTTTATTGACACCCTGCAAAACAGAGAGCATGTGACACCCGAGCAAACAATCCGTTTCCTGGAAATAATGGATGTGGAAGCACAGCGACTGGAGGTTTTGATTAATGATATCTTGTCTTTGTCGGAGATTGAAAGTGGTCGCATCAGGCACACCATTTCTTTCGACTTGAGTGAGCTGATTGATGAGGTTATTGTTCTGCTTGATGAGCAAGCTTCGGAAAAAAAGATTGCCCTATACACTTCAGAAGAGATGCCGGAGCGCCTTATGGTGAGAGCAGAACGAGACCGTATTAAGCAGATTCTCATTAATCTAACCGAAAATGCCATTAAATATGGCAGAAAGGGAGGAACGGTAGAACTGGGAGCAAAATGGTTGTATGACGGGCGCGTGCAAATCAGTGTAAAAGATAATGGTCCCGGTATTCCCAAAGAAGCTCAAAAGAGAATTTTTGAGCGCTTTTACCGGGTCGACAGCAGCCGCTCGCGTGACTTAGGAGGGACCGGTTTAGGCCTTTCTATCGTCAAGCATATAGCCCAACTCTATCATGGAGAGGCAACAGTAGAATCGACACCCGGTCAAGGCAGTACATTTTTTGTCAGGCTGAAAATTTAATATTCCCCCAATCTCTGTTAAGATGAGCAGAGGTGAAAATATGACAAACTATCAATTTTATGATTTGCCGCTGGAATGGCAAGGTTTTTTACAAGCTTGCAACAGTTGCAGCAACTGCGAACTATATAAAGAACGGAAGCAGGTCGTTGTTTTTCGAGGAGGCATCAAGGCTTCCTTTATGATTATCGGAGAGGGTCCCGGTCGCCATGAAGATGAGCAGGGTTTGCCTTTTGTTGGGCGGTCGGGGAATTTGTTGAATGATGCGCTTACTGGTCTTGAATTTACTGAAGAGGACTACCATATCTGTAATATTGTAAAATGTCGTCCCCCGGGCAACAGAACGCCTACTGAAGAGGAAGCTGTAGCCTGTCGTCGTTTGCTTAATGCCCAGTTTGCTTTGGTTAAGCCAAAAGTTATTATGCTTAGCGGGGCGACGGCCTTTCGCTATTTCACGGGGAGCACTGACCCCATTTCAAAAGTTCGCGGAATATGGATAGAAAGTAAGGGCTACTACATTATGCCCACCTTTCATCCGGCCTATATTTTGCGTAATATGTCAAAACGTGATTTACTTTGGCATGATTTGCTCATGGTCCGCAAAAAACTGGAGGAATTCAAACTGATTGCCCCTATGGAAAATCCCATATTATTGTAGATAAAGATGCAAAACAGAAAATTTAAAATCTATTCTAACTATGCTCCCGCCGGTGACCAGCCGCAGGCTATCAGCCGCTTGGTACAAGGTGTTTTAGCCGGTAAAGAGAAACAGACCCTCCTTGGCGTTACAGGGTCGGGAAAAACCTATACTATGGCCCATGTGATTCAAGAATTGCAGCGGCCGGCCTTAATTTTAGCCCATAACAAAACGCTTGCCGGCCAATTATGGCAAGAGTTTAAAGCTCTTTTTCCGGATAATGCCGTTGAATATTTTGTCAGCTACTATGACTATTACCAGCCGGAAGCCTATATTGCGGCAACGGACACCTATATTGAGAAAGATTCTTCCATCAATGATGAGATTGACCGGATGCGCCACGCGGCAACAAATTCCCTCTTGGAACGAAGGGATGTCATCGTTGTGGCCTCAGTTTCCTGTATCTATGGAATTGGAAATCCCGAAGACTACCGCCATTTGATGGTTCATCTCAGGCCGGGTCAGCGCAAAGATCGAAATGATGTTATCGATGAATTGATTGCCATTCAGTACCAACGTAATGACTTAGACTTAAAGCGGGGGACTTTCCGAGTCCGCGGTGACAGCTTGGATATTTTCCCGGCAGCCTCTGAGAATATCATCACACGAGTGGCTTTTTTTGGCGATGAAATAGAAAAAATTACGGAACTTGATGCAGTAACGATGAGGCCGATTCAGGGGCGCAGCTATGCACAAATTTATCCGGCCTCCCACTATGCCACGACGAAAGAAAAAATTCGGCAAGCGGTTATTAGCATTGAACGAGAGCTAGGTGAAAGACTGGATGTCCTCAATCAGGAAGGCAAGCTTATGGAAGCCTATCGCCTTGAACAGCGAACCCGCTATGATATGGAAATTTTATTAGAAACGGGATTTTGTAAAGGAATTGAAAACTATTCCCGGCATATGGATGGCCGCAAAGAAGGGGAGCCGCCCCATACTCTACTTGATTTTTTCCCGGAGGACTATTTGCTGTTTATTGACGAATCGCATGTTACAATCCCCCAGATAGGGGCGATGTATAACGGTGACCGTTCTCGGAAAGAATCGCTTGTCCAATATGGCTTTCGCCTGCCGTCAGCACTGGATAACAGGCCTTTGAGATTTGCTGAATTCGAGGAGAGGATGGGCAGTAGCATTTTTGTCAGTGCTACCCCTTCGCGCTATGAAGCGGAACATTCAGAAGCTACGGTGGAGCAAATTATTCGCCCGACAGGCCTCTTAGATCCCCTGGTCTATGTACGGCCTGTTGATACGCAAATTGATGACCTGTGTGCTGAAATAGAGGAGAATAATGCCCGGAAGGAGCGTACGCTTGTTTTAACATTGACCAAGCGGATGGCTGAGGATATGACCGACTATTTGACCAAGGAAGGCTATAGGGTCCGCTATTTACACTCGGAAATCAAGACGGTGGAGCGCTTGGAAATTCTTCGGGATTTACGTCAGGGGAAATTTGATGTGCTTGTGGGTATCAACCTCTTAAGAGAGGGGCTTGATTTACCGGAAGTTTCTTTGATAGCTATCTTAGATGCCGACAAGGAAGGCTTTTTGAGGTCAACAACCTCCTTAATCCAAATTATCGGTCGGGCAGCAAGAAATGTTCGTGGACGCGTCATCCTCTATGCTGATGAGCTTACAGACTCTATGTATAAGGCTATTATGGAAACCGAGAGGCGGCGGAAAATCCAAGAAGATTTCAATAAAAAACATAATATAGAGCCGAAGAGTATTGTTAAAGAGCTTCGAGAAATCATGGATACTCGCTATGAACTTGATGAAGAAGAAAGCCTACTTGTGGCCGAAGCTGAGGAAAAGGAATATATATCAGAAAAGATCAGCCCTGAAAAGGCAAAAAAGCTGGTTAGCCAATTAGAGCAGCAAATGAAAGTGGCGGCGGACCACTTGGAATTTGAAGAAGCGGCCATATTACGTGATCAAATTATCTATTTTCGCGGTTTGCTTGCCAAGCGGAGGAAGTAGACCAGGTTCGCAACAGGGATCCTGCCGGCAATGGTATAATCAGGTGGTAGTCAGTATGATGATGGAAAACTCTTGGAAAGAGAAACGGAGATTAAGATGACTCAAGCAGAAAAGAAATATCAAGAATGGATAAACCATCCCTCGCTGGACCATGAGTCGCGAGAGGAATTAAAAAGCATAGCCCGGGATGCACAGGAAATAGAGGAGCGCTTTTATAAAGAGATTCAGTTTGGTACGGCCGGATTACGCGGTATCTTAGGCGCAGGAACAAATCGAATGAATATGTATACTGTAGCCAGGGCGGCGGAGGCTTATGCCCGTTTTTTGAAGAAAAATTTTGATCTGTCGGAAAACAAAGGTATTGCCATTAGTTATGATTCTCGAAATTTTTCCCGGGAGTTTGCCAATCTCGTAGCGCGGATATTTGTTGCCCGGGGTCTCAGGGTTTATCTTTCTGATGAGTTGCGCCCGGTACCCATGCTCTCTTTCGCTATCCGGCATTATGGTTTATGGGGCGGCATTATGGTCACGGCAAGCCATAATCCTAAAGACTATAACGGCCTTAAATTTTATGCCGGGAATGGTGCGCAAATAGCCGGTGATGTTAGTGATGAAGTGGCCAAAGAGATTCAGCAGGTGGAAAATCCGCTTGCTCTGCCGGGCGCCTTGCCTAGCCTTGAAGAGGCAAAAGAAAGTGACAACTGGCATGTTCTCGGCAAAGAACTTGATGACTTATATGATGCGATGATTTTAGACCAGTCACTGAATCCGGAACTGGTCAGCAGGCAAAAAGATCTAACTATTGTTTATACCCCCCTGAACGGAAGTGGTAACAAACCAATTCGCCGGATTCTGAGGAAATTGGGTTTTAACAGAGTTCTGCTTGTGCCGGAACAGGAAGAACCGGATGGCAACTTCCCCACCGTACCCTATCCCAATCCTGAAGAGCCGAAAGCCCTGGAACTTGGCCTGGCCCTTGCTAAAAAAGAGGCGGCTGATCTCCTGATTGCTACCGACCCGGATGCAGACCGACTTGGGGTTGCTGTACGCGACCCGGAAGGAGACTATGTTATTTTGAGCGGCAACCAAATAGGCATCCTCTTCATGGACTATATTTTGTCGGAGAAAAAGGCGAAGAAGCTACTTGAGGACAATTCCTTTGTAGTATCTACCGTGGTTTCTTCACGTGTTCCCGACTGCCTTGCCGAGGAGTACGGAGTTGACTTGTACAGAACCCTAACCGGTTTTAAAAATATTGCTGAAGTGATTGAAGAGAAAGCTGATAAAGAGGGGAACTTCTTCCAGTTTGCCTATGAAGAAAGCTTCGGTTACCTGGCCGGTCGGGATGTTCGCGATAAAGACGGGGTTGTCGCCGCCATGCTCATGGCCGAAATGGCTGCAGTTTCAGCAAGTAGGGGAGAGACACTCCTTCAGCGCTTAGACCACATTTATCAAAAACATGGTTATGCTGCAGAGCAGACGATATCGCTCGTGCGAGAGGGAAAAGAGGGCCAGGAACGTATGCAGGCCTGCATGGCAAAAATTCGTGACGAGAAAGACCACTTCTTTGCTCCTTTGAAAATTAAGAAGATTTATGATTATAAGGAGCAAATTGTCTTTCATCTTGACAAGCAAACAAGTGAAAAGATAAAGCTGGATAAAAGTAATGTTTTAGTTTTTAAGCTAGATGAGCTGGATTGGTTTGCAACAAGACCGTCGGGTACGGAGCCCAAGTTGAAAATTTACATGGGTTGCAGCAGAAAAACAAAAACAGAAGCAGAAGCCGCCTTAGCAGAAATGGCAGCCATTGTTGCTGAGCGTATAGAAAAGGTATTGGATGCCTAAATGTCCTTTGTTCACTTACATTTACATACAGAATACAGCCTCCTGGATGGGGCTATCCGCATTAAAGAGTTGGCTCCCCGCTTAAAAGAACTGGGGATGTCGGCTTGCGCTATTACGGATCACGGGGTCTTGTATGGAAGCTATGCTTTCTATAAGAGCATGAAAGCAGCAGGCCTTAAGCCCATACTCGGCTGTGAAATGTATATAGCCAGACAAAGTATGTACGATAAGAGTGGTCCGCTAGCCCGTGATCCCTATCACTTAGTCCTATTGGCCGAAACTCGGGAGGGCTGGCATAATTTGATAAAATTGAATTCCTTAGGGCATACGGAGGGCTTTTACTACAGGCCAAGGGTCGATTTTGCTACGCTTGAGCAGTATAGCCGGGGGCTGATTTGCCTATCGGCTTGTTTAGCCGGTGAAGTGCCTCAGAGGATTTTAGCCAATGATTTTGCAGGAGCAAAAGAAGCTGCTCTTCGCCACCGGGCCTGTTTCGGTGAGGAGAGTTATTTCCTTGAACTCCAGTCTAACGGCCTGGCAGAACAAATAATAGTTAATGAGGCTCTGATAAACATTTCCCGGGAAACAGGCATCCCTCTTGTGGCAACCAATGATTGTCATTATTTGAAGCAAGAAGATGCCAAGGCCCAAGATATTCTGCTCTGTCTCCAGACCGGGAAAAAAGTCAAAGATACCGACCGGATGAAGATGAATTCCGAGGCCTTTTATTTAAAATCGCCGGAGGAGATGAAAAGTGCCTTTCTCCATGTCCCGGAGGCTATTGATAATACGGTAAAGATTGCGGAACGCTGTCATGCCGAGATTGAGACCGGTAAGCTTTATTTGCCGGAGTTTAAAGCGGAAAACGGTATGGATTCAAAAAGTTATCTGCGGAGTCTGGCAAGAGAGGGATTAGCCCTCCGCTTTAAACAAAATCCGGCGAAAGAAGGCAAAAGGGCAGAGTATGAAGAACGCCTTGAGAAAGAATTAGAAGTCATCATATCCATGGGCTATACCGACTATTACTTAGTTGTTTGGGATTATATTCGCTATGCCCATGAAAACGATATTATGGTGGGCCCGGGCAGGGGGTCAGGTGCGGCTTCGCTTGTCGCCTATGCCTTGCGCATAACGAATGTGGACCCCATTGAATACAATTTAATTTTTGAGCGTTTTCTCAATCCGGAACGGGTTAGCATGCCGGACTTTGACTGCGATTTTGAAGATACCCGGCGTGACGAGTTGCTTAGCTATGTGACAGACAAATATGGGGCAGACCACGTTTGCCAGGTTATTACTTTCGGAACATTGGGAGCCAAATCCGTTATCCGGGATGTGGCACGTGTTTTGGATTACCCATATGCGGATGGTGACCGCCTGGCCAAAATGATTCCCTCACAATTGAATATCACGATTGAAGAGGCCTTGGATATTAATCCGGAGTTGAAAAATGAATATGAAGGGCGTCCGGAGAGCAAGGAGATTATTGATTATGCTTTACGTCTGGAAGGCATGCCTCGCCATGCCTCAACCCACGCTGCCGGCGTGATTATCTCCGGAGTTCCGATTGCCGATGTTGCCCCCCTGGCGAGAAATGAAGATGCTATCGTTGTGCAATATAACAAGGATGAAATTGAAGATATCGGTCTGCTTAAATTTGACTTTTTAGGCTTGCGTTATCTGACTGTTATCCACGATGCCCTGAGATTAATTAAAGAAAATCGTGGCCTGGAGATTGACTTTGATCAGCTGGGTTTTGCTGATGCCGGTGTATATGACATGCTTGCCGAGGGTAAGACAGCCGGTGTTTTCCAGTTGGAAGCAGCCGGCATGACCAGGTTCATAAAAGAAATGAAACCACGCACTTTAGAAGATATTATTGCGGGGATTTCTTTGTACAGACCTGGCCCCATGGAGCAAATTCCACGCTATCTTGCCTCTTGTGATGCCGAGTTGACCTATGCCCACCCCCTCCTGGAAGGTATTTTGAAAAGTACCCGCGGCTGTATTGTCTACCAAGAACAAGTGATGCAAATTGCTCGTTCACTTGCGGGCTTTTCCATGGGCCAGGCCGATAATATAAGGCGGGCCATGTCGAAAAAGAAGCCGGAGCTGCTTGCCCAGTATAGGCAGCTTTTTGTACATGGGGGAAAAGACGAGCAGGGACGGCTTGTGGACGGTGCAGTCAAACGGGGAGTTTCAGAGCAGCTGGCCAATGAAATTTTTGATAGCATGATGGCCTTTGCCGGCTACGCATTTAATAAGGCCCATGCGGCCGGCTATGCCGTCATTTCCTACCAAACCGCCTATTTGAAACGCTACTATCCCGTGGAATATATGGCGGCTATGCTGAATTCATTTTTAGGAGAATTAAACAAAGCAGCCTTTTATGTACGAATTGCTCAAGAGATGAATATTGCGATTCTTCCTCCGGATATTAATAAAAGCGATGTTCTTTTTAATACGGAAGGAGCGGCTATTCGCTTTGCCCTGGGAGCGGTTAAAAATGTGGGGCGTGGAGCCATGGAAAAACTCGTACTTGAGCGAAGAAAAAATGGTCCCTTTAAAAATTTTGATTCTTTTTTGCAAAGGGCAGTTGACCTTGATCTTAATCGTAAAGCTGTTGAAAGCTTAATCAAGTCATCCGCTTTGGATGGGCTTGATTTAAACAGGGCCCAAATGCTTACACAATTTGAAGTGCGGATGAAGCAAATCCAGGAGAGCAGAAGTAAGCGTTGGGAAAATCAACTTTCCTTTCTGGACCTTGATGAAAGTATTGCCGACGAGATAGCAGAAGCCGACTACTTTACCATGGATGAGTATCCGGAAGAGACCAGGCTTGCCCAGGAAAAAGAGGTGCTTGGTCTATATGTTACCGGCCACCCCTTGCATCAATATCGTGAGTTGATGGAAGAGTATTGCACGATAACAAGTCTTGAGCTGAGTGAAGAAAGCTTAGAGGACAGCCCGAGTATGCTCTCCGACCGG
Source organism: Bacillota bacterium (assembly GCA_023622515.1). Taxonomy (GTDB): domain Bacteria; phylum Bacillota; class Clostridia; order Saccharofermentanales; family DTU023; genus SFFI01. Next base: position 11,582 of record JAMNZB010000001.1, on the reverse strand, counting down.
CAAAGACATGTTATGGGCGGGCAGATTGTTTCTATCCGGCGCCTATTTACCCGAAACAATGAACAAATGGCCTTTGTCCAGGTTGAAGATGTGAGCGGCCTATTTGAATTAATTGTTTTTCCCAGAACATATGAGGCCTACAGGAGCCTTCTTGTGGAGGGCCAGGTATTACTTATCGCCGGTCAGCTTAGTGTGCGGGAAGAGGAGGAAGCCAAGTTCATCGCTGAACATATTAGCCTCCTTACTGAAGATAATAAGGAGCTTGCCGAAGATTTTCCTGAGTGGGCAAAGTATAAAAGAAGGTCTGAAGAAGCTAAGAGGGAAAGAGTAGATTATACTTTCCCTGATTATGCAAATTCTAAGCAAGAGGACCTTGCTCTACAAGAAGGGTTGCCTTTTACCCAAGAAGATGAAGTGGGTCAGAAAGCAGCCGGTCCCTCACAAGCAAGTATCCAAAGAAATAGTATTGAGGCAAAGGAGTTGCGCTTGCTTATTTACTGGCCGGAAACAAAGACCGGGGCCGAAACGGAAAGCTTATACGCCATGTTACGTTATTTTTCCGGCGAACTTCCGGTTTACCTTGTGCTTAGTGACATGAAGACGAAAAAGACAGGAATAAGTGTTGGTGCTCAATATTTAAGTGAGTTTGCCAAACGCTATGGTGAACACTTTGCCATCCTGCTTTAGGGTATTGAGGTATACGATGAAAAATAATATATTGGAACAACTTGAAAAACAGGCGCTTGAAGGCTTTGATAAAGAACTGTCGCAAGAGCGCCATAAGTATGAGGCCCTTTCTACATGCAGCCGGATAGGTATATTGACGTCCGGAGGTGATGCGCCCGGTATGAATGCCCTGATTCGCGGAATTGCTCGTACGGCCCTTTATTATGACCTGAGAGTCTTTGGGATACAAAGAGGTTTTCACGGATTATCGCACGGGCACATTGAAGAACTAAAAGCCCGTGATGTTTCCGATACATTGCAACGTGGCGGTACCTTTTTAATGAGCGCTCGTAGCGAAAGTTTTATGACAGAAAAAGGTATGAACAAGACCCTTGCCATCATTGAGGCTTTTAATTTGGACTGTATTTTCTGCATAGGTGGTGAGGGTACCTGGAAAGGTGCTTACTCCCTGGCAAAACAGGGGGTGCCGGTTATGGTGCTCCCGGCCACTATTGATAATGATATCGGAGCAAGCGATTATTCTATTGGATTTGATACAGCAGTGAATACAGCTGTAAGTGCTGTTGATAAGTTGCGTGATACGGTTTCTTCCCATGAGCGCTGTAGTGTTGTAGAAGTTATGGGCCGGAACAGCGGTCATATCGCTATGGCCGTGGGCCTTGCCGGTGGGGCGGAAATTGTCATGGTGCCGGAACATCCTCTTGACTTAATGAATGATGTTATCGGCAATATTTTATCTTCCAGAAACCGTGGAAAGCGACATTATATTGTTGTATTAGCAGAAGGCTGCGGAAAAGCCCAAGAGCTTGCCAAAACCATTGAAGAGTATACAGGTATCGAGAGTCGCGGAACCAACCTTGGCTATGTCCAAAGGGGGGGAAGTCCCAGTGCCAGAGACCGAACCCTTGCTTCCCTCATGGGCGTCCACTCTGTACGCACCCTGCTTGAGGGACGATTAAACCGGGCGATTATCCTAAAAGAAGGGGTTGTAAAAGATATTCCTCTTGAAGAAGCAATTCATATTGAAAAAGTGATATCTGATGATTTATCAAAACAAGCAGATATACTTGCCTTTTAGCCTAGGAGATCAGAATGTTAGAAAAAAGTCGGCATGATTTAGAATATGACAAAGTATTACATCTACTTGAAGGGATGGCGGTTAGTCCGTTAGGGAAAAAGAAATGTGCAGCCTTAAGGCCCCATTCTTCTTTTAATGACGTATTAACGGCCCAGAGTGAAACGGATGATTTTTTACAGGAAATCCTGAAAAACGGAGAGTTCCCCTTATCTTCTTTTGATGATATCAGTGAAATTTTGTATCTTGTAAATATCGGCTCTACCGCAAGCCTTAGTGATTTGCTGCGGGTTGCCCGCCAATTGCGTTTAGTTTTACGGCTTAAGGAACGCTTGCGTGTTCTTGACAAGGAAGCAAGCGATGAGCCCGTACCCCGCTGTCTTACATTAATCCAAGAAATGGATCCGCTAAGTTACTTGGAACAACGCATTGACGAGTGCATTCTTAGTGACGAAGAGGTAAAGGACCGGGCAACACCGGAGCTTTACGCCATACGGAGGCAAATTCAAAGTTACCAGGAAGAAGTTCATAGGCAGTTGAACAAAATACTGCGCAATTATGCTGATATCTTGCAGGAACAGTTAATTACGGTACGTGGTGACCGTTACGTTATCCCTGTAAAAGCGGAGCATAAAAATAGGATTCAGGGCTTGATTCACGATAGTTCTTCAAGTGGGGCAACGGTTTTTATTGAACCAATGCTTGTTGTCCAGCTGAACAATAAAATTCGGGAAGCCAAGATAGAAGAATCAAGGGAAATAGTGCGAATCCTAAAGGAGTTGAGTGCCCTGGTGCTGGGAGAAAAGGAGAGGCTTTCCCATAACCAAGAATGCTTGACCCACTTAGATTTTGGGCAAGCAAAAGCCAAACTCGCCCTGAAGCTGGACTGCCGCCGGCCCGAAATGAATGACCGGGGCGTGATTTCTTTAAAGCAGGCCAGGCACCCCTTAATTGACCAAGAGCTTGTTGTAGCTATTGATTTTGAACTGGGAAAAGAATTTACCAGCTTGGTTATCACGGGCCCTAATACAGGGGGTAAAACCGTCAGTCTTAAAACTTGCGGACTACTGACCCTAATGGCCATGTCAGGCCTGCAAGTGCCGGCAAAGGCGGGTTCGGAGCTTTCCTTTTTCAAGCAGGTGCTTGCCGATATTGGTGACGAGCAAAGTATTGAGCAAAGCCTGAGCACCTTCTCGGCCCATATGAAACAAATCATCAAGATATGTGAGGCTGCGGGACCGGGTACCTTGGTTATTGCTGATGAACTGGGAGCAGGCACAGATCCCAGTGAAGGGGCTGCCCTGGCCATTGCCATCTTGGACTACTTAAAGAAGCAGGGGGCTCATGTTGTGGCAAGTACCCACTACCAGGAGTTAAAGGGCTATGCGATGAATACGAAAGGTGTTTCTAATGCTTCCTGCGAATTTGATAACATCAGCATGAAGCCAACCTACAAATTACTCATTGGCGTTCCCGGTGTCAGTAATGCCATCACGATTTCTTCCCGACTTGGTCTGAAGGATGAGATTATTGCTGCAGCCAAGGCCCTTATTTCTGATGAAAAAGTACAATTTCAGAGCTTGATTGAGGCGATAGAACAGTCTCATATCAAGAGCAAGCAGATGGAAGAGGATATCGAAGTCTTACATGCGGAAGCAGAGGCCCATAAGCGTGAAAATGTCCTTATCCGGGAAAAGCTAAAGGCTGAACGGGAAAAAATGGTGAATGAAGCCCGTGAAGAAGCCCATCGAATCCTGCTTGAAGCGGAACGTCTTGCCGAGGAGGAATTAAAGAATATAAGAAGTATAGGCTTGTCTGTTCAGGAAAGTGAAGAAGGGAAGCAGCGTATTAAGGAAAAGCGTGAAGCTATCCAAGAAGCAATGGGTAAGGAGCGTTTGCGTGCAGGTATTGATCGTCCCTTAACCAGAGAAGAGCTTACAGAAGGTGAAGAGTATGAGGATGTTCTTTCAGGTTTTTCCGGTCAATTAACGGAGATGCCGGACAATAAAGAGCAAGTTTTGCTCAGCAGGGGAAATATTAGTTTGCGTGTTCCCCTATTGAATCTTCGCCCGGTGGCTAAAGATGAGGAAAAAGAGAAAAAGGAGCGGGAAAAAGGACTGTTTTCTACTCGGCGCTCTTCAAGAAAAGGAGGGCGAGATACCCATTCTGCCTTTCTCCATACAAAATCAGAGTTGTATTTGCTGGGGATGCGGGTCAACGATGCCTTGCAAGAGGTCGATAATTATTTGGATAATGCCGTCTTGGCCGGGCTGGAGACTGTTCGAATCGTGCACGGAAAAGGAACAGGCGCCTTGCGTACAGCTGTTCGGGACAAATTAGCGAAAGACAAACGAGTACAATCTTTTTCTGATGCCGCCTTTGGGGCGGGGGATGCCGGAGTTACCGTTGTGACCTTAGCATAAAAAAGATAAGGACAAGAAGGAAATTCACTTGACATAAGTGGGAAATTCGCTATATAATGCACTAGCCTTAGAAATTTGGTATGCGGATGTGGCGGAACAGGCAGACGCGCACGCTTGAGGGGCGTGTGGGAGACCGTGTGGGTTCGAGTCCCACTATCCGCACCAAGAGAGCCCTGGAACTGATGTTTCAGGGCTCTTTTAATAGAGTGCTATAATTTTTAGCAGGGTAACACAAAAGGAAACCGGTTATATGAATTACTATCGTGAGTATGGGGTAAGTGATGACGTCTTTGCCCAATCAGAAAAAGTTCTATATGAACTCCGTGATCTTTTTCAAAAATTAGAGGAAGAGACGGAGCGAAAACACTTGCGCGTGCTTACCGCCTTGCAAAAGGCCCAAGTACGAGAGGCTGCACTGTCCGGCTCAACGGGCTATGGCTATGATGATGCCGGCAGAGAAGCGCTGGAAAAGGCATTTGCAGAATATTTTCGTACAGAAGCGGCCCTGGTTCGTATCCAATTTAGTTCAGGAACCCATGTGTTGGCCACATGTTTAAGAGGCCTTCTGCGCCCCGGAGATGAGTTTGTTGTTGCCAGTTCCGAGGTATATGACACGCTGCAAGCAACCCTCGGAACAGACAAGGCCTATGCGGATGAAGACTTAGGCTCCTTGCGCGATTTCGGTATCCGCCACACTATTGTAAATTTACGTGACGATGGAAGTTTTCATTGGGAAAAAATCCGGGAGGCTATTAACGAGAAGACGAAACTTGTCTATGTACAAAAATCTTTAGGCTATAGCGAACGTAATACCCTGTTAAATAAAGATATCGGCGATTTAACCGGGCAGATTAAAGCCCTTCGCAGCGATATTACGGTTATGGTGGATAATTGTTACGGTGAAATGGTAGAGATGGAAGAACCCACAGCCTATGGTGTGGATATTTGTGCCGGTTCTTTAATTAAAAATCCGGGAGCCGGTATTGCTAATAGCGGTGCTTATGTCTGCGGAAAGAAAGAAGCGGTCAAGAAGGTCGCTGCTGCTATGACGGCGCCCGGTGTTGGTGGGGAGATTGGTCCGAGTTTAGGGCATACTCGGGATATGATGCGGGGTTTTTATTTTTCTCCCATGGTTGTCAAAGAGGCCTTAAAAGGGGCCATTCATGCGGCTGCTTTACTTGAATCTTATGGCTATAAGGTCAAGCCGCTAGCCCGTGAAGCAAGAGGGGATATTGTACAGCGGATTGTTCTCGGAGAGCCGGAAAAACTGATTGCTTTTTGTGAAGAGGTCCAGTTTGCCTCGCCTGTTGACGCAAGCTTTGCGCCCGTTCCTGCTCCCATGCCGGGTTATGATTGTGATATCATTATGGCGTCCGGTTCTTTCGTACAGGGTTCATCCATTGAACTTTCCTGCGATGGACCGTTACGGCCGCCTTACAACGCATTTCTTCAGGGCGGTTTACATTTTGCCGGTTCGCGACTTGCTGTTATGCGTGCAGTGGATCGCTTGCTGAAGTAAGGGGGATAACTTGGCTCAAAAGATGGAAGAGCAGAAGAATATAGCCATTCGTGAGTACAATAGGCGCTTTCATCTGGAAAGTAAACATCGTGCTTACGTGGTCATAGCCGTGGTATTACTCCTGGTTTCCTTAACCTTATTTTCTTTGCTGAGAATTTGGCAAAATAGGCCGCAACCTCGATTTATGTTTTTGACGGAAGCCTGGCTTGCTGATGAAGTCGATGTTGATGCCTTGATTATACGTGATGAAACCGTGTATAAATCGCCTGTGGACGGAGTTTTTCGCAGCCTAGTTGCCCAAGGGAGCAAAGTCTCTAAGAATGCCCATATCGGGCAAGTTGTTCCCAGTAAGGATAGGGATGAAATAAGGAAACTGGATAAGGCGAATAATGATGTTAACGATCGTCGTTACGCCCTCCTTGCAGAGGGTAAGGGAGGAAACGCACGGCGAGTTTTTGAGGCTAGTGAGGATTCGATACACCGTAATATTCATGTTTTATATGATGTCTTAATTAAAGATGACACACTAAAAATATCAGAAATTGAAACTGAGCTGCGGCTTATTATGCAACAACGCGTAGAAGACGCACAGATTTTTGACTTTGAAGATGAGGAGCTGGCCCGGTTAATTTCTGTGCGAGACCGCTTAGAAGAATCCGCTTTTCAGCAAATTCGCGACATACGTTCTGAAGCATCCGGTATTTTTATCCGTCAAATTGACGGGCTTGAGTTGGAGTTAACAAAAGAGCGGGCAATGAGCATGACGATTGCGGAATTGAAAAACTACCTTTCAAGTGTAAAAAGTGCCCCCTTGACTGATGAAGTAAAAGCAGGAGACAGTTTATATAAATTAAATCGCTCGACAGAGCATTATTTTGTTTGTCACATTCCCACCCAGCATATGGGCGCTGTGGCTAAACTGCAAACTAGTGCCAGGGTGCGGATTCATTCTATTGCTAACGGTATTTCTATCGAGGATGCCGAAGTTATTCGCAATGATATCGGCCGGCAGGGGAGTATTCTTGTTTTCCGTAGTTCACAAAACTTAGAATCCTTTGTATCCATGCGTAGAGCCCCCTTAACCCTCTACTTCAATGAAGCCAGAGGGCTTCGCGTGCCAAAGTCGGCCTTAATTAATTATGAAAGTGGTAATGTAGAAGCTGACCTGAAAATAGTAGAAGGCGGTTATGTTCACCAGGTGACGGTGAAGGTGCTTGAGAATAATGTTGAATATGCCCTGATAGAAGCCAAAGAGGGCTCTCCATATGCTATTAAAGAGGCCACTATGATTCTACTGAATCCATCCAGCATGAAAGAAGGACAAGCCATTGCAAAAACGTATAACTAATCTACAAGAAAACTTAATGAATGTTCAGCATGATATCCAAAGGGCTTGTCAAGTTGCAGGACGTGATGCAAAAGAAATAACCCTTGTTGCGGTAAGTAAAACCCATTCTGTTGAAGACATTGCTGCCTTGAATAAGATGGGTCAGCTAGATTTTGGAGAGAATCGGGTGCAGGAACTGGTGGAAAAAATGGATAGCCTTGAAGATTTAGATATTTGCTGGCATCTAATTGGCACCTTGCAGAGGAATAAAGTACGATTTGTTGTTGGTCGCGTTGCTTTAATTCATTCCGTAAATACGATTCGCTTAATCAAGGAGATTGAAAAAAGGGCAAAGAGCGAGGGTTTGGTGCAGGATATCCTCCTGCAGATTAACGTTGCTCAGGAGGAAAGCAAGCACGGCTTTTCCTTTGAAGAAATACCGGAAGCACTTGAACTATTAGAACAATGTGACCACATTCGTTTACGTGGACTTATGTGTATGGCCCCTTATTTTACAGACTCGACAAAGGCCTATCCTATTTTCGCGGACTTGTTCTCTGAATTTAAAAAATTACAAGCAAGATATGGGTCCGGAGATATTTCTATCCTCTCTATGGGCATGAGCGGAGACTATATAGAAGCGATTAAGGCAGGAGCAACACACCTAAGAATAGGTAGCAGTATTTTTGGGCAGAGGGGCTAATTGTCAGCTGGCCGACCTTTGCCCTCTTACATCCTCCCCCTTAGATATTTTGTGGGCATACACCTATTTGTATTATTTTTATAGCTTTTGAAAAGATTTTTGCCTCTCTGTCTAATTGGCCTTTTGCTTGCTTGTTAATCAGCTGTTTTCTGACCTAAACAGTAATTATTTCAAGTTTGTTACATTTATTTTACGTAGCGAATTTCTTCTTTACTTATTCAAGTATTTATATATATACTGAGTCGAAAATGTTGTTTTTAGCTGATATAGCTGCATAGGAGGAGCACATGTTTAACCTTTACGATAAACTTTTTGGTCGCTATGAAGACGATTATGAAGATGTTGATGATCTTGAGGAGATACAGGACGTGGAGGCTTCCTATGAAGATGACCCTGTAGAAATGCCGGAAAAACCTTCGAGAAATTTTCTGGACCGTTTCTCCGGCAAAAGTCGTCAACGTCCCGAGCGCAAACCGCAAGCCCGTGTCTTGGACATGAACTCCGGAACAGAAATTGACTATAATCAAGAAGTTGTCGTCATGATTCCTTACGACTTCGATATGACAAAAATGGTTTGCGATTATGTCAAGCAAGGTAAAACGGTTATCTGTAATATTGAAAAAATTGATAATGAAACGGCACAGCGTGTTCTTGATTTTATCTTAGGGGCAACTTACGCCCTGGGCGGTTCTTTAGAGTCCATAAGCAACAAAATTTTTGTTGTAACACCCGCTTCCACACGTCTTAACATGCGTATGGAGGAAAGTCGGGACAGACATAGCTCTTCACGTCAACGGTATAGCGGTCTGAGAAATACCGGGGCGAGACGCGAAAGAAGAAGTGACAGCCTGAGCCGGGATAGCTACGGCTCACGCTTTGATACCTACCCCGGACCCGGCAGAAAAGCGGTAAACCTGTAGTTAGCTTGTCCGCTAGACCCTTTCCGTATTTAAGAAGCAGCATGTACCCATGTTGCTTTTTTTTTCGCCCAGTCCGGCAGGCTACATCACCGTTCATATTAAAAATACGATACAATATCTTGTGCATAGAGGGGTGTACAGCTAAGTTCAAGCAGGGTGAATAAAACACAGTGATTGAAATCCGAAAGCAAAGAGACAATTTAAAATCAAGGTGCATCAAATGTATATATAAAATAAGGCGAGTTGTAGTCTTGTAACAAGAAAGATTAGTAGAGAAGAATATTTGAAATGAAAGAAGGACAATCATGAGTATTGTAATCGGTTTAGATGTCGGCGGCAGCACAACAAAAGTTGTTGGCTTTTCAGGTAAAAAAATGTTGCAGAAGACAATGGTTCGCGCAAGTGACCCGGCAACTTCAACATATGGG
>JAMNZB010000038.1 GCA_023622515.1 Bacillota bacterium | reverse complement strand
GGCCTTTTCAGTGCGCGGAGGGTGGCCTTTAAACTCCGCGGAGGGTGGCCTTCTCGCTCCGCGGCGGTGGACTTCCCAGAGCGCGCCGTTGGACTTCCGAAAGCGCAGTTTCCATTGTTAAACAGCGATTCCTAATCTTTACCCCTAATTTTGCATTCGTAATCTCCACTCACACAGATAAAGCAGAAATAAAAAATTCATTCAAATGTTTCTGAGTTATTAGGTTTAAGTAATATATCAGCCGAGTTAACAGTTGCTGCATTTCTGTGAATTTGAATATCGATAGCAGTATCTTCCGTGCGGACTTCATAAATCTTTTCAGGCAGACCATAAACATTTACACTCTGATGGCTAGTTGAGAAGACATTGTTTTCAAGATATTGTGAATCATTAAATATTAATTCTTCTAAGTCAGGAGATAGGAACTCTTTCCATGCGCTCGTATCTTTAATCAAATTCTCAACCTTCTTTACCAAATGGAGATTATCTATATTCTCAGTATTATCATCTGGCATTACAATAAATAGATAATCCCTTGCTCTGCTAATCGAAACATTAATAATGTTCATCTTATTCAAAAACATTTCACTGGAAGTAGAAATTGTCGGCGGTGTATTTAAAACTACAAATATGATATCGCATTCATCACCCTGGAATCCGTGAATAGTCCCAACTTGAACATCCACCTCTCTAGGCAAATTCTCAGGGGTCAATAACTTGTCAATCATATCCGCCTGTGCTCTGTATGGAGCAATAACCCCAATTTTAAATAATTCTCCAGGATTATTCTCAGCAATTACACGAGACAGATAACAAACATACTCGAATGTAAATATTGCAGAATACACTTGATATGAGCTGCTATTTTGAAGCCTTTTACAACGGTATATACTTTCATATTTACTGACTGGGAATTTAATAATATTCAATGTCTCAATTTCTAAATTGTCTCCTAGATTTAGTTTCCTCTGGCTCTCATCGCTACGATAATGTTTGAGTATTCCACCATATGCAAAATTACTAAATACACTTCCAATAACCGGCAAACTACGATACTGAGTTGTCAACAACTCAACCTTATATTGATGAGGAATCATGGCTGGTTTTTCAAATGAATCTAAATTAACCATTGTATAAATGTTTTCATTTTTCCACAGATTTATCGATGTAATTGGTTCTATTTGGAAAGGATCCCCGGCAATAATAAACTTCTTAGGAGTTTTTTTATACAGCGGATAAATAATGTTAACAAGTGGAATCATAGACGCTTCATCGATAATAATATAATCCCAATTAATCCCTCGAAGATAGATTCTTTTGTTATCCGGCATAAAGAAATCATATGGAAATCTGGCAATTGTCGTTACCGTAACATTTTTTGATAAAGACATAATATCGAAAGTCTTGTCACGGAATACCGGAGTCTGCTCAATTTCTTCATCACCTGTTGCACCAAAACGAATAAGCCAATCATTGTATGACTTATCTTGCCCGGAAACCTCCATAATTTTACGGGTTAGAACATCTGCGGATTTATTTGTCGGTGTAAGGACAAGAACTTTGCAATTTTCACTATTTCTCATAATGGGAAGTAGTACATTTTTTGCAAGGTGTGTTGTTTTGCCTGTCCCGGGAGGTCCAAAAACAAATTCAATGTTTTTGCATAAATTTTCCTGCATATTAAAATCAGGCTCATAGTTAAGCTCTTTAAATTGTTTACGAAGCTCCTCTAATAGAAATACCGGACTCTGAGCGTCAATTTGAGCCGAAGTTATTGTATTTAGGTCTATTCCCTCAATATCCTCGCTATTTTTCATTTTTACACGTAGAGTATATGATTTAATATTTGCCACTTCTATAGGGACTGTCTTCTTAGCTTGGTCACCCATATACAAAACCAAAGATATATCTGCAAGATCTTCCATAAATTGGGGGATATACCTACTAGGATGTTTTAATACCAACGTGCGTTTTGTATTCGGCTCTCTTTCAACTTTAGCAAAACTGATAGATACCGCCCGACTATTTGAATTTGTCTCCTTACTACTAACAATTTCCATCTCCAATAGCGTCATAAACCACCTATATGAATACTTTTGCGCTTTTTTCGCTTTGCCATATAGGTGCTCAAGATAAGTAATCTTATCGATTTCAGCTGCACTCTTCTCCTTTGCACGTTCTATCTTTTTATTATAATCAACTACGGAAGGCATGTATTCGTCTCTATCCCTTTCTTCTTCTCCGGGAATATCGAATTTATAAACAGATACAGATTCTCTTTCCGTTGTTTTATGTGCAATATCTCTAATCACATTTTCAGTTGCTTTACTGATTTTTTTCTTTATTTGTGGAGAAGATAATGTTATTTCATCATCTCCATCAAAAATAGGCTCTTTATCCACAGCTTGTGCAATACCATCAGATTTTTGGGGGACATTTTCTGATATTTGTTTTTGCTCCTCTGCAATTTTACGGGCCTCCTTTTGGCGTAAATATTCACTAAAATCGTCTAAATTCTCTTCATCAAATCCCATTTCTATTAATTTATCTGCAAATTCAATTTTTTCACGCTGAGTCTCAGTTAAATTACTATTATCTCCGTCAGTAATATCCAAGGTGGTAAGCAAACTCTGTGCACCTTCTATTTCCATATTGTACGTAGGCGATAAATCACTCTTAAAAATATCCTTTGCTGACACAAATACGCCTTCAGTATTTACGAGCCATAATTTACTAGTTAAGGCTACTTTAGTTGAAGAATCCACATCAGTTGAGCTGAATCTATGACGGCGATCTCGACGTGTTTCTACGGTCTTCTTTAGCACAGTGGAAGACAGTACATTTTTTCTTATCATTGTACATAGCTGACTCCATAAAAAGGCTGATAATTCAGCATCTTTTGTTTTTTCAACCTCATCTATAATTTCTTGAAGTCCATCAATTGAACTTTCTGAGAACTTTTTATTATTATTTTCACTTTCATCTTTGGTATATACAGAAGGGAAAGATTTTACCCCAAGTTCCGTAAGGAAAGAAAATAATTGTTTTTCTCTTTTGAAATCGACCAATGATTTATAGTGTTCCAGTCTAACGAACTTTGTGGATGGCTTGCTCCTAAAGTAACGAAGCAGATCTGTAGTAGGCATATACATTTCGGAAGCTTTCTCCCTGAATATCTCGCCATCCATATTAAAAGTCAAGAAATCATATTCCTTTATAAGCTCTATTAGATCCTCTATTTCCTCTTTCGAGTATTCACAATAATATTCAAAAAATTTCAAAAAATGTGAATCTGCATCTACATCGCCCCCATTATCATATTGAGGTAAAATGTTATTGTAAATCCAATCTTTCAAAGAAGGTTGTTTAATGCCAATATTTTTAATGAAATTATAGGAATCTTTGTTTTCTAAAAGTTCTGGATGAACTATCGTATACTCACCGGAATGTTTTTTGACATCCGCCTCGTCCTTTTCCATGGGAAGAAAAAGTATCGGTTGCTTATTATCATCAAATGCCGCTACAGCTTTTTTGTTTTGATTGAGGAATATGGGGGTTTGAGAAAAAAATTTTTTAAACAGCTTTTTGTCATAAAGTCGTTTATAAAATTTATGCAACCATGATATCTCTTGTCTTTCAACGAAAGAGGCCGTGACCCCCTTAAAATTAACAGGTAGCTGCTTGCGAGGAATCCTATATTTACCATTTATTATCGCATAATCATCTAGAAATACTCCAGCTAAATCCTTAATATATCTATGTAAAACTTTATCACTTCTAATCGTTTCGTACCCATAAGTAATAAACACCCACTTCGCTTCCTTGTTTCCGGAAATGTCAGCCAACTGTTCATTTGTAAATAATTGAGCAAGTCGGCGATCTGATGGCCAATAGGCATTTCTTTTTGATACATAACCATCAGATGATGGCAGAAGCGCTGTATTTTGAAATTTCTTCTTTATTGCATTATAGAATGGCAAAAAGGATACTTTGTTCCTGTTAAGCGGATTACTAAAAGAATTCTCATCAATAGGAATGATCTTTACAATATCATCATTAATCAAAGGAATAGAGTTCTTAATTCCTATCTCTTTCAAATATTCCATGGCATCAGCAGCTAATTCTGCAAGGAGATTAATCATTTTTTCATTATGATCTTTACCTGCGCGAATTCCCTCTCGGCTATCTGTCAGTAGAAAAGGAGCATGTAAAATAAAATTTAGACGTGTATCTTCCCTAGTTGGGAAAAAACAGAAAGCTGGCTCATTTACTGGACTCAAATACCCATTCTCATCTAGAAAGAAACCAACTGAATATCTATGTCCGTCATCAATTCTAGAAAACAACCACAGATTTTTATCATAGATTTCCTCGCCAGAATTTTGTGTTAATGTTACATATTCTGCAACGGTTCCATCTATCGAGAAGCTTTCCTTTACGCTCTTGCCATACAAACCTAAAACATCAGCAAACTCAAATTCAATATTTTTAAGATTAGGTAAAAATAACAACGGGAAAGAGAGGTTTTTCAGTTTATTCGAAATATCATCATATGCTTCAGGTGCATCTCTTTCGTGATGGTCAAAAGGAAAGACGAATAGTGTTTCCTCAGGTTTCCTTCCAGGGAAGTCATCTGCGAGAAGATCTGGTACGATGAAGCGCTCAATTTTAAATTTGAATTTTGAATCATAAATATGCGGGGTTGAGGTGTACTGAAATACCGATTTAAACCCTATTCCGAACTTTCCGATTGATGCTTCAGCTTTATTAGAATTACCAATAGATGTAATTGCATTAATATCACCCAGTCTCTTCTCCGCAGAATCAATTTTTTCATCATTAGGGTTGGAAATGGAAAAATGTCTAGTTCCATTGTGGGCAAAAATTAGTCGTTTTTCTTGCAAAATGAATCTAGCATCAGTTGCATATGCGTCATCTGCATTTTGTAGCAACTCATAGATAAAGTGTGCCTGGTCAGAATACTTTTCAACAACGCTGTTCTTAATTCCTTTTATTGCAGGATCTTCCAACGTATCAGCAAGTGCTCTTCTTTTTTCCGATAATTCTAAAAAGTAATTTTTTTCTTGTTTATTCACTCTAGTACACCTTTCTGTATCATTGCCTTATCTCTTTACAATATATTTACTATACACTACGTCATCTATAGAATGAACTTTAATCCTCAGCACAGCTCTTTTTCCTAGTTTTCTTACTTTTAAAGTTTATAGAACAAGGCAAGGACAGTGGAGTACTCCTTGTATATTAGTTTTTAGGAGCAGGAATTCTGCTATTTTCCTGCTCAGGTTGATGTCTTAAACACCCTGCTTAATAATGGTTCTAGAAAGGCCATTGAGGTAAGTTCTGCGTCCTCCTGAGGTATCTTCAGTATAACTTCTTATTTAGCCAGTTCCCCTAGGCCTTATGATTAGCTTCGAACCGCTGGATGTTTGTCAGCTCCTAAGTTCCTTTAGCAGGAGGAATCATGCAGCTTTTGAGCTGAGTGAATTCGAATACAAGGGTGTTGCATTTGATACTCTAAAAATGGTGCAATAACTCTCAAAAAACGTTCGAAAAATGGTCCACTCACCCCAAGACCACCGAAAGAAAAAACTCATTCAGCTGTTCCCAACCACTAACCCTTGTCTCTTTCATATCATCTAGCCTAGCCTTAACGTCAGCAATACCGGCATCCAGAAAATCGTTTAACCTTGTGATTTTAGCTATTTCTTTAACCTCCGGGGATTTCACCTTCAAATCAAGCAGCCAATCCACTTCAGCTTTAAGGCAAGCCGGAAGCTCTGCTTCTACTAAGTCCCTAAACAGCATCGGAGGGGGCGTCCTTTTCTCTAAAAGCCAGTAACAGGCAAGGAGCGGTCTCAGCACATAGAAATACTTTTTGGCTCTTACCATCTCCCCCTTTAAGTATCCGCGATAGTTACCTTGGGCCATACTGATATAATGGTAGAGGCTTCTTTTGACAGAAAAATAATTCATCATAAGCTTGCGGAAACGCTCAGCAAGTGGCGTTTCCAGATAAACTACGGGAGATGAAAACCACTCAAATAGGGTTGGATTAGATTTATACAGCAGGCGCAGGGCTTTCTGCAGGTCCCAGCCAACAATATCCAATTCATCACTGACAGGAAGTTCAATAACGTCATCCATTGTATCTAAACGAAGATAATCTTCTCTCTGTCTGATGTAGATAAACCGGACATCATAATCACTATCCGGAGAAGCAAAACCCCAGGCCCGACTCCCCGATTCTACGGCCAAAAGAATCCTAATATTCTCTTCCTTTTCAATCTCCCTCAGATTATTTACTATTCGGTCTCGCATCTCGAATTTCCCTTCTTAAAAATCACGCTCTCAATTCATATTTCGTTTTCAAATCATTTCAATTATCTTAGCGTAGCCCGCCAGGATAGAGCAAAACAGAATGCCATACTCGGAAAAAGCTTATCCACAATTAAAACTCCTATAACAACCGTTTATTCTCACCCTAAATTACGTCGATTAATTACATATAGTGATGAAATGAATAAAATAAGATTCCAGGCAACTAAGGCGAAAAAAGCGGACAAAACCGTAAAATCCTGCATGCCGCTAGCAGTTGCCATAATATCTATGGCTGCAAAGGGATTGTACGGGAAACTAGTTGCCGCAAAACGAAAATCGTATAAGCTCATAATCGCCGCTCCCATGGGAAGAAGGGCAATAGCAGCCGTAATACTCTTGTTCTTGCTAAAAGCAGAGACCAGGAAACCGGTGAGCAGCATCAGACTCGTCAAAAGAAACAGAAACACCAGCGCTACAAGTAAAAGCTTCCATATCTCGATGCTTCCTATCATTTCGTCAAAGTTCTTTGGATTGATACTTAATGCTCGTCCACGAGTATTAATCCCTAAGCCACTACTTATCATTTGCCCACGGTCGTAGGGAAAAGCCGACAATTTCTTGTAACTGTAGGGCAAACATTGGGCCGGATAGTTTAATCCCTTGAAACCATACCGAAAGAGTGAAAGCAGCATACTTGGCAGGAAACTCAGAATTAAGCCAGCACCGGTCAGCAGTAATCCGCCTTTGTAAGAGGACAGAAAGTATTGGGTACGGCCATGGGCTTTTGATACCAGGAGCCTGATACTGCCAAGTTGCCTATCCTCAGCTAGTTGGCTAGAAGTTAGAAAAATACAAAAGACAATATAGGCCAATAACACGGTTCGATTGGCTAATAACTGGCTCAGCAGGACAGGGGGCGGTGCAGAGTGGAACTGCATGGTAGGGAAGTCTGACAAGACGATATCGACATAATGTAATATTTTTTGCATGTAAAAATAATATCCTTGAACTTCACGTTGAAGAATTGGCGCCTCGGAAGCTTTCTCTCCTAGGTAACGATCATATGGATGAAGCAAACGGTCCAAGATGACCTGCGGAGTGGCCAGCTTCTGATAGTGTTCTCTTAGTCCGTCCCATTTCTGTTCCCCTATCAGTATCTCCGGGCGGGGAAGGCCATGCCGACTATAATCAAAGCCATACAGGTTGGACAAATCCAACAAAATATGCAAGTCTTCGTTTATCGGAAGCTTTTCCCCGGCTTGAGATTCTGTTTGAAAATACCGCTGCGCGAACACATCCCTAGCATATAGAGCCACTTCTTCACCCTTCTGCGCCCAGGTCTTCAAATTTTGTTGAATGGGGTCTGTGCTGTTTTGCAAGGTAAAATAGGAGTAGTTGCCCATCATTCCTTTGGCGTATTGAATCATGTACTTGCTGTTCATCCGATAGTTGAGATAGGCATCGTCTTCTTTGAAAAACTGTATAGAAGCAAACACCTGTACCATCAGTGCGATGAGGAGCAGCATGTAGACCGTCAGGGGCTCTCTTAACTTGCGTTTAATCCACATGGCTCCTCCTTCCCTGTCGCCCTGAGAAAAGGATGCCTAACAGGAAGATCAAGCCACAAATTAGATATATCCACTCAAGCGCATCTAAGGACAGAGAGGCTTTTCCCTCAATAAGCATTTGCGGTGAGAAAAGAGCCGTGAGAGTAGGCGGAAGCTTACCTAAACTAGATTGCATGTAATTGGGCATGAAGTTTATCAAAAGAAATGTAAGGGGTAGAAGCAAGGCAAGCAGACTATTTTTTAGGCGGGCTGAAAGCAACATGGTAAAAAGACTAAAAAACAACAGCATCAAGCCATACATCTTGCCGGCTTGCAGAAAATATGGGCCTGAGACTATAACGTACTCTGAATACGGAACCTCTATCGCCAGGTATTCTTCCAGCCGGAGCAAACTTCCATGCCTTTGCAGGAAAAGCTCTTCTCCCCCTGGGGGATAAGCAAAGCTGCAGAAAAAAATAGTCAAGGCAACCAAAAGGACTGCCAAAATTCCTTGTGCCATCAATCTGGCCGCATTCCGCTTGATATCACCAACAGGCAAACTGTTGATTATTTTAGCGCTGCCGCTCTCATAGTCGATACTAAAACTGCTGTGAAGCAACAGGATCAAGGCCACAAGCGGCAAGATGCTGAAGTAGTGGCTGCCACTAAAAATGTTTCGCCAATACTGCGTCCTGGAACAGCTTGGCCGCCGCTCCGAGGCTTCAAGGCCCAATGAAGCCCGGGCTTGATTGTAAATGTCGTCCTCAATTAGCTGAACCGGACCAATACGTAAGACCACATCGGATTCGACCGTAATGGTATCTTGCTTCAGACCCTGGAGTACCATGTTGTATAAGTCGTGCCAGCCTTTCCCTAAGTTTTCCGGCGGCTCTGTATTATAACGCTGCATTACACTATAATTTTGCACCAATGAACTGCTCTGTCTTTGCAGCTGTGTCCAAAATTGTGTTTGCTCATCGAGCATTTGCAATTTTTCAGGGTCGATTGATAGAACTTCTGCTTCCTCCGGCACTTTATAGGCATCCACATAAGCCCCGGCAATGCCGAGAATATCTTGTGCCTCTTTTTGCTTTTCCCTGTCAAAAGCATGCCAATTGGCGGGCATAGTCAAGTGCCCACTCAGGAGCGTCAAGATGAACAGCAGAAAGATGATGGTTGTTCTTTTTCCCCAAAACAATCTTGAAAAAAAGACAAGCAGATCCGAGAACTTAGCTTGTGGGGACATATCATTAGCGTTTGTAGAAACTGGCATATCTTTCCTCCAAACCGATGGCATTCTCATGGATGCTAGTAATAGAAAAGCCTTGCCGGGTGAGGTGCTTGATGATTCGAGCAAAGCTGTCATCGGAGGGCAAGCGCAACTCTATAGCCTCATCCTCTTTAATGGCAGCATAAAGATCGGGGAAAGCCAAACGGATACTGGCTAGTGCGGCTTCCTTCTCCGGCAAGTAAAAACTGTAAGAACGAAAATGCACCTGTTCCATGTCTTTTGTGTCAATAAGCCGGCCGTCCCGGATAAAAATCGTCCTGTCGCAAATACGCTCGAGCTCGTCCAGCTGATGACTGGAGTAAAGGATGGCCACCCCTTGCCTTCTCAATTCCTTAAGCTCCTCCCGCAAAGTAAACACAGCGCTGGGGTCCAAACCGTTTGTTGGTTCATCCAATAATAACAAGTCGGGTTTTGTCAGCAAAGCCAGGGCCAGGGCCAGGCGCTGCTTCATCCCCATAGAGTAAGTGGCAGTAGCTCTGTAAATATCTTTTCCCAATTTGGAGAATTCGATCATTTCATCTATTCGGCTTTTGGGTAATTTGCGTAACCGGCCGAAATACTTCAGATGCTCTAGTCCTGTCAATTGCGGATACAGACCAGGCGACTCGATGCACAGCCCGATGTGGGCTAAGGCTTCGTTTCTCCTTTTTGCCAAATTGTATCCCATGATGTGGATGCTCCCGCTCTGATAGTGCTCCAGCCCGGCGATGCACTTCATGGTGGTGGATTTGCCAGCGCCATTGGGGCCGATGAAGCCAAGGATTTCGCCCGAAAACAGCTCAAAACTGACATCACACAAAACCTGTGTTTTACCATAGTTTTTATTAAGCTGGATTAACGACAACACTAGCATAGCTCTAATATCTATTATTGGCAGCACCTTGTAGTATGCGTAATATGCCGCCTGGCGCGCCGAAACCTACCTCTTTCAATGAGGAAAGGCTTATTTTTATATCATATACTTAAATTTATTTGCATGATAACATATTGCTTCGCTGGGATAAAGCTTCCCGCACTCCCCCTCCAGAGGACAGCCTGCACAAGCCATTTTCTTTTTGCAGTGGTCTTTCCCGTTCTGCACAATCAGAGCATGAAAATGCTTATAGACTTCCGCATCTTGGGGAAGCTCCCTTTCGCAGAAGTTCTTCACTTCAATGTAGGTCTTGCCGGCATCAAGGGGAAAACGCCCGAAGAGCCTCATTGTATAGGCATCCACAACAAAGGTCGGAAAATCAAAAGCATAGAGAAGAATGGAATCCGCCGTCTCATTGCCAACTCCCCGAACTTGTAAAAGCTCAGAACGGATATCTGCTAGAGGGCGGCTTTTTATTAAATCAATATCGCCGTCATAGCCCAAAAACCATTCCGTGACGGCCTTCAGGTATTGTGCCTTTTGCCGGTAAAAACCTGCCGGCCGGATAATTTCCTCCAGCTCTTCCATGGGCAAGTCCAAGATTCGCTCTGCGGACAAATCTCCCTCAAAGCACTCAATGGCTTTTTCAACATTTGTCCAAGCCGTATTCTGGGTAAGAACCGCACCAACAACCACCTCAAAAGGCGTATCCGCCGGCCACCAATCAAGGTCACCGTAATGGGAATATAAAGTGTGGTAGATTTTTTCTAACTTACGCATCGCCTAACTTCACCTAAAAAAACAAAATAAAAGAAAACTGAAAGGGACAAAGAGGACTTCAAGCTATCCTTCCAAAGTTAAACCTAATTCAAAACAGCGGACTTAACCCTCAAAGTTAAACCTGGTTTAAAACAAGGGACTTAGCCCTCAATGTTCATGCCAACAAGCATGCCCAGCACCATCCCGACGGACATGCCGAGGGCTAAATGTTCCGGGCCAAAGGCTGTTCCTATGGCGGTTCCCAAGCACATACCAACAACCATGCCCACTGTCATATGGTCTTCTCTATGATCCTTGCGCTTCTTATTCTGATTAACTTTTTTATCCGACTTATCTGCTGCCCTTTTCTTGGATTCATTTACGACATAGACTAGCGCCAAAACAACTAAAATGATGGGAAGTATTATTAATAGTATTTCCATAAATCCTGACCTCCATAAATTCTAACTTACTTAATTCTAATTCTATGATTGATTAACCAATATAGATGGCATTTTTTTGTTAAATAGTCAGGTGTCCCCTCTTTAACAGTCTTTTCGATTTCTGTGAAACGATCCGGACTCGGGTGTAAAATCGTAAGCAATATCAATGATTAGCCATTTTACTCCATTACAATTTCAGGTGGGTTTTTGATTTTTTATAATCATTAGCTTTATCTTGTCGCATATTTTGTTCCTCTTCCACTTCCAACTTTCTTTACATATCCTAATTCAATTAAAGTTTCGACAAGCTCTAATACTTTATTTTTCCCAAATCCAGTTATTTCCGATAATGTAGAGCTTGCTAGTTCCTTATTTTCTAAAGCATGATAGACGAGATTTTGATCATCTGATAATTCTTCTATTCCGGAAATAACCGGCAAGGAAATTTCTATTGAATTTTCAAATATCTTAAATAAGGGTTTTTTATTACTTTTCCTATAAGAATTTTTTATTCTTCTAATTCCTGTTCCAAAACTTTCTATAATGTCTAATCTAAAAAAAACATTACCTATAACCGGATTTCTCATAATAGATATTTGACTATCTAAGTATTCCCTTTCCGAAAGCTCTTTTGGTAATCCTCCCGGAGAGCTTATAATAATCTTTTCCTTGTTCATAGACACTTGAATGTAGGATGATCTCATCCAATCTCTATGAACCAACGCATTAGCAACAGCCTCTCGAAAGGCATTTTCCGGGATCACTTCCTTCCTTTCTCTATATGCTCCATTAATAATTTCAAATTGATAGTATTCTCTGTACTTTTCAACAGCTAAGTCATAAGCTTCCAGAATCGATATATTCTTTATTTGCTTCCTGCTTAGTATTATGTCTTGGTCTTCTCCAAAACGAACAATATCAATTATATTGAATTCATTTTGATCAGCTAATAAACATCCTGCATTGGTAAAGTTCTCATCTTTATTCATTAATTCTAATGTTTTCAAGACATCTTTATCAATGCCATCTATTCCCACAATTTCTTTAAATTTATTTTCCAAGTAGCCAAATTTCAAATTTTTACCACTAGAAGGCAAGCTATCAAAAGATTGATTTTCCCCTAATAGTATTAATCTCTTTAATTCATAACTATCAACTTCTATCGTTGATGTGTCATTTCTCTTATAGGTCTTTGAATTATAAAAATATGGGACTTGATTTCCTGGATAAACTGTTAATTCGATAGTCTTTGTTCCCTCGTCTAGCTTAATTGAATAATTAATTTTTGGTGTAATAGAATCATTAATTTTATTTTCAATGGCTAAGGCTGTTGCAGAAACATTTGCTAATCCTATTATTTCACCCTTATCTGAAATACCAAAAATTATTCTCCCACCATGATAATTTGCGAAGGCGGTAACTGTTTTTAAAAAGCTATTAGAAATCTTTTCTTTAAACTCTAAATTATATGTTTCGCGCATGAGTCTTTCCTCCTAAACAAATTTTAACAAAAACAAACGGTAAAACCAACGCAAAATTTATCGTTTGTTTTATCGTTTGAAATCCAACGATACAAGTCCTGATTATGACACGATTTCAGGACATAAAAAAAGCTCTGCTATTGTATTGTAGTAGCAGTTGTTTTTGTCATCACAACAAAATCCGGGTAATGATTCATCAATCCATTGATTCTAAATCTTTATCTATCCTGAATGCGATGCCACCATTAGAGCATTGAGCTTGCTTCTGGCTGATAAGGAAAAGCTCCTCGCTATGTTGTCATGGAGTTTAAGCAACTTGAAGAAGAGCAATACGCTTCCGATGAGGACGTTTTAACCTTATCCAAACGCTATATGGATAAGAATCGCAAAGCCTATCTGGAACTTGCAAAATGATTGGTCTGAGCAAAGAGCAGGTTGTGCTACTTCATCAGCATCTTATCAAAGAGACTGGTAGAAATGCAGATGCTTCTAATCTCTTTCTATGGCTTCATGAACACCAAAAATAGACTCATAACAAAAGAAAGCAGTTATCAATACAGGACCTTATATCAATAACTGCCTTCTAGATTGGCTGCCGATGAAGGATTCGAACCCTCACGAACTGAGTCAGAGTCAGGTGTGCTACCTTTACACTAATCGGCAGTATTTTGTTTCACTGATATGGGACCTCTACTCTTTCCGCCCCGCCTATCACTCTTGCCAGTATATACCATTTTTCTGCCTTTCGGCACTAGTAAATCACATTTTTTCATCTTTTACTTTAAAGAATAGGGGATAATAGATAAGGCAACAGGATTGCAGCTTAATAATTTTATCAAAAAAAGCCCCTAGGGGCTTTTTATACATTAGCATTATATATTTTTCTTTTATGGTTTAACTTCTTGCGTAACATCGCGGTCGAAATATTTTACGGAAATATCCGTAAGTGTTCCGTCTTCGCGCATTTCTTGTAAGGCTTTATTAATCGCTTCTACAGCTTCCGGATTGGCATCCTTTGCAAAGGGGAAGGCAATTTTGCCTACGAGTAAGGGCTCGCCGACCAGCTTGAAATTGTATTCACCTTTTTCGTTTACTCTGTCAAAGGATAAATCCGTGATGGGGAAGCCGTCATAGTGTCCGACCTTTAATTCTTCGTAGATACTTCCTTCAGTAATGACAAGTTCAATTTGCTTGTCTTCCGGGAAACCTGCATTAATTTCATTAAAGGCGTCTTCCAGAACTGTACCGAAATCTATGCATACCTTTCTGCCTTGCATGTCTTCGATGGACTCGGCCGGGTCATCTCCGCGGACACATAGTCTAACGGTGTCATAGGCATGAACATCGGTGAAAGTATAGTTTTTCATTCTTTCATCCGTAACACCGATTGTTCCGACCATTGTGTCAAAATATCCGGCTTTTACCCCTTCGAACATAGCGGGATAGTCGCCGGCGATTTCAAACTCTATGCTATATCCGGCACGTTTTGTAGCTTCCATGATAACCTCATACTCAAAACCGGTTAAGTTACCCTCCTCATCTTCATAAATGATAGGGAAAAAACCACCTGTTGTAGCTACGGTAAGAGTTTTATCATCGCTGCTTTCAGCTTCTTCTTTTTTCTCTTCCTCTTCTGCTTCCTCTTTGTCTTCTGTTTCTTTTTCCGCCTCTTCTTTAAGCTCTTCTTTTACTTCAGTTGTTTCCTCTACTCCCTTTTTTCCATCAGTCTTGGCTTTGCTGCACCCAACCAGCAGTGTTGCGCACATAAGTAGAGCCAATAAGGCAATCAAAAATTTCCTACGCATTTCTACCTCCGTTTTACTTTTTTTCCTTTTTGGGAATAATTGCTAATGTATATATGTGATAGAATTTTAAAAATTCCACATATCAAATTTGATTTGTTTACTTATCAAAATATTTTAAAAAACTCAACAAACCCACCCTACTGCATCTGCTCCAGAAATTGTTTCGTCCTTTCCTTTTGCGGGTTTAGGAAAATCTGCTCAGGACTGCCGTCTTCAATGATGACTCCGTCATCCATAAAAATAATCCTGTCGGCGACTTCTCTGGCAAAGCGCATCTCGTGGGTAACAATGAGCATGGTCCGCTTATGCTCGCTTACCAGGTCACGGATGATATCTAAGATGCCGCCCACCAGCTCAGGGTCCAGAGAGGAAGTAGGCTCATCCAGGAGCATGACTTTGGGATTTACGGCCATGGCCCTGGCTATACCGACTCGCTGCTGCTGACCTCCGGAGAGCCTGGACGGATACTCCTCCAGCTTGTCCAGGAGGCCGACTTGCTCCAGGTAGCCCAGGGCCTTTTCTTTGGCCAAAGCCTTATCCATATTTTGTACGGAAATCATAGGCAGCATGACATTTTCCAGCACCGTTTTGTTTTTAAAAGCATTGTAGAGCTGGAAGACCATGGAACTCTTCATGCGAATTCGCCTCAGTTCTTTCTCTTTGGCTGTTTCCGCATTGACCCTGAGCCCGTCGATTTCCACAATTCCCTTTTCCGCCTTCTCGATAAAATTGATGCAGCGCAAAAAAGTAGACTTCCCCGTTCCGGAAGGGCCTATCAAGACGGCGACCTCACCCTCTTTAGCCGAAAAGTCCACACCTTTTAAAACGTGCAAGTCTGCAAAGCTCTTGTGAAGATTCTCAACCCTAATCATCTTCTCTTATCTCACCCTTCTTGAGCTGTTCATATAGGGAGGGGCGGATATAGGCTTTGCCTTCTTTGCCATAGTGGAGATTATCATCAACAATTACACCGAGTTCCTCCGGGTCATCCAGCGAATCCCGTATTTCAGCCTTGTGATTGGGATAGTCGATATAGTTCATGGTTTGAATTACGCCCTCGGTCAGCGGTTCGAACATCTGGATAGGAAGGCCAACCCCCATCTCATCGTCTCCCCAGCCGCATACCCGTCTTGTTCCGGCACAGAGGACGGATAAGTTGAGATCGTTAACCAGAAAGGGGCGGGCGCATAAATCGGCACATACCCCTTGATTTCCGGCCATTCTTAAGTTTTTCGGCATACTCCACTTATAGGCGTAACCCTGAACAACCCGCATCAGCTGGTAGGCATTCATCATCATGATCACCACATCGGCATCCTCCATTAAATCCAGCGGCCCGATTTCTATGGCATAAATCTTCTGTGGTATTCTTGCAATATCATCACTCACAGCCTTTGCCACCGCCCTGCTTTCATGAAGCTTAAGGCTGTAGTATCTTTGACCGGAGGGCATGCAGTCCATTTCTTCATCCAGGCCCAAGGCCTCTATGGGACAGCGGCAGCCAAAATGCTCGAGGGCGGCTTTAAAGTGTTCCCCGTCCATGGCGTTTTTGACCATCAGGCAAAAGCTCGTTTTTCTTCCGTAGGCTTCCACATCGAGTTCCTCGTACTCGTGCTTAAAATACAAAAACTTCACGCCGATTATGCGCCTTCTGCTAAGCCGCAGGGCTTTTTGCATTCGGTTTACATCCCTGTTTTTCATACATTAACCTTCCTCGTATATTTGTTAGTAGGAGCAGGAATTCTGCTATGTGCCCTGCTCAGCTTGCAAGTATTTACAAATTCATCAGCTACAAGTATTTACAAATTCTCTTTTCCATATAGTTAAGTATCTTGGATACGACAAGCAGGACCAGCCAGTAAACAATACCGACCGCTATATAGGCCTCAAAGAAGTTTAAGCTGGAGGCGGCCAAGATTTTGGCCCTGGCCAGTATGTCGATAACGCCTATGGTGAAGCCCACGGCCGTATTTTTAATCATCATAATGAAGGAGTTCCCCAGGGAAGGAAAAGCCGCTACAAAGGCTTGCGGCAATATAATTTCCCTATACATTTTAAAGGGGCTCATGCCGATGGAGAGGGCCGCTTCCCGCTGGCCCTTATCAACCGATTGCAGTCCCCCACGGATAATCTCGGCTATAAAGGCGGCCGAATTAAGGGCTATCGTAATAATCAGTGCACTGGAACCGACTATGTTTCTCATAATCGGAAAAACCTGCGGCAGGCCGAAGTAGAAAATAAAGAGCTGGGTAATATAAGGGGTAGACCGGAAATAGGATATATATATTCCGGCCAGCATCCTTAAAATCCGGCTTTTGGATGTGTAAGCCACCTCAAGAATCAGCCCCAAAAGGAAGGCCAGGGCAAAGGCAATACAACCCAGCCAAAGCGTGTAGGGAACCATCTTAAATAGTTTGGGGAAAATCGAAACAAAAAATTCCGTATCAAATCTCATGGGATACTTTTCCTGAATAAAACTAAGGCAGCCATCTCCGGCTGCCTTAATAAATACTTTATTCTGTTATTTCTTCTTGAGTTATGTCGCGGTCGAAGTATTTCTTAGAAATTTCGGAGAGGGTTCCGTCTTCGCGCATTTCTTTCAGCGCTTTGTTGATGGCTTCAACTTTTGCCTCGTTACCTTCTTTGGCAAAGGGGAAGGCATTTCTGTCGACCAGGACCGGGTCACCAATCAACTTAAACTCATATTCGCCCTTGGCGTTGACCTGGTCAAAGGAAAGAACGGTAATCGGGAAGGCATCATAGTGGCCGATTTTCAGTTCTTCGTAGATATTACCTTCGGTAATGACCAACTCAATTTGCTTGTCTTCAGGGAAATCGGCATTGATATCGTTCATGATGTCTTCAAGGACGGTACCGAATTCGATGCACACTTTTCTGCCTTGCAGGTCTTCAACAGTCTTTGCGGGGTCATCGCCACGGACACACATTTTGATGGCGTTGTAGCCATAAACATCGGTGAAGGTATAATTCTTTTCACGTTCCTCGGTTACGGAGATTTGCCCGATCATGGTGTCGAAGTTGCCGGATTTTACCCCTTCGAACATGGCGGCGTAATCACCGGTTAATTTGAATTCAATTTCGTAGCCGGCGCGTTCAGCGGCATCGACAATGATGTCGTATTCAAAACCTGTAAGATTGCCGTCGTCATCTTCGTAGACGATGGGGAAGAAACCGCTTGTTGTAGCAACGACGAGGGTCTTATCTTCGTCAGACTCTTCGGCCTTTTCTTCCTCTGTAGCGTCTTCTTTTTCTTCCTTTTCCGGCTCTTCTTTTGCTTCTGTAGCCTCTTCTTTTTCCTTTTCTGTGCTTTCTTCCTTAACTTCCTTTGTAGGATCTTCCTTTCCTTTGTCTTTGGATGCGCAGGCGGTCAGCAAGCTGAAGCACATGACCAAAGCCAGGAAAAGGGTTAAATATTTTTTCAACATTCCTTTACCTCTCTTGTGTATATTTTTTTATTTTACATACAATCGGAAGAATAGCACTTGTAATATTTTAATTCCATAAGCTAGGCTCGTCATCGATTAATTCGATAAAAGCACTGTAAAAAGAGATATTACAGCCCTTAGGGCTCCCAAAAAAATCGCCCCGAACCGGCTTTCTTTCGAGACGATTTTTTATACATATTTAAACAAATGATGGTTGTACACCCCATACCCGGCTCACATATCATAGGCACTGGCTTAGAAGCTATTTCAGCCCCTCCTTACAGCTTATGCCGGCCCTCGAGTTCGGCCAAGATATCGGCAATCTTAATATCCATATCAACCATGAGGACCAGGCTGTGGTAGACTAGGTCGGCCAGTTCGTAGATGGATTCTCCCTTGTCGTCCCCCTTGGCGGCGATAACCACTTCGGTGGCTTCTTCCCCGATCTTTTTCAGGATTTTATCCCGGCCTTCTCGGAAGAGATAGCTGGTATAGGAATTTTCCAAGGGCTTTTCCTTCCGGCCGATAACCAGGTCATAGAGTTTATCCAAGAAAGAGTCTTGCCCGCCTTCTTCCTCTTTGCCTTGAACTTGGGCTTGGACTAGGTCTTTGGCTTGGTCTTGGTCTTGACCCTTTCCGCCCCCTCCGTCCTTTTCGCCCACTCTCTCCTCATTCTCATAAAGAGTTTCATAAAAACAGCTCTCCGCTCCCGTATGGCAGGCCGGCCCCTCCTTGTCCACATAGACCAGGAGGCTGTCCCTATCGCAATCCGTGACAATCTTCACGATATGCTGATAGTTGCCGCTCGTTTCCCCCTTCAGCCAGAGGGACTGCCGGCTCCGGCTGTAAAAGCAGGTCAAATTCTTCTCTATGGACAGGGCCAGGCTTTCCTTATTCATATAGGCCAGCATTAATACCTTCTTGTCTTCAGCATCAAGCACAATGGCCGGAATCAGGCCCTTGTCATCGTATTTTAAAGTCTCTATATTAATCATACTTTCAAATCCCTCTTTTCCTTCCTTATCTGTCTCTTTTGCCGGTGTTTCTGCTTTTCTTTTATCTACCAGTATTACCGCTATTTCCGCTTCTTGTTTTATCTTCCAATATTTCTACTTATGTATCATTTTTCGGTGTTTCTACTTTTCTTTTATTTACCGTTATTTCCGCCTCTGTCTCTTTTGTAAACTTTTCAAGCCCTTCTTTAATCTCCTTTATGCTCACCAAGCCATAGTGGAAGATTGAGGCCGCCAGGGCCCCGGTCACCTTTTCATTCTTTTGGAAGAGCTCGAAAAAGTCCTCCTTCTTCCCCGCCCCCCCGGAAGCCACTACTCTACAGTCCACATCCTTGGTCAGGGCCTCAAGCATAGGCAGGTCGTAGCCCCCCTTGGTCCCGTCAGAATCGATGGAATTAATCACCAGAGTGCCGGCCCCCAGGTCCACACACTTTTCCAGCCAGGCCTTGGCCTCAAGGCCCGTATCCTCCTTGCCGGCTCCTAAAAAGACATGGTAGCGGTCGCCCAGCTTTTTGACATCAACAGAAAGGACCAGGCTCTCAGGTCCATATTTTTCACTGACTTCTTTTAGTAAGCCGGGATTTCGTATGGCAGCGGAATTGATGCTGAACTGCCTTACCCCCAGCTCATAGAGTTTGTCGCAGTCGGCCAGGCTGCGGATGCCGCCACCTACCAGGAGGGGGATCTTGACAGCCTTCAGGATTTCTTCAATCTTGTCATAGAAGATCTCCTTTTTATCCACTGTCGCCCCGATATCATAAAAGACCAGGTAGTCGGCCCCTTCCGCTTCATATTTTTTAGCTAGGCTAACAGGGTCGTCTGAGATTTCCTGAAGGTCCGAAAACTTTACCCCCTTGACCACCCGGCCGTCCTTGATATCCATGCAGGCATAGATGCTTTTATTTCTCATATTGCACCGCCTCGCTAAGCTTGAT
>JAMNZB010000002.1 GCA_023622515.1 Bacillota bacterium | reverse complement strand
TGCTGCGCACCTTCCGGCCAACCCTCAGGAGGCAATTTGACGCAGAGGTAAGGCTGGAGACAAAGAGCGATTTAAGAAGGGGGTGAAGTCGGTGAGCGAAGAACAACGGGAGATTAACACCCTTGAAGACGAGAGGGATTTTTGGTTTGCGTGCGTGGATACCAAGGTCCTTTACGACCCCAACATCTCACCTATGGACAAGTGCGTTTATTCTGTGCTCTGCACTTTCGCGTCCGTCAGGGGAAGGACCTGCTTCCCCAAAATTCAAACCCTGGCCGAGAAGGTCAACTGCTCCGTCCGCACAGTGCAGGAATCCCTAAAGCGCCTGGAGGAGGCAGGGTACATCTCTCGCAGGGCAAGGTACAGGGGCAAAAAGCAAATATCCTCCGAGTACGCTCTAGTGGGCCATCGGGCCCCAGGGAGGGGCGCAGATATTGCACCCATAGACGGAGGGGTGCAGAATTTGCACCCCAGGGGTGCAGAAAACGTACCCCCGGAACTAGAACCAATAGAACTATATAAAACCTACTCTCCTTCGGAGAGCGAGGAGACCTCGCCGCCCCCGCCCCCGCCTCCGGCGGAGGAAGAAAAACCGCTACACGCCTCGCAGGAAGAGCCCCTCTGCACCCCCGAGGACGTGCCCGCCCCCATGAAGGCCACGGCGGAATACTTCCTGCTCAAAACCGGCCGCCCCGGGATTCGCGTCGGGGAACTCTCGGCGATCCGCGCCCTGGAGAAACGCCATACCCCGGCAAGAATCCAAACCGAAATCGGCAAGGCCGTCGCCCGCTACCAGAAGTCCGGCAAGTCGCCGGGTGACCTCACCCTTGAGTACATCTGGGACAGCCTTAAGCACCAGACAAGCCTTCCGGGCCTCCGGTCCGCTCAGGCGGCGGCGAAGAAAAAGGCCAAAGAAGACCCCTGGGAGGCCCAGCGACTGGCCGACCTCGAGGAGTGGGAGCGCCGCCAGCACGAGGCGCACATGGCCCGCTTCGGAGGAACGACGTGAAGCCCGCAGGCGATACGGCGGCCGTCAAAACCTTCTCGGACCTTAGGTCCCCCGACTCGGGCGAAAGGGCGCTCTTCTACGTCCGGCGCCTCTTCGAGGACGACGAAATAACCGGCCGACAGCTTGCCGGGTCGCCCCTGGATTTCCTCAAGGCCATGCAGCAGGAGGGCTGCCATGAAGACTGCCCCGGTAGCGACTCCTGCCCCGATGCAGGCATGAGGTGGACAGTCTCCCGGGAGGACCTTCTGGGGCGCACCGTCTACCTGGTGAGGGTGGGCCGCTGCAGGGCCCGCCAGGAGGCGGAGCGGCAGCGCAAAACCGAAATAATGGTGGCGTCAAGCCGAATCCCGGAGGGAATGAAAAAATGCACCTTCGACACCTTCAAAACCGCAGGCCTTGAACCCTCGATCCGCACCGCCAAGGGTCTTGCCATGGCCTGCGCCGACGACGGCTCCTCCCTGGTGCTGGGGGGCGGCACGGGCGTAGGCAAAACCCACCTGGCGGTGGCCATGGTCCAGCTGCTGGTCTCCCGGGGAAAGTGCGCGGTATTCGTGCCCACCGTTGACCTTCTGGACGAAATAAAAAACGGCTACGGCGACGGCCGGTCGGACCAGATAGAGCGGGGCGCAAGGGAGGCGGACTGCCTGGTACTGGACGACCTGGGCGCCCAGAGGACCACCGAATGGGCCGCCGAACGCCTCTTCGCCCTCATGGACGACCGATACCGCAACGGCCGCCAGACCGTGATCACCACCAACGCCGCGTCCATGAAGGCCCTGGGCGAAAGCCTGGGGGACAAAGGGGCCCGCATCATCTCCCGCCTGTCGGAATCAGCGCAGGCGCTCTTCATCAAGGCCAAGGACTACCGGGGCAGAAAGGCCGTCCAGGGGAGGGTGGGCTATGTCGATTAGCAAAAAATCAGCAGAAAATCAGCAAACAATCAGCGAAAAAGTTGAATACGCCAAAAGAAACAGCCACGGGGTCTTTATACCGGGGCAGCCGGGAGTGGAGGAACTGGAGCACGTCGGCAAATACAGCGACGCGAAGATCATTCTGGCCCACGGAGAGTTCGGCTGGTGCTACGGCTTCGACTTCACCCTCGAGGACACCGCCGGCACAACATGCGGAAGCGGAACCCCGGCATCTTACGGCGGGGGAATCCCTGTAGGGCTTGAGCGCGAGGAATGCCTGAGGATGGCCATACAGCACATCAGGGGCCGCATGGATCCAAGGGGCGAAAACCCCAAGGCCAGTCGAGAAATAATGGCCTGGCTGGATGACCTGGAAAACCCCCCGCCGGAGCAGATGACCCTATTCGGGGAGACGGCGCCGTGAAGTCCGCAAACGACACGGAGCTTTTGCGCGAGGTAGCTGAAGAAATCATAGCCCATTCGACGTGCCCGCTCTGCTTCAGCTACCAGTGGCGCCATAAACACTGGTGCCCGATGCCGAAGATTTACGAGCGATTCGGAATACAGGTTGATAAACAGGGGGAGGTGGCGGTTGATGGGGGATAAACACTGCGGCGGCTGCCTGTACCAGTTCCGCAACGAGGACGGGGCCTACTGCCAAATACACGGAATTTATTTAATCAGCGATGGAGTGGACTACATCCGCTTTCACAAGTGCAAAAAAGAGGGCTCGAAGGACACTGTAGGCGTCTAAGGGGAGGTGAAAAGGTGAATCTCGAAAAAGGGCGGGCGGCGCTTCTGCGGGAGAAAACCGTCGTCCGGGAGCCCACCCAGGGGTCGGGGATGCTTCTGGAACTCGCAAAGGAATACTACACGGAGATCAGGGAATTGCGGACGCCGCCCAGGCTTGTTCCGTGGCGCAGGATTGCGGAATCATCACGGATGCCGAGGGGCTGAGGATGTCGCCGGAGGGGCTCTCGCGGGCCTTCGCAAAGGTCGAAATGGCCATGGCGAAAAAATACGACACGCAACCCCTCCCGGGTCCGAGGGCGCACCTGAAGAAGCGCCCCGGTAGGAAGCGGAACGCCGGCAGAACGCCTCTGCCGCGCGCCGACTAAAACACGGGAATGGAGGCGGCGGAATGAAAAGGGAAATTGACGTTGAGGTCTACCAGAGGGCTTCCCACCTTCTGAAAAAAATCACGGAGATCTCCAGGAAGCTGGACGAGCTGCCGGAAAACGCCCCGCTCCGCGAGCGGCTCAAAAAAGAGGAAGCGGAGAAGTCGGCGGAGTATAAAAAACTCCTGATCCAAATACAGGAGGACGAAGGGGCGGCTGCTGGCCTTTTATCACCCCTCCGGCCTTCCGGTGTTGCTGGGGGAGCGGAAGCCCCTGGAGGGGGTGGAGTGGGCGGACCTGGTGGGAAGCCTCCGCCAGAGGGAGGAGCCATACGGCAGGGGTCCGTCGGTAAATCTGGACGGCTTTCTGGCCCAGATCGCCGACGGCATGGAGATAACGGGCTTCATTGATACGGTCTGCCCCGGAGGGTGGCCGGATGTGGCGGAGGCCGCCAGATCCTTCAGGGCCGCCGAAGTCCTGGACTGGAATATATGGGTGGAATACATACGCCTCTCCGACCCTCTTGCCTCCCGCCTCCGGGAGGGCGGCGTCTCCGCCATGGCCGACGAGCTGGGGGTGGACCGCAAAACCGTTTACCGCCGCAGAATTGTTGTCCCCATGCGGATAGCCCGGCTGGCCATCGGGGGCTTTCAAAGGGCGCTTTTCGGCGAATAGGCAAAAATGCCCCCGCAAACGGTACGCCTATGCCCCCGCAAACGGTACACATAACGGTACGCCTATGCCCCACAGGTGTGGTATTCTAGTATCGTGGGTAGGTTGTCAGGGGTCGCTCCGAGGCGGGCGGCCCTTTTTATTTATCCGGGAGGAGATGGCATTGCAAGACGACTATGTTCTTTGGGGCATTCCGGAGGAGTGGGGGCTGCGGATCGGCGCCTCCGACCTTCGCATTTCCCCGATCCCCTTCGGAGCGGACATTATTACCAGGGTAGAGGCCTGCGACCTCCGCGCCATGCGCCGGTGGTGCGAGCGGCGGGCAAAGCGGGGCTGGTCCGTCGCAAAGATGCGGGCCTTCTGCGGGGAGCCGCCATGTTAAGCCTGGGGTCGCGCACCACCCAGCCCATCCGCAGCGCCTCCGACAGGGAGGCCATAGAGCAGTACCTGTATCGGCGGAGCGCGCGAGACCACGCCCTTTTTGTTTTTGGAATGCGCACGGGGCGGCGGATCTCCGACCTCGTAAAGCTGGACGTGGCCGACGTGGCCTACATCGACCGGCGGGGCCGCCTCTGCGTAAAAGAGCGGTTCGAAATCAAGGAAAAGAAAACCGGAAAGCGGGCGGATATCATAATCCACCCCAGAGCCCGCCGGGTTTTGAGCCGATACTTCCGGGAGCGGATGATGACGGCTCCGACCAAGGGTCGGCTGCTTCTGGAGCCCCTTTTCAAATCCCGCCAGGCGAATAAAAGCGGCGAGTTCCGAATTGGAACCAGCCACGCCTGGAGGATTTTGAAGCGGGCGGCCGTCGCCTGTGAATTGAATTACCGTGTGGGGACCCACTCCCTGCGCAAGACCTTCGGCTACTGCCTCTACCACGAGGGAGTCAATCTGGAGCTTATCCAGAAGCTGCTGAATCACTCCTCTCCCGAGGTCACGCTGGCATACATCGGCATCACCCAGGACAATCTGGACGACGCCATTCTGTCTATCCCGTAGTAAGCCCTCTAAAAACGCCTTTTTGTGTGCAAAATGCCGACTTTGTAAAAGTCGTCAGTCAAAGGGCCGATTTTCTCCGCGCCTCAAAATCCCCAAACTCGGGGTATGGCTCTTTTTCGCAAGCCCTGTATTCAAGGGCTTTCGTAGAAGGTTTTTGAGTGCAATACTTTGTGGTTTTACAGCACTCGTTTTTATGGGGGCTTAAACGCTGATGGCAACAGGTTTTGGCGGGTCCTCCCAAGGGGGTAAGGGCCGCGCCCAGCGCGCTGAGCCCAACTTTCGGCTAGCCACAAAATTGTATCGTTTCGTTTCGTGCGTTTGACCAATAGAAGTAAGCCAATGGTTATCATATTTGTACAAACGAAATGGGGTATCTGAGGGGGGTAATAGTTCCAATTTATCATGCATGTTAAGGCCTGAACTAGCAAGGCTTTGGGGCGGTGAAAAAATAAATGGTACACAAAGTACAATTCCAAGATGGCGAAATGGAAATAGTTTACTCAGTGAAAACAATCGCCGAGTTGCTTATGCTCTCGGAGCGCCGGGTTCAGCAGCTTGTCCAGGAGAAGGTGATCCCCCGCGCCCGAGCCGGGGAGTACGATCTGGTCGGCTCCGTGCAGGGCTACATTCGCTACCTGCAAGACCGGATTCAGACCGGTGATGATCCCGACCTGACCAGGGAGCGCGCCCTTCTCACGAAGGTTCAGCGGGAAACGGCGGAGCTGGAGCTGGCCGCCATGCGGGGGGAGATGCACCGAAGCGAGGATGTGATGACCGTATGGACGGAGCAGATAGTAAACTGCCGGTCGCGCCTATTGGCCATTCCCACAAAGCTGGCTCCGGCCCTATTCGAGGCGGAGACGGCGGCGGATATCCAGGTGGCGCTGAAGGCGGCAATCTACGAGGCCCTCGATGAGCTTGCAGAATATAGC
Organism: Bacillota bacterium; assembly: GCA_023622515.1. GTDB lineage: Bacteria > Bacillota > Clostridia > Saccharofermentanales > DTU023 > SFFI01. The sequence goes on along the minus strand of JAMNZB010000002.1, from coordinate 17,983 downwards.
AAGGAGCGAATATCGGGCATGGCGCCTGTGGACGAGGTTTGATTCTCTCTGGGCGCCGCCGCCGGAGATCTCCGTGGCGGAGTGGGCCGACAGGGAGCGCCGTCTTTCCCAGGAGTCGAGCGTAGAGCCGGGCAGGTGGGTTACCGACAGGGCCCCCTACCAGCGGGGGATTATGGACGCTATCTCCGACCCCCGGCAGCAGGAGGTTGTGGTGATGTCCGCCGCCCAGGTGGGGAAGTCCGAGATCCTAAACAACACCATAGGGATGCACATCGACATCGACCCGTGCCCCATGATGATGGTGCAGCCCACCATCGAGGACGCGGAGGCCTACAGCAAGGACAGGATAGCCCCCATGGTGCGGGATACGCCCTGCCTTTCCACAAAGATTAAGGACCCCCGCTCCAGGGATAGCGGGAATACCCTGCGCCACAAGCGTTTCCCCGGCGGCCAGCTGTTTTTGGGCGGGGCAAACTCCCCCTCGGGGCTGGCCTCCAAGCCCATAAGGCTTCTGTTGCTGGACGAGGTGGACCGCTACCCCCAGTCCGCAGGCACGGAAGGGGATCCCGTCATGCTGGCCAGGAAGCGGACGCAGAACTTCTGGAACAGAAAGATTATCCAGGTGAGCACCCCCACCATCAAGGGCCTAAGCCGGATTGAGAAGCTGTACGAGTCCTCCACTATGGAGCAGTGGCATGTGCCCTGCCCAAGGTGCGGAGCGGCAAGCCCCATAGAGTGGGGCAATTTCGACCATAAGGCTATCAGTGATATTAGGCTGAAGTGTCCCGTCTGCGGCAAGTATAGCGGCGAACAGGAGTGGAGGTCGCAGCAGCACAGGGGGATGTGGGTAGCCCGGAAGGAGCATCATATCCGCGGCTTCCACATAAACGCCTTTTCCTCCCCGTGGACCTCCTGGGAGGACCTGGTCTTTGCCTACTACGAGGCCAGGAAGGACGGGGACGAAGCTATGAAGGTATGGCGCAATACAGTCCTCGGCATTCCCTGGGAGGAGACGGGCAACGCCATTGAGGTTGAAAACCTGGAGGAGCACCGGGAGGAGTACGAGGCCGAGGTCCCCGATGGCGTTTTGATCCTGACCTGCGGGGTGGACACCCAGGACGACCGCCTTGAGGCCGAGGTGGTGGGGTGGGGCCCCCGGAGGGAGTCGTGGGGGATTTACTACCGGGTCTTCGTCGGCGATCCGGGGCAGGCGCAGGTGTGGGAGGCCCTGGACGAGTTCTTGTCGTCCCTTTGGAGCTATGCGGACGGGGAGCAGATTGGCATAGCCTGCACCTGCATTGACTCCGGCGGCCACTTCACGGACGAGGTTTACAAGTTCGTGAAGCCACGCGAGCGGCGGAATATTTTTGCGATCAAGGGCTCCTCGGTGTACGGAAAGCCAGGGGTCAGCAAGCCCAGCAGGAGCAACCGCCGGAGGGTGGCTCTGTTTAGCCTGGGAGTGGACGCCCTCAAGGGCAGCCTTTTTTCCCGGCTGAAGGTGGAGTCGCCGGGGCCGGGATATTGCCACTGGCCCAAGGACCTGAAGAGCAACCACCGGGGGTACGATCTGCCCTACTTCAAGGGGCTGGTGTCGGAGAAGCTGGTGGTGCGCCGGGTGGGCGGCAAGGTTAAGACGGAGTGGGTGAAGCGGTCGTCTTCGGCCAGGAACGAGCCCCTGGACGTTCGGGTTTACGCCACTGCGGCCCTTGAGATTTTGAATCCAGACTTGGAGCGGCGCAGAGAGCGGCGAGTGGTAAAGCGCAAGGGCGCCAAGACGACCAAAAAGGCCCGCAGGTCTTCGGTGGTTAACCCCAAGCCGGAGAAACTGTTTGAGGAGCAGGCCCCGTCGCCGGAACCGACTTCAAAGGAGAAGGCGCCCCCGAAGCGGCGGAAGGGGGGCGTTCGCGTTTTGAGCGGAGGGGTGAGGTGAATAAAGATAGAGCAGGGGGGGTGGCGTTTTGCCGCCCCCTTTTATTTTGGGGAGGTGGTGCAATGGCTGCCGCAGAGCGGCTTGAAAAGCTGAAAGAGCGGCTTGAGCAGTACCGCAGGGCGGAGGCCGCCATCCTGTCCAGTCAGTCGTACAAGATGGAGGGGCTGGAGCTGACGCGGGCCAATCTGGCCGACGTGCAGAGGCAGATATCCCGGCTGGAGGGCGAGATTTACCGCCTCTCCCTGGCGCCGGGGCGGGGGCGGCTCAGGGTGATCGTCCCGAAGGATTGGTGAGGACGATGTTGAAGAAGGTTTTAAGCGCTCTCGCGCCGGGGGTTGCCCTGAAGAGGGAGGCGGCCAGGATGCGCCTTGCGGCCCTGGAGAGGGCGGGCCGGTTTTTGAATTCGGGTTACTCCCACCACGGGGCAAGTCGGCAGAGGACCTCTATGTCGGCGTGGATTTCCACGTCGAAGAGCCCGGACGAGGATATAGGGCAAAACCTGGAGCTTCTGCGGGAGAGGTCCAGGGATCAGTATTACGGGGTTCCGCTGGCTCGGGGCGCTATCGAGCGGATTGTTACCTCCGCCATAGGGCCGGGGTTGAGGCCCAAGTTTTCCATCGACAGGGACTATCTGGGCATGACGGAGGAGGAGGCCGACCGCTGGGAGGATGTTGCCGAGCGGGAGTTTGGCTACTGGGCCGAGTCCAAGGAGTGCGACGCCTCGGGGCGGAATAATTTTTACGAGATGCAGGCCCTGGCGATGCTTTCACTGCTTATGAACGGCGACGTTTTTGCGGCCCTGCCCATGTCGCCCCGGCGGGGGCGGCTGTACGACCTCCAGGTCCGGCTTGTGGAGGGGGACCGGGTGTGCGACCCGGGAAGACCCCCGAGCGGGGTGCGGATCTGCGAGGGAATCGAGATGGACGGGGACGGTACGCCCGTGGCGGCATGGGTGGCCAACCGTCACCCGAAGGGCGAGGGGTACGGCCTGCCGCGCCTGGAGTGGACGAGGGCCCCCTTTTGGGGGAAGGCCTCCGGCAGGAGGAATTTTCTGCACCTGATGAGGGCCGAGAGGGTGGACCAGCCCAGGGGCGTTCCCATGCTTGCGCCGGTGATCGAGACGCTGAAGCAGCTGGGACGCTACACCGAGGCGGAGCTTATGGCCGCAGTGGTCAACGGGATGTATTCCATATTTTTTGAGCACGACGCCAAGGAGATGGAGCTGGGGGAGGAGAATTTCTCCCTGGAGGATTCGGGGGCGGAGGAGGACCTTCTGGGCCGGGTTCAACTGGGGTACGGGTCGGTGTTCGACTTGCCGCCGGGGGTTAAGGCAACGTCCACGTCGCCCGGCAGGCCAAACCAGAGTTTCGACGCCTTTGTAGGGGCCGTGTGCCGCCAGGTGGGCTCGGCGCTTGGGATACCCTTCGAGCTGCTGACCCTTCATTTTTCAACCTCTTACTCGGCCAGCCGGGGGGCTCTGCTTGAGGCCTGGAAGCTTTTTAAGATCTGGCGGGAGTGGTTTGCGGACAATTTCTGTCAGCCTATTCTGTTCGAGTGGCTGTGCGAGGCGGCGCTCAGGGGCAGGATCGACGCGCCGGGCTTTTTTGAGGATCCCATGGCGGCTTATTGCTATTCGTGGGTGGACTGGTACGGCCCCGCCCAGGGGCAGCTTGACCCGCTGAAGGAGGTCAACGCAGCCGCAAAGAGGATAGAGATCTGCGCGTCCTCGGAGTCCAGGGAGGCTATGGAGCTTACCGGCTCCGAGTGGGAGATGAACGTGCGCCTGCGGGCAAAGGAGGAGTCGGTGAGGGCAAAGCTGGGGCTGCCATCGGCAAATTTGGAGGCCGGGCCGGGCGGCGAAGGGGAAGGTGATCTGGGTCGTGAAGAATAAGTGGTGGAAGGCGGAGCTCTCCGGCGAAAAGGTCGGGGAGCTTCTTCTTTATGGGGATATTGGCGACGGTTGGTGGAGCGAGAACCGCTCCAGGGATTTTATTTCGGACATTGTCGCCCTGGGCGACGTGGAGGAGCTGTCCATAAGGATCAACTCCATAGGCGGAGATGTTTTTGCCGGGATGGCTATCTACAGCTACCTGAAGGGGCATAAGGTCAAAAAGACGGTCCGTGTGGACGGGATAGCGGCGTCAATTGCGTCGGTGGTGGCCATGGCGGGGGACAAAATCATCTGCCCGGCCAACGCCACCATCATGATCCACAACCCGTGGAGCTTTTCCGTTGGCGACGGGGATGAGATGCGCCGGACGGCGGAGATCCTGGACATGCTGCGGAGCCAGATTGCCGGGGTGTATGCGGCCCGGACGGGGCTGGAGGAGGCGGAGGTCCTGGAGTTGATGGACGCCGAGACGTGGATGACCGGAGAGGAGGCGGTGGAACGGGGTTTTGCTGATGAGGCTGCCGCGCCGGTGATGGCAGTGGCGTCAATGGATAGAGGGTTTTTCAGCCTGGAGGGAAGCCGTGGCGGCTGGTCCGCTCCCGTGGAGAGGCTGAAGGGGTTCAAGAAGGATGTGGCGGCCCTGTTTCCTAAGGCCGCAACAAGACCCAAGGAGGTTAAAGGAATGACCAGGGAAGAGTTTATGGAGCAGCACCCGGAGCTTTACGCAGCGGTGTGGGATGAGGGGCGCGAGGAGGGCTTTAGGGCTGGAATGGAAGAGGAGAGGGCAAGGCTTCAGGAGCTTGACGAGCTGGACCAGCCCGGATGCGGCGAGATTATCGCAAAGGCAAAGTACGAGTCCTTTGCGACGGCTCAGGAATGCGCCATCGAGCTTTTGAAGGCCCAGAGGGCGCAGACTGCCCTTAATGCCCGTAGGGAGGACGCGGCGGCGGTAAACGGTATTGCGGGGCTTGAGCCCTCCGGCCTTCCCGGGCAGGAAGAGCGGGAGATGGGGGCTTTTTTGAGTCTGGTGAAGTCGGTGGCGCCGGCGGCGCGGTCTACCGCAAGAGCATTTGCTAGGGGGGCGGAATAAATGTCGGACAAAAATCAGATAGGGGTTTTGGAGGCGGACAACCTCTTTGCCGGGAGCCAGATGCCCGTAGTGGACGGCGAGGTGAAGATCGCCGAGGGGCAGGACGTGCTGGACCGGGGGACTCTGCTGGGGATCGATTACAAGGGGAGCGTGGAGCTGAAGCTTGCCGACCCCGCCGTGAGCCAGGTTACAGGAGATAACACTGGGGCGGGAACCCTGGTGATGGACGCTGCCAAGCCTCTCCAGGACGGGACAAGGGCCGGAATATACACGGTGCGGGTGATTCGGGCCGCTACGGCGGAAGTTGCCACCACGCCTACCGTGCCTGCTCAGCAGGCGATTGCCGTGCTTAAGGGGCCCGACGGCAAGCTGCTGGAGGTCTTCCAGGTGGCGGGAACGCCGGGGACTACCGTCAAGAGTGAGATCAAATTTGTAATGACCGAAGACGCCACTACCAAGTTCATCGTCGGCGACGGCTTCGACATCAAGGTGGAGGCGGACGTAACAGACGCTACGGGGCTTTACAAGGCCGTGGATACCTCCGCGACCGACGGCTCCGCAGAGCCGGTGGCCGTGCTGGCCCATGCGGTAGACGCCTCGGATGGCGACGTGGTGGCGGTGGCCTACTTCACCGGGGAGTTCAACCAGGCGGCCCTGTCCTTCGGCGGGGCAAGCGATACGGCGGACGACTTCAGGGCTGCGGCCATGGCCCGCGGCATATTCTTCAAGATGGTTAGATAGGGGGCTCTTTTTATGACTATTGATCTGTACGAACCGAGGACCATGCTGGAGGCCCTTAAGACGGCCTTCCCGGCGCAGACCTTTATCAGGGATATGTTTTTCTCCCGTCGCGACGCGGTGGTTACGGAGCACGTGGACATCGACATAGTAAAAGGCAACCGCAAGATGGCGCCCTTTGTGGCCCCCATGAAGTCAGGCTCCGTGATGGAGCGGGATGGCTACACCACCAACAGCTACAAGCCAGCCATGCTGAAGCCCAAGAGGGCAGCCTCCGATGTGGACTGGGGCAAACGGCTTCCCGGGGAGACCCTTTACAGCGGGGTGAGCCCCGACGAGAGGGCCGCCCGGCTCTACGTGGAGGATTTGCTCTACCTGGACCAGGCCATTACCAGGCGGGAGGAGTGGATGTGCTGCAAGGCCCTGATAGACGGCAAGGTGCCCCAGAAGGGCGACGGCATAGACGAGGAAGTGGAGTACCCGCTGACCAAGACGACGATAGATGTCGCGAATAACAAGTGGTCGGCGGCGGCCACCGCTACTCCGCTGGCCGACCTGAGGACGTGGAGGCAGGCGATGGTGAAGGCGTGCGGGATCGCGCCCAACACGGTAGTGATGGGCACGGGGGCCCTTAACGCCTTCCTTGCGTGCGCCGAGGTCCAGGCCTTCTCCGACAAGACCCGAATCCTGCTGACGGAGATCGAGCCCCAGCTGCCCATGGCCACTCTGGAGACCATGGGGGTTATCTACTGGGGGTACATGAGGGATACAGGGCTTTACGTCTATACCTATGATGAATGGTATTACGACGAGGCCACGGGCAACGAGGTGTCGATGATCCCGACGACTCACATCCTTCTAGGCAATCCTGCGGCACGGACGAGCATGATGTACGGCGCGTGGACGGAGGCCAACAGGGAGAACAACTCCGTGACCACCCACGTTGGCGACCGGGTGCCCCGCTCCTGGGTGGAAAACGACCCCTCGGTGCGCTGGGTGCAGATGGTGAGCCGCCCCCTGCCGGTACCGCACCAGATTGACGCCTTCCGGTCAATCAAAGTGATGTAATGATTCGGATTACCAGAAGGAAGTCCTTTGTGGGGTCGGCCGGGTTTGGGGATGTGGTCTCCCTGGATCCGGCCGACGAGCTTTATCTGGTGGAGTCGGGGCAAGCGGAGTTTGTAGAGCCGGAACCGGAGTCAACGCCGAAGCTGGAAGTTAAGCCGGAGCCGGAGCCGGAGCCGAAGACCGAACCTGAGGCGGAGCTTAAAGCCGGTCCTGATCCGGTTGTTGAGCCCAAGCCAAAGCTGGAACCAAAGGCTAAGCCCGCCACAGGCAAAAGGGCGGTCAAGGGCGGAGGTGGTAAGGGTGCCTACGCTAAAGCAGCAGATACAGGAGGACGTGAAGGACGGAGCGGCCTGGTGGAATGAGGACGAGTTTGCCGACTGGCACGATGTAAATGGCAAGCGCATTCTCTGCGTGCTGTGCGGCGACAGCCGGATGAAAGAGGCCGGCGCCAGGAAGATGGAAGAGCGCCCCGAGGGAGTGCATATCAACCGGGGCGTTCTTTTTTTGCGGGCGGCGGACGCCGTGGGCGTTCCCAGGCGGGGGCAAAAGATACGGATTAACGGCAGGCTGTACGCCGTGGACGAGGCCCGCCTGATCGGCGGCGCCGTGATGCGGATAGATCTGGAGGCGAACGAGCCGTGATCCAAATCGACCAGGGGCAGCTTGACAGAGCCAGGGAGGCCCTCGCAGGAGTGACCAACGGCTTTCAGAGGGCCGTAGCCTCCGCCCTGGGCAGAACGTCTACCGGGCTTGTGACGGACGCCGTGAAGGGCACGACGAAGCGATACTACGCCAAATCCTCGGAGGTGCGGAAAAACGTTTTCGTCAAGAGGGCGACCGCCGACAGCCTGCTTTCGACCATCGCAGTGCGGGGGAGGCGCAAGCCCATTGCCGACTACAGGCTGGTCCCGTCCTCGCCCACCCCGGGAAGGAGGCCGAAGCTTCGGGGGGCCGTAAAAAAGGACGGCCTTAAGTCCCTGGGCGACGCCTTTTTCGTCAAGGGCAAACCCTACTTCCGGGAGGCGGACGGCAGCCTGCGGTCCATAATTTCTCCCTCCATCCCCCAGATTGTGAAAAATGCGGAGACTGTGGCGGAGATTGAAAAGGGCGCCAGGGAGAGGTTTGAAAAGCGGCTGGATCACGAAATTTTGAGGCTGCTGGGGGTGTTTGGGAAATGATCGCTCTGGATCTTCAGGACGCCCTGGCGACAAGGCTCAAGACGCTGATTGAGGGTTGGAATCTGCCCGCCAAGGGCGGCGGGGTTAAGCCCGTAAGGGTGTTTAAGCAGTTTTTGCCCCTGCCGGGGGCGACGCAGGAGGAGGGGCCGGAGGGCCCCATTATTTTTGACAACGCCCTCGCCTACGGGGAGGAGGACCTGGAGCGGAATTTCCCCTGCCTTCTGTTGAAGGTGGACGAGGTGGAGGACGGGGCGGAAGACCCTCCGTGCCGCATTTCGGCCCGCATTTTAGCGGGGGTGTACGACGATTCCTCCGACTGCCAGGGATACAGGGACGGCATGAATTTGATGGAGGCGGTGCGGCTGGACCTGCTTCAGGGCCGTTTTTTGGAGATGAAGTTCAGGCTTGTCCCTCCGCTGAAGTGGTACGTGTTCGACGAGCAGCCGTGGCCCGTGTTCTTTGCCGGCATGGATACGAAGTGGGAGACGGGCCGCCCTGCTGAACGGATTGATTGGAAAGGCGGCGATTATCGCAATGGCTACTACAAAGGATGAAGCAGCAAAGACGGAGGCCCCGGTAAAGGAGCCTTCGGCGAAGGGGGCGGCAAAGGCGGCAAAGGAGTTGGTGGCGCCCAAACAAATGATGTACGTGGGGCCGAATATCCCCGGCGGAAGGCTGAGGAGCGGCCAGGTGTTTAAGGGCGGGTACCCTCCCTGGTGCGCCGACCTGTTTGAGGAGCGCCCCGAGATAAAGGAGCTGTTTGTACCCGTGTTTGAAGTGATGAGGGTTCAAAAAAAGCTGAAGGAGCCGGGCAGCAACGAGGCCCGGCTGTACCAGAAGGCCAAGGGCGTTAAGGAGGCGGGTTAATTGGCTTACTCTCACGGAGTTTATAAATCGGAGGTTCCAACCTCCCTGGTGCCGCCGGTAAGGACGGAGGCGGGGCTGCCCGTATTCGTGGGAACGGCCCCCATTCACCTGGGATCCAGTCCCAAGGCGCTTGAAAACGTTAACAAGCCGCAGCTCTGCTACTCCTACGAGGAAGCGGTCTCCCTTTTCGGCTTCAGCAAGGACTTTGAGAACTTCACCCTTTGCGAGGCCATCTACTCCCAGTTTGCCCTGTTCAACGTGGCCCCCGTGGTCCTGATCAACGTGCTGGACCCCGAGACCCATAAAACTACGGACGGCACGGGCAAGGATTTCGACCTGACCGACGGCAAGGCCAACCTGGGGAAGAACGTGCTGCTTGATAAGGCAGTAGTGGTAAAGCCGGAGGGGGCGGCGGGAGACCCGAAGGCCGGCACGGACTACGCGCTCTCCTACGATAAGGACGGCAATGCGATCCTGACCGCCCTTACCGGGGGAATGTTTGCCGAAAAGAACAAAGTCAAGGTCAAGCTCACCACCCTGGACCCCTCTGCCGTGACGGCTGAGGACGTAATAGGCGGCGTGGACATCTCGTCCGGGGAGTACACGGGCCTTGAGCTGGTGGAGAAGGTCTTCCCCAAGTTCAGGATAATCCCCGGGCTGCTTGCCGCGCCCAAATGGTCCGAAGTTCCGGCCGTTGCGGCTGTGATGGCGGCCAAGATGAGCAACATCAACGGCCACTTTACCGGGGAGTCGGTAGTGGATATTCCCAGCAACGACGATAGCGGGGAAGAGGACGAGGGCGCCCCCATCTACTCCGATGCGCCCGAGTGGAAGAACGCCAACAACTACATGCTGCCCAACCAAATAGTCTGCTGGGGCAAGCCCAAACTGGGCGACGACACCTTCCACCTCTCCACGCAGCTGGTCTCCCTTATGAACAGGGTGGACGCCTCCAACGAGGATATCCCCTACGAGAGCCCGTCCAACAAGAGCCTTCAGATGAACGCCCTGGTAAACGCCCAGGGGGACGAAATCCTCCTTGGCTCCGACCAGGCGGCCTACCTCAACGGCCAGGGGATTGTAACCGCCCTCAACTTCATAGGCGGCTGGAAGGCCTGGGGCAACCGGGAGGCGGTGTACCCCGCAGTAACCGACCCCAAGGACGCCTTCATACCCATCCGGCGCATGTTCCACTGGATAGGCAATGAATTCATCCTCACCTTCTGGCAGAAGGTGGACAAGCCCATGACCAGGCGGCTGGTGAAGACCATCGTCAACAGCTACAACGTGCGCCTCAACGGGCTTGCGGCCAGGGAATTCATTCTTGGCGGGCGCGTGGAGTTTTTGGAGGAGGAGAACCCTCTGACGGACCTGATAGACGGCATCCTTCGCTTCCACGTCTACGTCACGCCTCCGCCTCCGGCAAAGGAGATCCGGGCGATACTGGAATTCGACCCGGACTACTTCAGCACGCTGTTTGAGTAGGGGGGCGGCATAGATGGCAAACATAGTACCCGAGAAGAACATAAACTTTTCGGTCTACCTTGAGGGGGGCGACCTCCTGGGGGTGGCCGAGGTAACCCTGCCGCCCTTCGAGGCCATGACCGAGACGGTGAAGGGGGCCGGTATCGCGGGAGAGCTTGACTCCGTGGTTCTGGGGCACTTCGGCTCCATGGTGGTAACCCTTAACTGGCGCAACGTGACTGACAGTGCAATAAAGCTGCTGGCGCCCAGGGCGCACAACCTGGACCTTTACGGAGCCCTGCAGGATTACGACGCCGGGCGGGGGGAGTATGTAGTCCGCCAGATCCACGTCTTCTGCAAGGCTGTTCCCAAGAACCTGGACCCCGGCAAATTTTCCGTAGGAGAGATGGCCGACGGCAGCACGGAGCTTGAAGTGAATTACCTCCTTCTAGCCCGCGACGGCGTTCCCAGGGTGGAGATGGACAAGTTCAACTACATCTTCAAGGTGGACGGCACGGACTACCTGGCAGAGGTGCGCAAGGCCCTCGGTAAGAGTTAGGGGGTCGTCCAATGGCAAAGGTTACGCTGGACAAGCCCCTTCAGCACAGGGGGGCGTCCATGAAGGCGATTGAAATGAACCTGGAGGGGCTTACGGGCCGCGACCTGATAGAAGTTGAAACCCAGATGAACCAGGAGGGGAAGTTCGCCCCCATGGCGGACTTCAGCAAGCTCTACCTCTCCAGGGTGGGGGCCCGCGCCGCCGGGCTTCCCGCCGAGGCGGTGGAATCCCTTGGCGCAAGGGATTTTAACAGGGTGGTAAACGCGGTGCAGCTTTTTTTCGTAGGGTCGGGCTCCTCCGGCCTCCCTTCGAGCGAAGAGGAAGAGAAGACTCCCCCGGAAAAACCCTGAAACGCCTGGCGGTAAGACTGGCAAGGGCCGACACGGGGACTCCGGCTGATTCCTGGCTGGCGCTTCCCGTGGCGGAGCTCCCGGAGTGGTGCGAAGTGGTGGTGGAGGAACAAAAGATGCTCGAGCGGAGGGATCGGGGGCGCCTATAACAGGGCGAACCAGATCCCTCCTATCATAAAGCCGAGGATCAGCAGCCCGATCATCGCCCAGCAGATATAGCCGGCCATTTCGCCCAGGGCGTCAAGGACTATGCAGACCGTCCGGACTGCCCTGATAAGGGCCAGGAATGCGGATCGAAGCGCGCTTATCACGGGATCAACCCCCTTCCTTTTTTATCATTATACCCGCCGGGCGGACGGAGGTGAAGCCGGTGGCTAAAGATTACCAAATATCGTTTGTGTTGGCGGCAAGCCTGGCCGGGGCCTTCAAGGGCGCCTTCGCCTCCGCCGCCGACACCATGGGGCGGCTTAAGGGGCAGATGGACGCCGTCTCCAAAAACAGAGAGGCAATAGAGAACTTCCAAAAACTTCGGGGCAGCGTGGGGGAGACGGCGGCAAAACTAAGGGCCGCCCAGGCAAAAGTGAAGGAGTTGGGCGGAGCTATGGCGGCCACCAGCTCCCCCACCGCCAAGATGCAAAAATCCTTTGCCGGCGCCGAGAGGGAGGTCCAACGCCTGCAGGCCAGATTCAACGAGCAAAAGGCGGGCCTGAAGGAGTTGGGTTCTTCCCTGAAACAGGCCGGCGTAAACACAAAGGAGTTTGGCTCGGAGCAAACCAGGCTCGCCGCCCAGTTCGACAGGGTGAAGGAGGCCCAGGACCGCCTTCAGCGGTCCCAGGGGGCGCTGGACGCTGCAAAGGGCGCCCTTCGAGATATGAAGGGCGAGGTAGTGGCCTCGGCCGGGCTGGCTATGGGGCTTGCGGCCCCTATAAAAACCGCTGGCAGCTTTGAGCAGGCCATGGCGCGGGTGCGGGCCGTCTCCCAGGCATCGGCCGAAGACATGGCCATGCTGACGGAACAGGCAAGGCAGCTTGGCCGGGATACCCAATTTTCGGCCTCGGAGGCCGCCGCAGCGCAGGAGCTTCTTGCCCGCGCCGGGTTTAAGTCCCACGAAATCATGGCGGCTATGCCGGGGCTGCTCAATATGGCCATCGCCGAGGGCATGGATCTCGCACAGGCGACGGATATTGCGGCCTCCACCCTGCGGGGCTTCGGCCTGGGGGCGGAGGAGATGGTCCGGGTGGCCGACGTGCTTGCAAAGACATCCGCTTCGACAAATACGAGCATAGCCACCCTGGGGGAATCCATGAAGTACGCCGCCCCCATCGCGGAGGGCCTCAAAATACCCTTCGAGGAGGCCGCGGCGATTATCGGCGTAATGGGAGACGCCGGCATAAAGTCATCTCAGGCGGGCACTGCCCTTCGCGGGGCCGTGGCGAGGCTCTCCAAGATGCCGAAGCAGACGGCCGAGGCGTTAAGCGCCCTTGGCGTGGCGGCCAGGGACTCCGAGGGCAATATGCGCACCCTTCCGAGCCTGATGCAAGCCCTCTCCGAGAAAATGGAGGGCATGGGGACGGGCCAGAAGATGGAATACCTGACGAAGATATTCGGGACGGAGGCGGCCTCGGGGATGCTGGCGGTTATGAAGGCCGCCACGGGGGAGGAGCAGAAACTTCAGAAGCTGATAGAGGCGATATACGCCGCCACGGGGACCTCGGACGAGATGGCCCGCATTATGGGCGACACTCTGCAGGGGGCCATGCGTAGGGCCTCTTCGGCGGTTGAATCCCTTAAGATAGATATAGGAAACTCCCTTATGCCCGTTGCGCGGGCGGCGGTAGAGACTTTTGCAACTTTTGTGTCGTCTCTGTCCTCCCTGGCGCAGAGATTCCCAAGGGTGACCAAGGCCCTGACGGGGACCTTTGCCGCCTTTGCCGCCTTCAGGGTTGGGCTGACTACTGCAAAGCTGGGTTTACTGCTCCTTAAGCTGCCCTTCCTCCAGGCCAGGGTGTGGATCAACAAAGTTCGCGCCATTACCGCCCTTTCCGGAAAGACCTCGATCTGGGCGGCGGCCAAAACCAAGGCTCTGGCAGTGGCTACAAAGGTCCAAGCGGCGGCCCAAAAGGCGCTGAATATCGTAATGACCGTCGGACGCAAACTGTTCGATGTCGGAAGGCTGGTCCTTTACTACGGAAAGCAGCTTCTGATAGCCGGAGTTACAAAGGCATGGACGGCGGCCCAGTGGCTGCTAAACGCCGCCATGAACGCAAACCCCATAGGCCTAATGGTAATCGCCGTGGCTGCGCTCGCGGCGGGAGTCTACTACCTGTGGAAAAACTGGGACGAAGTCTGCGACCTAATCTCCGGCGCCTGGCAGTGGGTCGTGGACAAAATATCCTCCGGCTGGGAATGGCTCAAGGGCCTGTTCTCGTGGGAGGGCGCAGGGGACCTGTGGGGTTGGCTGTCCGGCTCCTTCGGTGTAGTGATCGGCGCGATCTCCTCAAGCTGGGAGTGGTTGAAGGGGCTATTTACGGGATTCCCAGACTTTATTGGCGGGGCCCTTGACGGGCTAGCCGATATAATCTTTGCCCCCTTCAAGGCGGCTTTCGCCCTCATCGAGGGAGCGATAGGCTTCATTTCCAATCTCTGGAAGGGTTTTATATCCATCTTCACGGGAGATTTATGCAAGATAGATGCGGCCACAAACGCCAGACTGTCAGAGGAGGCGCAGGCGGCCGCCCAGCGGCAAGACCCCAGCTTCGCCCTGGCATTTCCCCAGTATGCGGCCGGCGGAATAGTCTCCTCCCCGCAGCTCGCCATGATCGGCGAGGCGGGCCGTGAAGTTGTTACCCCCGTGGACAGGCCCAGGCTGGGCATTCCTCTATGGATGGCGGCGGGCAAGATGATGGGCCTTGAATTCGGCTCTCCCCGGAGCGAGGGGGCGGGATCCGCCTACAGTCCCCAGATCACCATCAACGTCTCCGGAGGAACCGACGAGGGCGCGGTCCGCAGAATCGAGGACGCTGTGCGCCGGGTACTGCGCGACGAGCGGGAGCAGTTCGCCCGGCTCTCCTGGGGGACGACATGAAAAAATACACAACGAGGCAGGGCGATATGTGGGACCTGATCGCCGCCAGGGTCTACCCCGAGGCGGGGGGCGAGCGGCAGATGACGGCGCTTATTGACGCCAACCCAAAACACCGGGAGATTACCGTCTTCCCGGGAGGGGTTGTGCTGGACATTCCGGAGGTCGGGGTGATCATCGCGCCCCTTCTTCCTCCGTGGAAGCGGGGGTGAGGCCATGGAGGCCAGGCGTGCGAAGGTCGACCTGATCTACGAGGGGGCGAATATCTCTGCGGATATAGCCCCCTTTCTTATCGACTTCACCTATACGGACAACTCCCACGGCAGCGACGACGAGCTCTCCGTGACCCTCGAGGACAGGGAGGGGCTGTGGCGAGGGCCGTGGCATCCGGAAAAGGGGGCCCTGATCCGGGCGGCCATTACCGTGCGGAACTGGCAGGGGGAGGGAGAAGTCCTCACCATGCCCTGCGGCTCCTTCGAAATCGACACCGTGGAGTGCTCCGGCCCGCCCACCCAGGTATCCCTGAAGGCGGTTTCAACGGCGGTGGGCTCCTCGGCAAAGCGGGAGCAGAAGACCAAGGCCTGGGAGAACATCCCCCTCTCCGGCGTGGCGGGAGAGATAGCGTCTTCAAACGGGCTCTCCCTATCCTGGGACAGCCCCTCCGACCCGCTGTATGACCGCAAGGACCAGGTGGAGAAGTCCGACCTGCAATTTTTAAGGGAGCTGTGCGAGGAGGCGGGCCTTGCGCTGAAGGTGACCGACGGCAAGATGGTCATTTTCGACGAGAAGGATTACGAGACCAGGGCGCCGGGCTCGACCATTGTCTTCGGCGACGGCCGGATAATCTCCTACCGCTTCAGCTCCAAATCCGCCCAAGTCTACAAGGGGGCGAGGGTGAAGTACCACCATCCGGTCCAGGATGAAACCTTCGACGTCTATATGGGCGACGAAGAGGAGGACGCCAGCGGCGAGACCCTGCAAATAAACGAAGCGGTAAACAGCGAAGCCGAGGCGGAGCAGCTGGCCGCCAAGCGGCTGCACGAAAAGAACAAGTCCGAGACCACGGGTTCCTTCGAGCTGATGGGGGACCTCTCCCTGGTGGGAGGGGTGACTGTAGGCGTGGCTGGGTTCGGGGCGTTCGACGGCGTTTATTTTGTCGAGAGGGCGACCCACAGGATTTCAAGGGGCGGATACGCCACTTCCCTGGAGCTCCGCAGGGGCGCAAAGGAGAAGAAGGCCGCCGCCACCAAGGCTCCGAAGGCCGCGCCCGTTATCGACTACGACTTCGACGTCTACAAATAGGGAGGGATTCCATGGCGGAGCCCGGCGGCGTTTTAAGGGTGGGCTATGTGTCCGATTTCGATCCCGTCCGCAAGTACGCAAGGGTGATGTTTCCCGACAAGGACAGGCTGGTCTCCGGGTGGCTTCAGCTACTGGTGACCAACACCCTGAAGAATAAGGACGAGGCCAACCTGGACGTGGGCGAAAGGGTGGCCTGCCTGATGATGGGCAACGGCATCGAGCACGGGGTTGTCCTGGGGGCCCTGTGGGACGACAAAAACGATCCTCCCGCAGGCGACCAGGACGTGAGAATAACCACCTACGAAGACGGAACCACCGTGCAGGTGGACCGAAAAAATCACGTGGTGGAGATAAAGGACCACTACGGAAGCTATATCCGTTTTGCCGACGGAAATATCTACATCAAGGCGTCGGCAAATGTGTACATCAATGAATAACGACCCCGAAAGAGGCCCTCTGCGCAACTTTTCAAGCTGCTCCGGGGTGATTGTGCCTCTTGGGGAATTATGGCCCTTTACGGGCCGTTTTGAAGGGGGCGGTTTTATGCCTGCCGCAACGAGGCTTGGCGACCTGTGCACCGGTCACGGCTGATGGCCTTCCCGCCCTTCGGCGGAGGGCAGCGTGGACGTTTTTGTAAACGGCATTCCCTGGCACCGCCAGGGCGACGGGTGGGAGCCGCATTGCTGCGACGGCGCCTGTCACTCTTCAGTCCTGGCCGCCGGGAGCCCCACGGTTTTTGTAAACGGGAAGCAGGCGGGCCGGATCGGCGACCCGGTGGCCTGCGGGTCGTCGGTGGCGACGGGATCGCCAAATGTATTTTGCGGGCCATAGCTCCGGGAGAAGGGAGGGGAGGCGGTGATCGGTTCCTTTGGGCCTTTGGCATTTTATGTTTCCACTGCGGAGGGCGACGGCGCCCCCCAGGGGGTAAGGGCGTTTACCTTCGACAACTTTCAGCGCAGCGGAGGGGCCCAGTTTGCGGTTCACGACATTCACGGGCTCAAGCCCAAGCTTGAATTTACGGGGCCGAACTCCGACTCCGTCTCCCTTGATGTAGTGGTGGACGCCTCCCTGGGGGTGAACCCGGCGGAGAAGATAGAGGCCTTTCGGCTGATGATGAATGCGGGGGAGGCCGCTCCCCTGATAGTTGGAACCGCTCCCCTGGGCATGTTTGTCCTGGAGGGCCTTTCGGAGCGGTGGTCCGTCGTGGATAGCAAGGGCGCTCTGATTCGGGCGGAGCTCTCCCTGAATTTTAAGGAGTACGGCGATGAGTGAGCATGAGATCCTCATCGGGGGCGGAAGCGAGGTGGATTTTCACCCCTCCTCCGTCGCCGCCGAGGTGATCCAAAACGTGAGGACTATCCTGGCCACCCCCAAGTGGTCCGCGCCCATGGACCGCTCCTTTGGCATCGACGCCTCCATGCTGGACAGGCCGACCCCCGACGCCATGGCGGCGCTGACCTCGGAGATCTACCAGGCCATACGGCGGTACGAGCCCCGGTGCAGGGTATTGGGGGTGACCTTCGAGGGGGACCTGGACGGCCGCCTGTGGCCGAAAGTGAGGATTGAGATAGATGAATGAGGACCTTTTTGCGGGGCTTCCGGACGTGCTTTTTGCCGTGAAGGACGCCTCGGAGGTGGAGCGGGAGATCGTGCGGGCGTATGAGGCGGCCTCCGGCAGGACTCTCGCCAGGGGCGACCCGGTGAGGCTTTTTCTGTTGACCATTGCCGCCGTAATCATTCAGCAGCGGGCGCTTATAGACTTCACGGGCAAGCAGAATCTGCTGGCCTACTCCTCGGGGGAGTACCTCGACCATCTGGGGGCCCTCCTGGGAGTCTACCGGCTTCCGGCGGCGCCGGCCCTCACCTCCCTTAAATTTACCCTGTCGGCCCCCCAGCCGGGGGCGGTGATTATTCCCGGCGGTACGCGGGTCACCCCCGGAGGCGGAGAAATCTACTTTGCCACGTCGGGCCCCGTCACGGTAGACCCGGGAAATACGGAGGCTACGGCGGCGGCCATGTGCCTGACCGCGGGGGCGGCCGGGAACGGCTTTCTGCCCGGGCAGGTAGGCCGCCTGGTCGATCCCCTGCCGTGGGTAAAGTCAGTGGAAAACACAACGGAAACGGCGGGCGGCGCGGACACGGAAGACGACGAGAGCCTCCGGGGGCGGATTCAAATAGCCCCCGAGAAATTCAGCGTAGCGGGCCCGTCGGGGGCTTATGAGTATTGGGCCAGGACCGCGCACCAGGATATTGTGGACGTGGCCGTCACCTCCCCAGTACCAGGCGAGGTGCATATCTACCCCCTGCTGAAGGGGGGAGGGATCCCGCCTCAGGGGATTTTGGATGCTGTGTTCGACGCGTGCAACGCGGAAGATGTCAGGCCCCTCACGGACCTCCTCACCATCATGGAGCCCGTCCCGGTGGAGTACAACGTCTCTATTGAGTGGTGGCTGCCCGCAGGAAG
>JAMNZB010000027.1 GCA_023622515.1 Bacillota bacterium | reverse complement strand
AGTGTCATCTACAACATGACTGAAAAAACCATAGACTGGGTGGGCAATGAGCATTTTGGTAAGGAAAGCTACACCTTGCATTTTGATTTGTTAAAGTAAGTGAAGTGAAAAGTTTTAGTGATTAATGCGATTCGCTTTGCTCGGACGATAGCGTCCGCTTAGTAAATCCGTTTAATAGAGAAGACTCCAAAGGATCATGAGATGGCGTCCGGGACCGGGTTAATTCCCGGGTCCGGCTCAGCAGATTTGCGCCGGCAGGAAGACCTTTGGAGTCTTTCTTTTATTTCTGCCTTTGTCCGTTAAAGAAATCTTTTCCTATATACCGGCTTGCACTATACCCCCGTGGGGTATATAGTGGGCTTATTAAGAAAAGAGGGAGCCCAATGAAAAAGACAAAGTTTGATGTACAAGGTATGACCTGTGCTGCTTGTCAGTCAGCTGTGGTCCGTGCTGTTAATAAGCTGGAGGGAATAGCGGAAGTTAATGTAAACTTAATGACCGGCCTCATGCAGGTGAGCCATGAGGAGGCCTTGCCTGCCGATGAAATTGTCGCTGCTGTGGAAGAAGCGGGATATAAGGCGAGTGTATCCGCTGGTGTGGGAAAAAAGAAAAGTGATGCAGAAGCAAAAATCAGGGCGCCGGGTGAACATTTTGCTGAAGAGGCCGCCGCTCTGAAAAGTCGCCTCCGTCTTTCCATTCCAATCCTGATTGTTCTGATGTACTTTTCCATGCTGACCATGTTCGGTGCGCCTATGCCCCGCGCTATGGCCGGTGTGGAGGGGGCCGGGGTCTTTGCCCTGGTCCAATTCTTCTTGACCTTGCCTATTGTTCTGGTTAACCGGTCCTATTTTACACGAGGACTCAAAGCGCTCTACTATCGCAACCCGAATATGGACTCTTTGATTGCCGTAGGCGCCGGAGCAGCCCTAGTTTACGGGGTTTATGCCCTGTTTAAGATTGTTTTCGGCTTGGGGTACGGACAACAAGACCTTGTGATGACATATGCAAAAGACCTCTATTTTGAATCCGCAGCAACCATCTTAACGCTGATTACAGTCGGCAAGTATCTGGAGAATTTATCAAAGGCAAGGACTTCAGATTCCCTAAAAAAACTTATGGATCTACAGCCGAAAGAAGCGCGGGTAATCCGGTCCGGCAAAATCTCTTTCATCCCTGTTGAAGAACTTCTTGTTGGGGATGAAATAATTATTAAGCCGGGTGAAGGCATTCCTGTAGATGGGGTCATCACAAGTGGGCAGACCTCACTTGACGAGGCTGCCATAACCGGAGAATCTATTCCTGTTTTTAAAACGATTGGCGATAAAGTCATTTCCGCAACAATAAATAAAACGGGGAGTATAAATTTCCGTGCAAGCAAGGTAGGAGAAGACACAACCCTGGCGCAGATTATTAAGCTGGTCGAAGAGGCCAATTCAAGCAAGGCTCCTATCCAAGCTTTAGCTGACAAAGTATCGGCTGTTTTTGTGCCGGCCGTCATGCTCATTGCTCTCATCAGCTTTGCTGTTTGGATTCTTGCCGGCTATTCCGCCGCTTTTGCCCTCCGCATGGCCATTAGTGTTTTAGTTATTTCCTGCCCCTGTGCCCTTGGCCTTGCCACGCCGGTTGCCATCATGGTGGGAACCGGCAAGGGGGCAGAAAACGGTATTTTGATTAAAAGTGCTGAAGCTCTGGAGCATTTTCATCAGGTGGATACGCTTGTTTTTGATAAGACGGGGACACTTACCCAAGGCAGGCCTTTTGTCACCGATGTCTATCTTGTCGGGGAAGAGGAAAAAGAAACTATACTTAGTATGGTCTATGCCCTTGAAAAACGTTCTGAACAACCTCTTGCCCAGGCTATCGTGGACTATTGTGAGAAAGAAAATATTTCTAAAGACTTTGAAGTTTCGGCTTTTTCCAGCCTGCCCGGGCGGGGGGTTAAAGCCGAATACAAGGGCAAGCTGCTCTTGGGCGGCAATCTTCGCCTATTGACAGACCGGCATATTAATGTTGAGGAATATGCTGACTTAACAGAAAAGTTGGCCGCTGAGGGAAAAACGCCTATGTATTTCACCTTCGACGGGCGTTTAATTGCGATTATTGCTGCCGCTGATCTTATAAAAAACAATAGCAAAGAGGCGATTAAGCGCTTGACTTCTGCCGGCATTCAGACTGTTATGATAACCGGTGATAATCGACGTGTAGCCCTCGCTGTGGCTGAACAGACAGGGGTTAGCGAAGTCTATGCAGACCTTCTGCCTCAAGACAAGGACCGCATCATACAAGAACAACAAGCCGCGGGAAAAATTGTCGCCATGGTTGGGGACGGCATTAACGATGCACCAGCTTTAAGCAGGGCAGATATCGGTATCGCTATCGGTGCCGGTACGGATGTTGCCATAGAATCAGCTGACATTGTGTTAATTCGCTCTGACCTGTCGGACCTTGTGACGGCCTATCGCTTATCACAGCAGACGATACGCACAATCAAGCAAAATTTATTCTGGGCCTTCTTTTATAACATCCTGTTAATCCCTCTGGCTGCCGGTGTTCTGTATCCGGCCTTTGGCCTCCGTCTAAATCCTATGATTGCAGCGGCGGCTATGAGCCTGAGCTCAATTTTTGTTGTGACTAATGCCCTCCGTCTTAACCGTTTTAAGGCAGAGTTTTCCGGGCAGCCTAGCCGACTTGAGGAGGAAGAGCAAACGATTAAGCTAAGCAAGCAGAGAAAGGAAGTAGGAAAAATGAAGAAAATTGTATCTATAAGCGGCATGATGTGTGCCAATTGTGAGAGACACGTACAAAAAGCCTTACAGGCCATAGACGGTGTGGAAGCAAGAGTGTCATGGGAGGAGGGAAAGGCAAGTCTTGACCTGCCGGCTGCCGTTACTGATGAAGCTATAAAAGCGGTTATTGAAGAAGCCGGCTATGAAGTCAAATCTATCAAAGAGGCATAAAAGGGAAGTGGGGAGATATATGAAAGCACCGAAAGAAAAAACGCTGAGGCGAATGAATATTGTAAAAGGGCAAGTTGAGGGTATTATGCGGATGATTGAAGAGGATCGCTACTGCATTGATATTTCCAATCAACTTATGGCGGTAATTGCTGCGCTAAAAGGTATAAACAGGGATGTCCTGAGTGCCCATCTCCATTCCTGTGTGCTGGATAGCATGCGGTCTGATGACAAAAGAGATCAGGAAAGAAAAATGGCGGAAATCGAAGAAGTGATTACCAAGCTGGCTAAATAGGCAAATGATTGAAGGTATGAGGGAAAGCGGTAGGCTTTCTTCAACTTGAATGTCAAATAAATAATAGATTGATATTTAGGTAAATGTTAGCTAAATGTTAGCCGGGCGTTAGAGAGGCTTAGGCAGCCCGGTAATTAAACCGGTAATTAGAGCGAGTGAGAAGAGGATTTTTGATGTAACAGAGGAATAAAGAAAAAGTTTAAACTCTTGCAAAGGGCTTTATACAATAGTTTTCTCCCACTTGTCCGAATGGGAACAAAGCTCTATAATCCCATATGGACTACAAATTAATTTAGCGTGAGGAAATGTTATGCGAACAAAATCGTTTGATGAAGCCTTGGTAAATTATGAGAAGTGGCAGGGAAAGGGTCTGAGCCTGAATATGGCCAGAGGGAAGCCGGCTTCCGAACAACTGGACCTTGCTGCCGGCCTTTTCACAGCTGTGACACAAGAGAATTTTACCAGCCGCGAGGGAATAGATACCCGTAACTATGGCGAATTACACGGGCTGATTGAGACCCGTGAGCTCATGGCCGATATTATGGGCTTTCCCGTAGAAAACGTGGTTATTGCCGGTTGCAGCAGCCTAACAGCCATGTATGATGTGCATGCCAGGCTATTACTAACTACAGCTCCCGGTGGAGAAAAGGCCTGGTTTCTTGATGAAAAACGAGCCTGCCTCTGCCCCAGTCCGGGCTATGACCGTCATTTTCAGATGACGGAGGGCTTAGGCTATGAATTAATCTCTGTCGATATGAAAGAAGATGGGCCCGACATGGATGAAGTGGAGCGCCTTGTAAAAGAAAATCCGCATATCCGTTGTATCTGGTGTGTGCCGAAATACAGCAATCCGACAGGGGCAGTCTATTCTGAAGAGGTTTGCAGGCGTCTAGCAAAAATGGAAACAGCAGCCCCAGATTTTCGTATTTTTTGGGATAATGCCTATGCTGTTCACCACCTCGATCCTCAAAATGAAAGGGCGGAAATTCCTAACATGCTTGCTCTTTGTGAAGAAGAGGGCAATCCCAACCGCCTCCTGGCCTTTAGCTCAACCTCAAAGATCAGTTTTGCCGGTGGCGGAATAACGGCCTTTGCTGCCTCCGAAGCGAACCTTGCCTGGTATGAGGAACAACAAAAACTGCAAATGATTTGTACGGACAAAGTAAATCAATTACGACACGCCCGTTATTTTAAAAATAAAAAGA
>JAMNZB010000043.1 GCA_023622515.1 Bacillota bacterium | reverse complement strand
ATGGGAAAGGGCCTCCTTTTTTGGTAGATTTGGCTCTTGTACTTTGTACAAGTTGGGCTCTTTCCCTATTTTTTCATCTTTTTCTAAAACCTACAAATTCGTTACGCCAACTAAAAAAGCAATCAATGCTACATATTGTGCATGCCTCTTTCGCTACCCTCGCCTCAGCCCAAACCACTCAGCCTCCACCAGGGCACATAAAGCAGGAAGACCAGGAGCAGGCTGACCAGGGTCATGACAAGCCCGGTCTTTAGCATAAAGCGGTCCTCATAATATTTCTTACCCGACCCAATCAGGAGGGTAGCATGGTGGAAGGGGAAGAGGAAATGAATATTGACCATAATATAGACCAGCAAAGTAATCATCGGCGGAGGATAACCGCTAGCAGCTGCCATGGGGATAAAGATGGGCAGGACTACAGACATGGTTGCCACGCTGGACCCGATGCAAATATGGAGCAGCATAGTCAGGATGGCCATGATGGGCAAATAGAGGGATGAATCTCCTGCCGGAATAAGCTTTTCCAAAGAGCTGAAAATGACTTTGCTGATTCCTGCCTGGCCTAAGACCTTACCAATGGAAAAGGCTGTGGTCAGAAAGAGGAGGAAGTGGAGATTTACGCTTTTAATATCTTTCTCCTTGATGAACCCTAAGCCCGCCATAACAAAAAGACCGGCCAGGGTCGGTATCCAGGGTGCTTTTTGCCTCGGGAAAGCTTGCCCTCTGCCTCTGTCTCCGCCACTGCTTTCGTCTTTTCCCCAATCATACCTGCATGGTAGCCGGCAAAGTCCCCCGCAAATAAAAGGCGGGTGAGCAATAAGATAATCAGGGAAGTGACCATAGTCGGGAGGACCATCCACTTGGCCCAATTCCCAAAGGTCAGAGCTGCCTGGGCCTCCGGTCCGGAAAAGCTGATGGCCGCCTGGTTCAGGACAATATCGCCCCCGGGAAACATCATATAGGTCACCGTTACAGCCAAAAAAGCATTGAAGATTAAGGCCTGCTTGGCCCTTTTCTCCTGTTCGTTTCCGGCCTTTAGGAGGGCATCGTAAATTCCCCCGAGAATCAAGACCCGGGCAAAGGCCTGGGGAACAATGAAGATGAGAACTACCCCTAAAAGATAGGGGACAAGCAGGGTGAGCAAGCTATTGCCTGCGGTTTTTCTCATCAGCTTTTCCACGGGCCCGTCAATCAGGCCGGAGTTCATAATCCCTAGCGAAAGGATCTGGCTAGTGATAATCAGGAGCATGGTATCCGACCAGGCAAAACTGACGACCTCCAGAGCCGGGGTCTTCCCGCACACTAGGAAGACCGCCAAAAGATAAAGGCAGGACCAGGACTTGTGAATGGCTTCTGTAGCCCAGAGGACAATCGTCATAACCAGCGAGGCAAACAGAAAGCATCTTTTCCCATCCAAGGCAAAGGGATTGAGCAAAAAAAGTAGAATACCAACAAGGACAGCGACTAGGAGCTGTTTTTTCTTTACCGTTTTAATAGTAGACCTCCTAGAACAGAAAAAGCACTGAAAACCAGTGCTTCCGCAATCACGACAAACAACAGCGGAAGCGATAAGCCATCGCATGACCAAGCATTTCGTCCCGCGGCTACATCCCATCCGCGAACACTTTACGCAGCTTATCTACTCTGTTCATTTATTTATATTTGCTGCCCACGATATAGCATCTTATGGGCCCTGTCAATTCTCTTTTTGACGGTTTGGTCTTAGCCGATTTTCGGTTCGCCGTATTCTCGTTTCATGGCTTCCACTGAAATTACCCATTGCTTGCCAAATTTACAGGCATCAATTCCATCTACTAATTTCCCATAGGAAATCGCTTTGCGCAGCGTGCTTTCATTTAGCCCCCATAGCTCAGTGGCATCAGTAAAGGCCATAAGTCCATCAAAGGGGGTCTCGACTACCTTGCCATTTGCAAAGAGTTCATCACAAGAAAGATCGAGCTCTTCGTTCCAAATAATGCCATAACCACCTACATCAACCTCAACGTCACAGAAGAGTTCAGGTGACTTTTCCAATTCTCTGAACTGAGGCCATTTGTTAAACAAAGGCTTTACATCGTAAATCTTACTGATACCTTCCGCAAATTGAACAGCAAGGCACCAATTGGGAAGGGGATTAACTGCTTTTACCTTGTGAAAGAACCTTGATAATACAGGCATAAGTATTCTTTCCCTCCTAGCATTTTTCACTTAAACGATATCACGGAATCGTGAAATCGTCAAGACCTAGCTACTCAGGCTATAATGTACAAGCGAAGTTCCCTGATAGGGATAAAGAGGGATAGAACAGGGATAATAGGTGTCCGCTTTGTCACCGGAACTTCCCGGCAACATAAAGGCAAGCTATTCGATGGGAGGGCTTCATGTATAAACAAATCGGCATCGATCTAAGCGGAAAGAAAATTGCTATTGTCGGTGGGGGAGAGGTTGCCTTGAGGAGGGTGAAGAGCCTATCAGGCTATTTCTGTGAAATCCTGGTCCTGGCTCCGGAGATTGACCAGAGGATTAGCGAGCTAAAGGCCAAGGAAGCCTTGCCGGCAAAGTTAAAAACAATCCTGGATTGTTACGATAAAAAATATATAGAAGGCAGTTTTTTGGTTATCGCGGCCACTAATCAAAGTGACATAAACAGGCGTGTCCATGGGGACTGCCGGGAATTAAATATCTTGGTGAATATGCCCGGAGGCGAAGAGAAGTCGGATATCATTTTCCCGGCCGAAGTTCTTAAGGGAAGCCTAAGTATTGCTGTTTCCACGAATGGGAAGTTTCCCCTGCTCAGCCGTTATATCCGCAAGGATGTACAAGAGCGTTATGCCCGCTTTTCCGATGAATATATTGAAATTTTGGAAGAATTAAGGCACATTGTCTTAGCGGACTATAGAGAGGACCGCCACAAAATTTTTGCAGAAGCTCTCCAACTGAATTTGGCCGAGCTGAAAAACTATAAAAACTTACTGGAAAAACCTACCAAGGAGAGGTAAATGAAGATACGCATCGGCAGCCGGGGCAGCAGACTGGCTCTGGCTCAAAGCCAGATTATTAAAGACATGATTTTGGACCAATATCCCGACTGGGAGATTTCCATAAAGGTCATCAAGACAAAGGGCGATCACATTTTAGACAAGCCCATTTCCGCCCTAGGCGGCAAAGAAATTTTCATAAAAGAAATTGAACAAGAACTTTTGGCCGGAAGGATTGACTTAGCTGTCCACTCTATGAAGGACATGCCCGGTGACCTGCCGGAGGGCTTGAGGCTTAGCTTTGTTCCCAAACGTGAAGACTATCGGGATGTACTCATCCTGAAAGAGGGGAAAAGCCTGGCTGACCTGCCTTTAGGGGCCCGAATCGGCACAGGCAGCAAGAGGCGGGGCTTACAAATAAAAGAGCTCAGGCCGGATCTGGTTATTGTTCCCATTAGGGGGAATGTTGAAAGCCGAATCAAAAAGATGGAAAGGGACAATCTGGATGGGGTCATCCTGGCTGCTGCCGGTATTCACAGGCTAGGCCTGACTCCTGAAAGACTCATCTATTTCGACTATGAGACTATGCTGCCTGCCCCTACTCAAGGGATTCTGGGTATAGAGATTGCCGAATCAAGTCAAGCCTTACATGAAGCCTTGCTCATCTTAAATCACAAGGAGACAGAGATTCAAAGCCGGCTGGAAAGAGAATTTCTGAGAAGCGTCGGGGGCTCTTGTACTGTTCCCGTAGGGGCCTATGCCCGGGTAAAGGGAGAGCAGGTAACCCTCTATGGCCTCTTGGGCGATGAGGAGGGTAATTTGCTTAAAGGCTCTCTGGTTGGCAGTACGGATGACCAATTAGGAGAAAAACTTGGCAGGCAACTCCATGAGGACTTGGGAAAATTAAAAGCCAAGGTCTATCTGGTTGGAGCCGGGCCCGGTGATCCGGAACTGATTACGGAAAAAGGGAAGAGGGCCATAATAGAGGCCGATACCATCGTCTACGACCGGCTGGTTGACCCTAGCTTATTAAATTTGAATCCTTCCGCAAAAAAAATCTATGTCGGTAAGGAGGCCGGCAACCACCATAAAAGCCAGGAAGAAATCCAGGCAATTTTATACCAAGAGGCCTGCTGCGGGAAAATTGTCACCAGGCTGAAGGGCGGAGACCCCTATGTCTTCGGGCGGGGCGGAGAAGAGGGCCTCTTCCTGCAAGAAAACAAAATCCCCTTCGAAACCGTCCCGGGGGTAAGCTCAGCTATAGGGGGGCTGGCCTATGCCGGAATCCCTGTTACCCACAGAGACCTGGCCAGCTCCTTTCATGTGATAACCGGCCATACCCGGATAGAAGAAGATTTAAATTATGAGGCTTTAGCCAAGCTGAAAGGAAGCCTGGTCTTCTTGATGGGTTTCGCCAACTTGGACAAGATTAGCAAGGGGCTGATCAGCCGGGGAAAAGACCCCGATACGCCGGTAGCCGTTATCCAATGGGCTACAACGTCCAGGCAAAAAACTTTGGTCGGTAAACTCTCGGACATCTGCGAAAAAGTTCAGGCTTCAGATATAGAAAGCCCCGCCCTGATTGTGGTGGGCGAGGTGGTGGCCCTTAGGGATAGGCTGAACTTTTTTGACCAAATGGACCTGTCAGGCCACAACATCGTCATCACAAGAGAAGCGAAAAGAGCGGAGGCCACGATTGCCAAATTCCGCAAACTGGGAGCCAATGTCCTCTCCTTCCCCATGATAGAAACTGTCCCCATCAAGTCAAAAGAACTTGAAGAGGCCATAGAAAATATAGGGGACTACGACTATATTTTTTTCACTTCAGTAAATGCTGTGGAGTATTTTTTTGAGAAGTTTTTTGAATTGTCTGATATCAGGAAGCTTGGGAAGGTAAAATTTTGCACCATAGGAGAAAAAAGCTACCGGGCTTTAAAAAAGTATGGGATAAGGGCAGAATTGATGCCGGACTTATTTGAGGGAATGGAAGCCGTAGAGCTTTTAAAAAGATATATTGCCAAAGGCGATAAGATTCTGGTACCCAGGGGCAAATTAGGCCGGCAAGAAATCGTGGAAGAACTCAGCAGGTACGCTGAGGTGGATGAAGTTCCCATCTACGACACCCTTGCGACCGGCCAAGGCAAAGAGGGCATACTGGAAGCCTTAAAACCCTATGATGATTATGAACTGGTTTTTACCTCCTCCTCCACCTTCAAAAACTTTGTCGGCATTTTGGGGGAAGAGGCCGAAGCGGTCTTAAAGAAGGGACGGCTTGTATCCATAGGCCCCATCACCAGCCAAAGCATCAGAGAGGCCGGCTACAAGCCGGCTATCGAGGCCAAAGAATACACCATCGATGGCATTATTGAGGCCCTGAAGGCAGAGAGAAACTAGCGGGCCGGCTAAGGAACTAGCAGGCCGGCAAAAAAGCTACGAGCAATAATCTTGGGATATGCGAGGCTACTTGCCGGAACTCTATTGTATGAAAAAATTATCCTAAGTGCTATAAAAGTCGTAACGTATATAAGTGCTATATAAAGTCGTAAAATATTAAGAGTTTTAATA
The DNA here is from genome assembly GCA_023622515.1 of Bacillota bacterium. Lineage (GTDB taxonomy): Bacteria > Bacillota > Clostridia > Saccharofermentanales > DTU023 > SFFI01. The sequence continues at coordinate 16,251 of JAMNZB010000043.1, read as the reverse complement.
AAAGTAAGAAAGAGGCAAGCAAATTGAACAGAGGAAGAAGACTGAGAGTGTCTAAGCTGATGCGGGATATGGTGGCGGAAACATCTTTATCCGCAGAGGATTTTGTTTACCCTGTCTTTGTGAGAGAGGGAGAAAATATAAAAGAAGAAGTCCCTTCTATGAAGAATATCTATAGGTATTCTCTGGACAGGTTGGGGGAGGAACTGGCTGAATTGTCGGACTTGGGACTTACAAAAATACTCTTGTTCGGCATTCCTGAGTATAAGGATAGGCTGGGTTCCCAAGCCTATGCGGACGAGGGGATTGTGCCCAAGGCCCTTCGCCTTATCAAGGAAAACTATCCCGATTTTTTGGTCATGACCGATGTCTGTATGTGCCAATACACCGACCACGGTCACTGCGGAATCTTAGATGGATCCGGCTATGTGAAAAACGATGAAAGCCTGGAGTATCTCGGTAAAATCGCCCTTGCCCATGCCAAGGCCGGGGCCGATATGCTGGCCCCCTCCGATATGATGGACGGCCGGGTCGGTTATATCAGAAGGCTTTTGGATGAGGAGGGCTTTGAAAATACCGGCATCATGTCTTACAGTGCAAAATATGCCTCTTCCTTTTACGGGCCTTTTCGGGAGGCAGCCGGTTCGGCCCCCTCTTTTGGTGATAGGAAAAGCTATCAGATGGACTATAGAAATTCCGACGAGGCCATGCGGGAGCATAGATATGACATAGAGGAAGGGGCCGACATCATCATGGTCAAGCCCGCCCTGGCCTATCTGGATATCATACGAAGGACAAGGGACGAATTTGATACACCCCTTGCCGCCTACAATGTCAGTGGAGAATACGCCCTGGTGATGAAGGCCATAGAAGAAGGCCTGGCAAGTGAAAGCATCATAGAGGAAATTCTATATGCGATAAAAAGGGCAGGCGCCAAGATAATCATCACTTACCATGCTAAGGATTACCTCAGAAAGAAACGTTTTCCCGGTGGGCGATAAAGCTGGCGGAAATACGAGCTTAAGATTAGAAATGCCTGTTTATAAAAGAGGCGAAGAAGGGTCTAGGAAGGGCCAAAGAAGAATTAAGAAAAAGCGAAGAACTGCTTAGGAAGAGTCGAAGAAGAGCCGAAAAGGAGCTTAGGAAGAGTCTAAGAAGAGTCGAAGAAGAGCCGGAGTAAGCATAGAGTATATTAAGAGAGTATTTGAAAACAGGAGAATTATTATGGGAAAAATATATGGGGTCGGAGTAGGTCCGGGCAACAAGGATTATCTTACTTTAAAAGCGGTGGAGGTCCTCAAGAGGGTCGATTATATCTTTGTTCCCCGAAATAAAGGGAAAAATATGGCCATGGATGCTGTCATAGACTTTGTAGACCGGGAAAAAATCTATTACCTGGAATACCCCATGAAAGAAATGACAAAAGAGGCCTATATAAATAACGCCGCCCTCATCAGCAATTTGCTTGCCGGTGATAAGTCCGGAGCCTTTATCACCATAGGCGACCCTATGTTTTATTCAACCGTAATGAATACCTTTTCCCTATTGGATAAAAGTATAGAGGTAGAATATGTTTCGGGCATCCCCTCTTTTGTCTATGCGGCGGCGGCAGCTAAAGTCCCCCTGGCTCTGAAGGGGGAAGGCTTGATGGTTCTGGACCATCTGCCGGAAAAGTTTATTGATGGGGTGGACAACTATGCCATCCTGAAAACCAATAATCTGACGGAAGAGAGCTTGGATTTTGTTGAAAAGAGTGGTTTTTCCTATAGCTATATTGAAAAGGGCAGCTTGGAAGAAGAGATTCTCCTGGAGGATAGGGGGGAGATTCTAAAAAGAAAGGCCTACATGTCCTTATTGCTCCTGAGAAGGAAAAAATAATGGTTATTTATCGCTCTAAGAGCATTTCGAATTTTTTAATTTTGCCGCCTAAAACATCCTGTTCTGTTTTATGGCCTGTTAAAACAAAGCCCTTGCGTCGGTAGAAGTTAAGGGCCTTTTGATTGCCTTCCAGGACAAAGAGCAAGACCGGCTTTCCGCTTAAGAGTTCAAGGCACTTATTCAGTAAGGCCGTCCCGATTCCGCTTCCCTGGTGTTTTTCCAGAACATATAAGGCGACAATTTCTGAAGCCCCCTGGCGGCTGGCCGGCTCTCTGACCTCCGGCAGATAGCAGGCAAAGCCTACAACTTCTCCGTCTTTTATGGCGACCAGGGTGTGCTCCGGAAACTTGTGGGCCGTCTGCCGGCAGCCTTCCAGACTCCTCCTAGCCAAAATCTCCTCCGGCATCAAGCCGGTGTAGGTCTCTTTCCAAGCCGTATAGTGGACAAAGGCCTTTCCGTCCAGTTCTTCTTTTGTTTTTGCTTCTTTGATGATAAGGGTCATCTAACTATCCTCGTAAAATCTTTTTCTGCTGGCCTTCCCGGCTTGTAATCTCTTTTTTCAATATTGATTGTATGCAGCTTCTTGTATCTTAGCAATAGTGTTCCTTCAATAGTTCAAACAGAGCTCTAATGCGTTCATCCAAGATGAAATAGGTGACGTGCTGGGCTTCTTTTGTGGAGTCGACAATGCCGTGTGCCTTTAAAATAGCCAGGTGCTGGGAGAGGGCAGAGGGGGTGATTTTACTGATTTTTTCCGCCAAGGCGCCGACGGTATGCTCTTCTTCAATGAGATAGCATAAAATCAGGAGGCGATATTCATTAGAAAGCACCTTAAGCAGTCTGGCTAAATTTTTTGCATTTTTTTCCATACCCTCTATGTCGTTCATACTAGTCATCCTTCCCGGCCTTTAATTTGCAGATGGCCTGGGTCATGCTCCCCATCGGGCAAAAAGCGCACCAGCTTCTTGGCTTAAAAAGGAGCATGGAGACAAGGCCAAGTATGGTTGAGGTTAACATAACGCTGAAGAAACCGAAAGAAAACTGGGCAACCCATGGGGGAACTGAGGAAAGCTTAGCCCAGGTCCAGGGCAAGCGAAATGTCCAAAGAAGGGTAATGGACTCTTGGAGAGCTTTTCCGGAGAATACCTGGTAGGTATTAAAGACCATCAAAGAGAACATGGTCATAAAAAAGATTAGAAAACCATAACGAAAGTAAGGGGAATATAAGAACTTAGGCGTAGGCTTATTGCGAGAGAGTTTAAGTTTCCTTCCCAGTAAATCGAGAAGCTGGCTTCTTCCGCAGTACTTGTTGCAATAGGACTTATCCCCTTTTATAAGGGCGAAGAGCAGGGGGGTGATGAAGCAAATCATGCCGAGCCAGGCGAAAATAATATTAAAGATCCCTAAGCTGAAGTAACAAATTGTTGCTATCCAGAGGTAGTCATTCCACTTTTTCTTAGGCATGCGGGGCCTCCTTTACGATTAGGCTGATGGCGTTAGCCGGACAAACAATTACACATTTTCCGCAAGCAAGGCATTTATCATTAACCTCTGCGATGACACCCTGGCGAATACTCAAGGCTCCTGTGGGGCACTCCTTCATACAAGCCCCGCAAGCCACACAATGCCGGGCAATTACAGCCCTTCTTTTTTGTTTCTTCATGCTAAGTAATCCTTCTAAAGTTTTAGTATATTAATAAATGCTAAAATACTAACATAAAGGCCATTTGTCAAGCCTTAAGGATAAGCAGCTGGGTTCATATCAAGTCTAGGAAGTGCTAATAGCTTGTATTTTTGGGCATGACAAGACTTTTCCCGGCGAGTAAAAATATTTGGCAAATTGATTGACAGTTAACATGTGTTCATATACTATATAAACAGTAATTACAAAGAGAACACTTTTCAGAAGGGAGGGCAAGGTGAATATTCAAATAAGTAACGCCAGTAGTGATCCCATCTATTTGCAAATAAAAAACCAGATTAAAGCGGCCATCATTTCCGGAAAGTTAAAAGCGGAAGAGCAGTTGCCTTCCATCCGCTTTCTGGCCAAAGAATTGCGGGTCAGTGTAATCACCACAAAACGCGCCTATGACGAACTGGAACTGGAAGGCTTTATCAATTCGGTGCAGGGTAAGGGGAGTTTTGTCGCTGGGCAAAATAAGGAGTTTATCCGGGAGGAACAATTGAGAAAGGTGGAAAATTCCTTAGAAGAGGCCCTGAAACAAGCAAAAATTGCCGGACTGACACTAGAGGATTTGCAGGAAATATTAGAGGCTTTGGGAGGAGTTGAAAATGTTGAATAAAGCTATTGAAATACGAAACTTAACCAAGAAGTATGAAAAATTTTCACTGGGTCCTTTGAATTTTTCTGTTCCCAGGGGGTGTATGGTCGGCTATATCGGAGAAAATGGCTCCGGAAAAAGCACGACACTGAAGGCTATTCTGGGGCTTATCCATCCGGATAGCGGTGAAATCAAGATTTTCGGGAAAGATATAAAAGAATACGGCCCCGAGCTCATGAACAGGATAGGGGTGGTCTTTGATGACCTGCATCTTTCCGGCGAAATGAAAGTCAAGGAAGCGGGGAACTTTTGCCAATTGGCCTTTGCCAGTTGGCAGGAGAAGCAATTCAAGGAGTATATAAAGAAATTTGACTTGCCCGGAGAGCAAAAAATTAAAAATCTTTCCCGCGGGATGAAGATGAAACTTTCTTTGGCCCTGGCCCTTTCCCATCAAGCCGAGCTGTTAATCCTTGATGAGGCAACAAGCGGACTGGACCCGGTTGTTAGGGATGAAATCCTGGACTTGCTTTTAGACTTTTTGCAAGACGACAAGCATAGCATCCTGATCTCTTCCCACATCCTATCAGACTTGGAGAAGGCGGCTGACTACATTGCCTTCCTCCACAAGGGCAAAATTTTGTTTATGGAAGAAAAAGATGAACTGGTAGAGCGTTATGCCCTATGTTCAGTCGACCACGAAACCATACAAATCCTTGACCCCCAGGCGATAGTTGGTAGACGCCGGCACGCCTTTGGCCAAGACCTGCTAGTTATCCGTGACTTAATGCCGGCCGGAATTGACCTGGCCAGACCGGCTATTGAAGATATTATGGTCTACATTGTTAAAGGAGAGAAGAATGAAAGCGTTACTTTATAAGGATTTTGTTTCATCAAAATCGAGCTATCTGTTAGCCCTGGCTGTTATGGTCATTGTTTCTACCATCGCTCTAGTTAAAGAGATGGTGATTATGATTCCTTTCCTACTCGTTTATATGTCTTTTATCTTGACGGCCATATCTATTGAGAACGAAAGAGAAAGCGACTTTCCTAAATTTGCTTTTACAAGCCCTATACCAAGAGAGACTTACGTAAAAAGTAAATATGTTATCTCCATCTTATGCGCCATTATTGCCTTTGCTGCCAGCATGCCGGTCTATTATTCGGAATTTGAAAAATGGGATGTAACAATTCTGCTGGGGGCCATAAGCTTTGCCATACCAATCCTTCTCAGTGGCTTCCAAATTCCCTTCACCTTAAGATTTGGCGCAGAGATGGGCAGGGTTGTCATGATTGCCACCTATTTCATTCTATTTGCGGGAACGAGTACTTTGGGAGAATATCTGAATGAACTTAAGATGTCTATCCAAAAGATGAGCCAGTCCTCCTATTATTTACTGGCCGGCTTGGTGCTTATAGCGACCATAGTCCTTCTGCTTATTTCACAAAGAATTGCTATTGCAGTGACAAAACATAAAGAGTACTAGCATTCCCCGGTCTGTTTGCCTTGTATCATGGGATACATAATTGATCTATTCCTGAATTCTTTCCCCGTTTTTTGCTATGATGGCCGGGATAAAAGAAATATAGCGTCACAGGAGGAGCAAAATGACAAAAAAGTTTTTAATGTATGCCATGGAAGGCAAGAAGATGTGTTTTCTGCACGCCCTAATGAATGCCAAGCAACTTAAAGAACAAGGGCACGAAGTCAAGATTGTTATCGAAGGGGCTGCCTGTTCACTGATTGGGGAATTGGAAACTGATCAAAATAAACTATACCTAAGCCTAAAAGCAGACCAAACTATAGAGGGTGTTTGTTTTGCCTGTTCCAAGGTGTTGGGTGTTTATGAAGAAAACCAAGCTTCCGGTATCCCCTTCTTGGATGACATGAACGGCCACGCCGGGGTTGCCCCCTTTGTTGTGGAAGGCTATGAGGTCATGGTTTTTTAGATTTAGTTTCCGAAGATTACAATTATTAAGCAAGTGAAATATTAGGAGGTGTCTTTTCAGGCATCTCCTCCTTTTTTGTGACGACCTAAAACAATTTTATAGCCTTTATAGGTCTTGTTTCTTTGCCCAACCCCGGCAAATAATTATGCAGATTACTTTTGCCTAACTATATTTGACAAATATCTAATTATATTTGACAAAATCGCTATTAAGAATTAATCTTAAATTAGCAAAAGCTAACTTGGTGCGAGTTGTGTTAATCCGAGTGAGCTTGCGGCGAAAGCCGGTATGAACATAAGCTGTAAGTTGGAGCGTAAGTCTTGCAAATGCCTACAAGTACAAGCGCAAGACAAATTGCAAGAACTGCCGCTTATCTTCTTCAAAATTTAAGAGGCGAGGAAATATAACATGGAGATGAATCTTTACAACGCACAAAATGGATGTAGCTACACTATTGTTGATACGCCGGAAGAAAATACACTGGAGAGCATAGGTATTTTCCCGGGGGCTCAGGTGAAGATAGAGAGTCGCTATCGCTTTGGCGGGCCGGTTGCCATATCTTTGGGTTCCAGAAGCATTGCCATAGGTAAAGGTTTGGCGGAAGAAATCCTTATTGAAGAGGTGGGGGTATGAGGAAAACAGATAAAAAGCCGGTTGACCGGAAGGTGCAGGAGTTAATGAGGGACCACAAGACAATCTTGCTGATGGGTGCCCCCAATGTAGGGAAATCTGTATTCTTTACCCACTATACAAAAATACACGTAATTAGCTCTAACTATGCGGGTACGACCGTATCCTATATGAAGGGCGACTTTAAGCTTGCCGGAGAGCCATATACGATGGTAGACGTTCCCGGTACTTATTCTTTAAGATCCAGTAACGAGGCGGAAGAACTTGCCATTCAATTCCTTGAACAGGACCCGGATGGCATACTTTTTATTCTTAATGCTGCAGATTTGGAAGGCAGCATTAAGCTTTTCCTGGAAGTCAGGCGCTACAACAAGCCGATTGTTTGTGCCCTGAATCTCGTTGATGTGGCAAGCAGGCAGGGGAAGGAAATAGATGTCGAATTGCTTGCTGAGGAATTGGGCGTTCCCGTCCTTGCTACCGTTGCTGTAAAGGGCAAAGGATTTGATGAGCTGGAGAAAAGCATGGAAGAGCTTTTCCTAAAAACAGATTCTGCAGGCACTTTTGAAAAATCCTCTTTCGACTTTGAACTTGCACCTTCAGATACGAAGGCCTTGTGGAAGCGGGCAAAAGAGATTGTTGACAAGGTTGTCAGCTACAGTTCTAAACAGGCTAACATCCTGGATAAATTTGGCCAGCAACTGTTAAGGCCCTGGCCCGGTATTTTGTATGCCATCCTTATCATTTTGCTGAGTATCGGCATTGTTATCGGTGTTGGTAAGGCGCTCAGGGCAGTTTTCCTCTTGCCTCTGGTTAATGACCTTATTGTTCCTTTCTTTGAGCGGCTCTTTATTGACATTTTCAAACTTTCCGGGGTGCCGGCAGGGGTTCTCATTGGTGAGTATGGTATTTTCCGGATAGGATTTGAATGGATCATTGCCTTAATCCTCCCCTATGTCTTACTCTTCCAACTGGTCTTTGCCTTCTTGGAAGACTCCGGCCTACTGCCGAGAATTGCCGTCTTGTTTGACAATCTGATGAGCAAGATTGGTGTTCAGGGGGGTAGCTTGATTAATGTCATGCTGGGTTTTGGCTGTGCGGTACCGGCCATTATCGGAACCAGGACGGCCAGTACGAAGAAGGAGCGGCTTGTGGTATCCACTTTGATTTGCTTTACTATTCCTTGTATTTCCCAGTCCGGAGCCTTGATTACTCTATTAGGTGATTATTCCTTTGCACTGATTCTCTTGCTGATTTTGGCGACTTTCCTTTTGTTTTTCTTGGCCGCGAAAATCTTGAGCAAGACTATTCCCGGTACGATAAAACCCATGGTGCTTGAAATACCAAATTTGCTGATTCCGGAAAAGAGATCCTTTTGGCTTAAGTTTAAGGCAAGGATGAAGAGCTTTTTAATCGAGGCGGAAGGCCCCATGCTCCTGGCTGTTGTCCTGGCGGCTTTACTAACTGAGGCCGGCCTTTTAGATGGCTTCAGTAAGGCGGCTGAACCCATTGTTTCCGGATGGCTTGGTCTGCCGGCCGAAGCTTCTCTGGCCTTAATCTTAGGGGTTATCCGTCGTGAAATGAGTGTGGCGCCCCTGCTTGCCATGAACCTGACCCCCTTGCAGATGTTCGTGGGAGCCATGGTCAGCTTGCTTTATCTGCCCTGCCTCTCAGTTGTTGGTGTCTTGACGAAAGAGTTTAATTTAAAAACCTCTGTCCTAATCTTTATCGGAACGATCCTTAATGCTGTCGTAATTGGCGGATTAATCAACCAACTGGCCCATCTGTTTATGGCCATCTTTTAAAGGATGACCATATGCTTATTACAAGATTTACACAAAACCTGGAAGAGCGTGCCCATAATAATTCCTTTCTTTACAGGCTTATGCTTGCCTACTATAAGCCTCTGGTTAAGCGGGAAATAAGTCTGGCCGGCATCTGCTGTTCCGATAAGGTTTTATGTATTGGTGGTGGTTTCTGCCCGATGACAGCTATTTTAATGCGGGAGTATACCGGTGCCAAGATTACGGTAGTGGATCAGTGTCCCTGCTGTGTAGAGGCTGCAAGACACTTTTTGGCGGAGAGGGGCATTACGGGGATTGAGGTGGTCTGCTGTGACGGCAAAAAGGCCTCTTGCCAAGACTATTCTGTCGTCCACCTGGCCATGCAGGTCTCACCCCTCGAAGAAACCCTAAACAGCCTAATGGCCAGTGCTAAAGAAAATGCCCGTTTTCTGGTTCGGATTCCCAAAAAGATTTTCCGAAAGTTGTACGAAAAAGGGCTGGATTGTAATAGGGCGGTGGAATCGGCAAAGCATAGCCTGTTTACAAATGCAGGCCAGACCATGATGTTTATGAACCACTAATATAATTTTAACCTAGCTTATTTTAATGAATACTTGAATAAACATTCGAATTTTAAGAATAACGATGAAGATAGATAAGAAAAAATTGAAGTGGCTTGTGTACATCCTGGCTTTTTTTCTTCTCGTATGGCTTATCAAGAAGACGGACTTTAGATTGGTTCTTGAGGCAATACGGAAAATACCGCTAGGGCTATTTCTCCTTTGCCTTGGCTTACAGCTTGTTACGGAGTCCCTCTTGTCCTACCAGTGGTACAGGATTGCAGGAAGTTTATCGCTTTCCGGCAACTATGGCTCACATTTTTCAGCAAACTGCGTGGAAAGTTTTTTTGATGCCATAAGTCCCGGGGCAAAGATTGGCGGAGAAGCTATGCGGGTCGTTTTTCTCAAGGAGGAGTTGGGCTATTCCAATCAAGATGCCCTCTCCCTCCTTGCCATTCAAAAAGCTTTCAGTGTTTCCAGCTTCTTAGTATTGGCTATTGGCTCGAGCTGCTTTGTGTTTTCTAAAATAGCGGCAGGAGAGTCCTTTTTTCTACGGGCTTTTCTCCTGGGCCTTGCTGTTTTTTTCTTATACCTCGTCCTTTATTTCTTTTTGAGAAGTGAAAGACTATATAGCCGGCTGTCTAAAAGAGAAACTAAGGGAAAAGTTTTGCGGGCAATAGAAAAATGGCTGGAAGGATTTAACCGGCATGTAATCAAACTTAAGTCTGAGCCCAAGGAATTTATCCGGCAATTTGTAATTTCTTTTGGCGTTTGGTTCCTGTACCCGGCCAAACTATTTCTTCTCGTTTCCTATTTCAAACCGGTTAACTTCTTTTATTTGTTAGCTGTGGTCTTTGTCTCCTATTTTCTAGGGAATTTGCCTATTTTCCCGGGAGGGCTCCTGGCCTTTGAGGGTAGTATGACAGTGCTTTTGATGTCGCTTTTTCACATCCCCTACGAAACCGCTATCGGCCTAAGCCTCATCTTCCGATTTGTTAGTTACTGGTTTGTACTTTTACTAAGCATGGGAGGTATCTTTTTATGGAAGAGCAAGAATTATCTTCTAAAAAGCAGAGAGCAAAAATAAGCCGGCATTTACCGAATGTCATTACTTTTTTGAACTTGCTTTTCGGGCTTGTAGCCAGCTTTTTGTGTGTTTGCTGCAATAGCCGAAGCACTCGGATCATTGCCTCTGTTTTAATTCTTTTCGCCTGCTTTTATGATGCTCTTGATGGCCCTCTGGCCAGAAAGATGAAGGCAACTTCAGAGGCGGGTAAACAATTGGATTCCTTTGCAGATATTATTTCTTTTGGAGTATCTCCCATGGTTCTGGCATTGAGTAGCTTGCTTGCAGTCAAACGGCATAGTTTTTTCTACCTTCTTGTCTTTTCTGTGGCGATAGCCTATGTCAGCTGTGGTATTGTGCGGTTGGTTCGATATAATTTGAGCAATTTTTCGGGCTACTTTATTGGCTTGCCCATTACGGCGGCAGGATGTATTCTTGCCCTACATTTTCTCCTCGCCAATAGTTTTGCCTATGACCAAAAGACTTTCTTCCTGATAATTAGTGTTTTCCTAATCCTTTCCTTGGCCATTTTGATGATTAGCTCTATTCGGGTGTATCGCTTTCCTAAGGGCCGATAAGGTCCTGATGTAGACAATTATAAAATGTCTTTCCCGGCACTTAGCAGGCCGGCTTAGATGTGAATGGACACTTCTATAATCTATATTTACATAGTATAATTACTTGATGGATGTTGACAGTTTTAATAACTGCCAGTACTCTAAAGCCAGCCTTAACATAAATATTTTAGCTGCCTTAAAACCGGAAAGGAGCATTTGTAATATGAGTATTTTTGATAAATGTTATGAGGAGACCAGGGTAGGGAAGGCACGCGCCATGGGTGTCTATCCCTATTTTCATGAACTGACGACCGGACAGGGTAACGTCGTTACAATTAAAGGAAGACGCACCATCATGCTCGGTTCAAACAACTATTTAGGTTTAGCCAATAATGCCAGGGTAAAAGAGGCGGCTAAGGCAGCAATAGACAAGTATGGCAGTGGCTGCACGGGCTCAAGGTTTCTCAACGGAACCCTGGATTTACATACAAAGTTCGAAAAGGAACAGGCCGAATTCTTGCAAAAAGAAGCGGTTTTATCCTTTTCGACCGGCTTTCAGTCCAACCTGTCCATAATATCCGCTATTGGCAGACGTGGTGACTTTATCTTATCCGATTCCTTAAACCACGCCAGCATAGTAGACGGGTCCAGGCTGAGTTTTGCCAAGACGATGAAGTATGCCCATGATAACATGGTGGACTTAGAGCGCCTTTTGATTTTTTGCAGCGAGCAAATTGAAAAGACGAAGGGGGGCATCCTGATTATTACGGACGGCGTCTTCAGCATGGAGGGTGAAATCTGTAATTTACCGAAAATTGTTGACCTGGCCAAGAAATACGGGGCCGGCCTCCTGGTTGATGACGCTCATGCTTTAGGGGTTTTAGGTAAAACAGGGGCCGGTACGGCGGAACATTTCGGCCTGGTTGATGAAGTAGACCTCATTATGAATACCTTCTCTAAGAGTTACGCCTCCCTGGGCGGTTGTGTTGCCGGGGATGCCGCCGTTATTGACTATATTAAACACACAGCCCGACCCTTTATCTTCAGTGCCAGTGTGCCGCCCGGGCAAATAGCGGCAGCCAATGAAGCTTTGCATATCTTGCGGGAAAATCCCGGAATGGTCCATGACTTGCAGAAAATCACCAGAACGATGAAGGCGATTTTGGCCGACAAGCCCCATGTCCAAATTCGGGAGAGTAACAACGATATCATCCCCATTATTCCCCTCATGACCTACTCACAGGTGAATACGCTTTATGTTGCCAAATTGCTCCTGGAAGCCGGGGTTTATGTCAACCCTGTCTTGCCTCCGGCAGTACGAGACGGGGAGTGCCTCTTGCGCACCAGCTACACAGCGACAATGGACGAGGATTTGCTCCATGAGGCGGCCAATATCATTGAAGAAGTTTTCCGCTATGCAGCAGAAAATCCACCGCCCATACCGGATTTTTAAAGGAGTTCAAAGCTAGCCTTCATTTTTTTGGAAAAAGCAGGATTTATGGCTTTCTAGAGCCTTTTTTGGGGAGCCGGACTTTTTAAGAAGCGTAGACCTTGCCCACCAGGTAGTTGGCCAGTCTTACCGGCAAGAGCTTCCATAAGACTAAGGCGGACCGGTAGAACCAGCCTAGTCCCTGTAGGGGTTTGGGGCTCTTTTGTTCGGAAACTTTAAGCAGGCGCCTGGCAACAATAAGTGGTGACCCGCCCTTTCTTTCATCGGCTTCCATCTTCTGAACAGAACGGCTGACAGTATCCCCATAGTCTTCCGCCTCTTTCGTATTGGCAATCCGTTTGTCGGTAAAGTTGGTGGAGAGGTCACCGGGCTGGAGGCAAACGACCCTGATACCGAAGGGGCGGAGCTCATTAGCCATGGCCAGTAAGAGACTTTGCATGGCGGCCTTGGAAGCAGAATAGTAGGCCTGAAAGGGGATTGGGATCGTACCGGCTACGGAAGATACGGCCATGAACATGCCCCGGCTCTCTTTGAGGGCAGGAATAACGGCCCTGGCCAGGCGTTCTGTACCATGGAAATTGACATCCATTTGGGCCACGGCCATCTCGTCAGGCGTGCATTCCACGGTACCGGAAATACCGAATCCGGCATTACTGATACAGATATCAATTCGTTTTTCCAGTGACAAAATAGTGTCTATGGCCTCCTTGACTTCCTGGGGCCTCCGCATGTCACAGTCCAGATGGGTAATGCCCGGCCTGCTTTTCCCGGACCGGGAAAGCTCGTAGACCTTATCCCCCTTCTTGGCAAAAAGCTCACAAGTGACAAGGCCGATTCCACTTGAGCCACCGGATACAACAACTACTCTCGACATACTGACCTCCTGTAGAGCCTGTTCAAAGGCAAAGATAAACATATCCTCTGTAGTATACCTTATCTTAAGATATCTTGAAAAATCTCTTAGGATATCCGGCCTGTCAGCTCTAGGGGCCAATAAGAGAGCGGTATCTATTCTCAAGCGGTCTAGGTGGGATAGATTTTTGCATTAAAAATCAAGTTTTCCGAATTGTTTCATTTTTGTAGAAATTTAGTAGAAATTTAAATGATTATTAAGTAATATTAAGAAGACAATTATTAATTAGCACTTAAATCTTGTTAATTGATAAACCGTTTTCATCCGAATAAGGAGGCTCATATGACGAAAAGAAGAGAAAGAATACTTGGTATTCTACTTGTATTATCTTTTCTAGCATTTTTTTTCCTATCGACACTCTCCGTCCAAGCTACGCCGGCGGGATGGCTGGTAATCAGTGCGGACAACTTCAAAGATCCTAATTTTAGGGAGTTTTAAAAAAACTATCATGACAAGGATGGTGATAGTTTCTTAAATCCTGCAGAACTTGCTGTGACAGAGATGGATTGCCGAAGGTGCAACATTTCCGATCTCCAGGGAATAGAGTATTTCACTAAATTGGAGTGGTTAAATTGTTGTGAGAATCAATTGACTAGTTTGGATTTGAGTAGGAATCCGGAATTGACCTATTTAGATTGTGATCGGAATTCACTGGTTAGTCTTAACTTGACTCAAAACTCGAAGTTGGAGACCTTGCTTTGTTTTGAAAATAAATTGACAAGCCTGGACCTAAGCGGGAATCCGGAGCTGAACTCGTTGAATTGCCATAGTAACCAATTGCCTGACCTGAATCTAAGTCGAAATCCGAAGTTAAAAGGATTATATTGTGAGGTAAATGAATTGACGAGCCTTGATCTAAGTCGAAATACAGAGTTGGAGCAATTCTCCTGTTATAGAAACCACTTGACCAGCCTGGATCTGGATAGTCAAAGTAAGTTATGGAATTGGCACCTGGGTGGACAATCGGCAGAATTACAAGCTACTTTTGATTCCGTCAATGAACGTTACTTATTTGACTTAAGCTCATTTACCGGGGTTGAAGCTAACCGGATCATACGTATAGTAGGTCCTCTTAACGACGGTCTTTCGGATTATGATGGCAGTTATTCTGAAGGAGTGGTCTCGGTAGGGTTGAGTGGTTATCAGCCCTTGAATCACTTTGTCTACGAATATGATGTGAACTTAAATAGTCAAGCTCCAAATACGTATGGGGATGAGTCAATGTATGTGACCGTTAACTTAAGTTATCCTGATATTTTTTCTGTACGTTATCTAAATGAGCAAGATCAGGAGCTTGAAAAACAAATGATTGAAAGTGGTCACGATGCCAGGCCGCCAGAGGTTCCTGGAAAAGCGGGCTATACCGGTGAGTGGGATCATGATGGTAAAAATATTACTGAAGATACCACAATCAGGCCAAGCTATACGAAAACAACAACGCCAACCCCAGCCCCAAGTGACCCTCAAACGTCAACAACAACCACAGCCCCAAGTGACCCTCAAACGTCAACAGCAACCACAGCTCCAAGTGAAAGTCAGGGTACAGGTCCGGCCGCCGGTGATCCTACACTTCCGGCGCATCCGGATTATCAAGGAGGACCGGAAGTAGAAAGCCAACATAGCAGTCCGAGCAAGCTTTTGGACCTTTCCGGCATGCCAAGAGAAATGAGTGCCCCTGACTTACCTCCTGTTCCGGTAAAATCATCAATATTACCGGCTACCGGTGCAATATCGACAGAAGTATTCTCCCTCCTGTCCCTAGTGGCCGGGTCGGCCTTAGGAGGCCTTGGCCTTTATAAGAGGAAGAGGAACTAGGGCTTAGGGATTTTCGCGGAAGGGAGTTTTATTTTTTCTTGGCCCAAGTCTTGAGCAGGTAGGCCAGAATAAGGCCGCCAATAATTAAGATAAGGCCGATGATGAGGGCGGCATTAGGAATGATAGCCATAAATTTCTCCGGCCCACTAGCTAGGCCTATGCCGGCTTCCTTCAATACTTCAGGAGGAATATCTCCCGTTACGATAAGGCCATCCCTACTTATTTCACTTATTCCGTCAAAGGACGATACAGATAGGGAAAAGAAGGAACTTACCAGGGCCCTTCCTATAAGGCCGAAGATGCTGAAAGCAAGACCTGTAAGGGCGATATACATACCGGCAAGCCAGCCGTAGCGCCTTATAAAACCGGCTAGACTGGTGGGCAGATTGTCCAGCCAATCCGGATAGGTCTTGCCTTCTTCATAGCTTCTAAATGGCCCTTCAGGCCGGTCTGAAAAAGTCTCAAACTTATTATTGGCTCCATCAGAATCAGCCTCAGAAAAATCGACTGTCTCATCAAGTAAGAAATCGACCGTAACCCCCAGCGCTTGGGCCAGCGGTGAAAGTTTGCCGATTTCCGGATTCGAGGAGCCGGTTTCCCAGTTGGAAACGGACTGCCTTGAAACCCCAAGCTTATCGGCAAGGTCAACCTGAGACAGGCCCTTTTTCTTCCGTAAATTATATATTTTATCTCCCAGTTTCATCTTTTATCTCCCAGTTTCATCCCCGTCCTCCCGGTTTGTTTCTTAGATTTCTTTTCCTTCATCTCTAGTTAACAGCGTTTGCTTCTCCAGATATATCCGATTTGAGAAGGTTCGGAAAAAGTATACGGCCGGAACAACAAACAAACAAGCTAAGGCCTTTGGAAAAAGAGCAAGCCTTGCTTGCCAAAGGGCAAGGGCTGCTTACAGAATGCATATCCGAAAAAAGAAGGCAGAGTATAAGTGAGGGAGTCCGCTGACCGGGCCTGCCGACTTTTCATGAATGACTATTATTTATAATAACCATTGTGGATACAGCTATAGATACAGCTAGAGATACAACAGATGCAGAGATATAGATACAGACAGTTACAGAAAGAAGGAAAAAGCAGAAAGTAAAAGATGGGGTATAATAGCTAGGTTACAATAAGTTAGGTTACAATAAGAACTTAAATTGTTTAAGCAGTAATGAGCCAAACATAGAAAGAGACTAGTGCAGACAGAAGTCGCAGCAGGCAGGGGAGAGTTTTACCAGATGTTTAGCCGATTGATTAAGAGTGTCCGAGAGTATAAGAAGGCTTCGGCTTATTCCATACTCTTAATAGCAACGGAAGTTGTTGTGGAATGTTTTATTCCTTTTATCACAAAAGATCTGATTAATGCCCTCCAGCGGGA
>JAMNZB010000050.1 GCA_023622515.1 Bacillota bacterium | reverse complement strand
TTTATCCAGCGCAGACCGGCTAGTGTAATTGAGGATTAGTCCGCGGTCTTTAATTAGCCTTTCCAGCTCTTGCAAGCGTTTGTCTCTGGAGCGACCCTCTTGGCGGTCTAAAATCCAAGCCTTATTGATCTCACGTCCGGCAAGAATGGCTTCTTTTACCGGATTTCTGCCAAAAATATAATTTTCCTCTATTTTAGCCATTCCTGCTCTCCTAGATTTCCTCTTGGGCATTGCTTTCCTCGGTTTCCAGTTTTTCAATATAGGCGAAGGCTCGCTCCAGCAATTCCTCCAGCCGCTCCTTTTGTCCTCCTAGCCAGAGCCAGGCACAAAGGGCCTCCAGGGCGCTGGCCTTCCTATAACTAAGCGGATCGCTGTTGCGGGGGCGGGAGTGGGGCACATGGTTTCTTGCCCTGCGGGACACGTCCCTTTCTTCTTCGGTAAGCTCCGGTAAAAGATAGTCAAGAATTGCCGCTTGTCCTTTTGCTTCCACAAATTTTAAGGAGGCCTTAAAAAGAGAGCCGGATTGGCAGCCGGCTTGCTTTAGCAGGCGCTCGCGAACATAGAGCTCATAAACGGCATCCCCTAAATAGGCAAGGGCAGATACCGGGATTTGGACCAGCTCCTCATGACTCAAGGCTTCTTTCTGAAAACACTTTTCTTCGATCATTCGCTTCTGGTCAGCCTCGTCCCGTCCGCCGTGTCATCCACACGCCAGCCCCGCTTGATTATTTCCTCCCGGAGCCGGTCGGCCTTGGCAAAATCCCTCGCTTTTTTGGCCAAACTACGTTCTTCTGCCATTTGTAAAATATCGGAGGGGATCTCTTCCTCCGTCTTTTCCAGAGGGTCAAGGCCCAGGACATCAAGTAAAAGCAGAGTAATATCCAGAACTTCCCGGAGGGCTTTATGGCTAAAGGTGTGGCCGGCAAGCAGGCTGTTCACTTCGCGGACCAAGCTAAAAACGGCCGCAAAGGCATCAGCCGTATTAAGGTCATCATTCATCCCTTCCTCAAAGGCCTGCTTTGTTCTTTCACAAAGCTCGCTCAGGTCAGCATCAGCTATAGTCGCCGTTTTCTCCTCTTGACCAAGCAAAAAGCTAAGATTTGAGGCAAAGTTTTGGATCCTCTTCCAGCCATTTTCAGCAGCGTCCAGCAGCTCTTTGGTAAAGTTTATGGGCATCCGGTAATGGGCCTGCAACATAAAAAAGCGTAAGACGGAATAGGGATATTGCTTAGATAAGTCACGAACGGTAAAAAAGTTGCCCTCCGACTTAGCCATTTTTTCGTTGTCTACATTAACAAAGCCGTTATGCACCCAATAGCGGACAAAGGTTTTTTCGTTGGCCGCCTCACTTTGGGCAATTTCATTCTCATGGTGGGGGAATATTAAATCCTGGCCTCCGCCATGGATATCCACCGTATCACCCAAGAAACGTTTGTTCATTGCCGAGCACTCGATGTGCCAGCCCGGACGACCTTCGCCCCAGGGCGATTCCCAGGCGGGCTCCCCCTCTTTTTTGAACTTCCAAAGGACAAAATCGCTGGGGTTACGCTTGGCTTCATTGTGTTTTACCCGCTCTTGCTCTTCCTGGCCGGCAAAGTCTCGTTTTGAGAGTTTCCCATAGTCCGCATATTTACCGGTCTCAAAATATACCCCATCATCCAAGACATAGGTATAGCCTTTGTCTTCCAGAACCCGGATCATATCAATAATATCGTCCATACATTCTGTGGCCCGGGGGTGGACAGTGGCCCGTTTAATATTGAGCCCATCGGCATCGGTAAAATATTCTGCAATCATGGCTTCCGCCAGTTCTTGGCAACTGATGTTCTCTTCCTTTGCCCGGTTAATAACCTTATCATCTATATCCGTAAAATTTTGTACATACAAAACCTTGTTGCCCCGGTACTCAAGGTAACGGCGTAAAGTGTCGTAAACGATAAAAGGCCTGGCATTCCCCAGATGGAAAAAGTCATAAACCGTGGGCCCGCAAACATAAATCTTATATTCACCCTCAACTTGAGGGGTTAATTTTTCTTTTGTACGAGTCAGATCATTAAATAGGTGCATAAAAATCTCCTTTCGTATAAAAAACCTGGAATGCGGCCCTTCTTTCTGAAACCTCGCTATTAGCAAGGTGGGTGCCCCGCGGTGGTCTTAAGCCTTCCCCTGGTCGGGCCTGACTGTATTCCACTTCGACGCGAACTCCCGTTTATTTCATGTAGGTTCAAAAATGAAGTTGCTCTTGCATTCCAGGTATCTAAATAATACCGTATTTCTGCTTTTTATTAAAGCCTTGTCTTGCAATTGTCATAATTCTGACAGGAAACCCTCCTTTTTCCAGAGTTTTCCCCGCCTCCTTTACCGTGGCCCCACTGGTTAAAATGTCGTCCAGGAGCAAAAGGGGCCGACCCAAAAGGGAACGATTCTCTTCTGATAGCTGAAGGAAGAAGGCAGCTTTAATATTTTCCCGGCGGGCCGGAAACCCCTGCATTTCCGTTTGCGGCCGAGTTCCCTCTCTTTTTTTGAGCAAATCGCTTACCACCCGAATACCCAGACGTCGCCCTAAAGCTTGAGCAATTTCTTCACTCTGGTTATAGCCCCTTTCACGCAGGCGGGAAGGAGGAAGGGGCAAGGGAACAATGGCACGAGGATAATAGGCCATACTTTCTATTTTGAAGGCGGCAAAGAGGGCAAAAAGTTCTGCAAAGATACGCTCCTCTTGAAATTTCAGGCCTAGGAGGGCCTCTTTAATTTTTCCCTCATAATGAAAAACATTACTATACTGCAAATGACTTTCCGGAAGGGGCTGCCAGGAGTCTGTATCAAAAGGCAACTTGCCGGCACAGGCACGGCAAAGATAGCCTTCGAGTTCAGCAAAGGCCCCCCGCTCCTCAAGAACTGTCTTTGGGCGTATGCTTGAAGCCTTACAAAAAAGACAGTTCTGAGAATCGAGGAATTGTTTTAATAAAGCTGACAGGAAAGAAGTAATGTTGTTTAAGGGGGCGGGAAGCACTAGAGACCCGCTTCTTTCCTCAATACATCAACAGCATCAAGGCGTTCCCAGGGCAATTCTAAATCAGAGCGGCCAAAGTGACCGTAACATGCTGTTTTACCATAAATCGGCCGGCGCAGGTCAAATTTCTCAATGATCGCTTGAGGGCGAAGGTCAAAGTGCTTGCGAACAAGTTGAATCATGTCTTCCTCCGGAATCCTGGCCGTACCGAAGGTCTCTAAATCGATGGAAACCGGTTCGGCAATACCAATGGCATAGGCAACAAGGAGTTCTACCTTATCCGCAAGGCCTGCAGCAACCAGGTTTTTAGCCACATGGCGGGCAGCATAGGAAGCAGACCGGTCTACCTTTGTCGGATCCTTTCCGGAAAAAGCGCCACCACCATGGCGGGAAAATCCTCCATAGGTATCCACAATAATTTTCCGCCCGGTTAGCCCTGAATCCCCCTGGGGGCCACCGATAACAAAACGTCCGGTCGGGTTGATATAAATCTTGGTATCCTCACGGACCAGCTCTTTAGGAAGCACTCTGGCCAGGACAAGTTCCTTGACTTCTTTCTCCACCTCTTCCAAGCCGGCATCGGCAAGATGCTGGGTAGAAACAACAACCGTATCAACGTATTGGGGCTGTCCATTTTCATAGCAGACCGTCACCTGGGCCTTTCCGTCAGGCTGGAAGCTTTTTGCTTCACCCGACTTGCGCACATCAGCAAGTTGCTTACAAATCCGATGGGCCAGGTAAATAGGCAGGGGCATATATTCTTCCGTATCACGGCAGGCATAGCCGAACATAATCCCTTGGTCACCGGCACCGAGCGTTTTATCCGTTGTGCCGCGCCTTGACTCAAGAGCTTCATTTACCCCCATGGCAATATCCGCTGATTGTTCATTAATAGCACTGACTACGGCACAGGTTTCGCTATTAAAACCCTGGGTATTATCCGTATAGCCGATTTGGCGGATTGTTTCCCGGGCAACAGAGGGAATATCGGAATAGGCCGTTGTGGTGATTTCCCCCATAACCAGGACAAAGCCGGTTGTAGCCACAACCTCACAAGCCACCCTGGCTTCAGGGTCTTTACTCAAAATATCATCTAAAATCGCATCCGCAATTTGGTCGCAAACCTTATCGGGATGCCCTTCTGTAACAGATTCTGCAGTAATATATTCAAGTTTTCTTTTTTCCATTTACCTTCCTCTTTTCTAAATATCTTACATATAGTGAATTATCATCCAAGCTTATGATAGGCACAAAGGCATCTCGTTGAAACAGCTATAATTAAAAGCTTTTTTATCCTATCACCAATAAAATCAGCAGGCAAGCTAAAGACTTATCCTACCTGTCTTTTCTCCCCCTTCTTTCGACAATTTGTCGGCATTTGTGGGCTTTTGACCAATCTTTCCCCGCTTCTTACGGAAAAATCCCCTTAGACTAAAGGCAGACTTAGGAAAGGAGAGGGAAAGCATGAGATACAGAGAGCACAGAAAGAAAAGCCGTCAGACAAGGGTAGAGACGGTCCTCATTTTTGACCCTGACCTCGCTTATGCCGGGCAAGTAGCTCAAATCCTGGCCAAACACCCCCAAAGGACAATAAAAACATATCTTGCGGGCGATGAGAAAAGAGTCCTTGCCCTTCTTCTTGCAGAAGAATTTCCCGACCTTATCATTCTCGCGGATAATTTTCTCTTAAGTCCCGAGATTAGAAAACTCCTGCTTGGCCAGAATATCTTGGAAAAGTCCAAGAGGCGGAAACCCTTAAAAAAGGATCTGATTGTTCAAGGTATGCGCAGTGATGAAATCCTCCGCCTTGTTGAGCAAGCCCTCCTTCAAGCTGCACCCGACGGGGTCAGCATAAAACCCCTTATTTTTACCTATAGCTTTTCCCCCCGTATCCGCTATTTATGGATGCAAAATTTTATCCGCCAGCAGGGAAAATTAGGCAACCCTTTATATTACTTTCCCTTTTTACCCTCCTATCTGGTTAGTCCCCCTCTTGAGTTTGCACAAGGGCCGGAACTTTCTTCGCTTTTACTGCTCCTGAAAAGCGGCGCAAGAGCCGACCATAGCGGCCTGGGCCCCTGCTTTCAAATGCAGGCGGAGGGCTTCTATGCTTTACGAACCGGCGGACGGGCGGAAGACCTGATGCTTGCCGGAAGAGAGACCCAGCGCCAGATATTAAGCCTTTTTCAAAAATTTATCCGCACCAGAAGCACCCCCTCTTTAGGCCTTTTGGAATTTGCCCAAATCCCCCTGAAAGACCTTGGCTATCTGGCTAAATTTGCCGATGTTTTCGTTGGGGAAATACCGCAAGGACAGGATTACGCCTCTAAATCAGCAAGAAGAGAAATTCAAATCTTAATTCACAACCTCCCTGAACATACCCTTTTTAGCGAGATGGACCCCTATGCTTTACACGATCAGAGGAGGAAGAAGGCATGACTTTTCTGCAAACCACATACAAGGAGCGTCAAGCGCTCATCGCGAAAGCCCTAAACCGTTATCCCGGCTTAGAAGGTCTGGGGCAGCTTGAATTAAAAGCAAAGCTGGCTGAATTTATTGCGGAAGAGTATGAAGGGGAGGCCATAAGTCTTGAAGGAAAGCAAAAACTAAGTGAAAGCCTTTTCCACACCATGCGCGGCCTGGATATCCTGGAAGAACTTTTTAGGGACAAAAACATTAGTGAAATCATGGTAAACGGGGCGAAAAATATTTTCATTGAACGCGAAGGGAGACTGGAAAAATCACCCATGCAGTTTGACTCGGAAGAGCATCTGCTGCGCATGATTTTCCGTTGTTTCGGCAGAGCAAACCGCAATATCAGCGAGCAAAAACCTCTTGGCAGTCTGCGTTTTGAGGACGGTTCCCGCCTGCAAGCCATCCTGCCGCCGGCAAGTCCTGACGGGGCGGCCCTATCCATCCGCCGCTTTACAAGTTTTAAGCCAAGTTTGAAGGAGTTAGTATACAGGGATAGCTTAACGAGGCAGGCGGCAAAATTTCTTTCCGGCCAGGTAAAGGAGAAGAAGAATATTTTCATCAGCGGCGGAACCGGCAGCGGCAAGACAAGCTTTCTTAATGCCCTTTCTGCAGCCATTCCTAAAGAATCCCGGGTCGTGACTATAGAGGATACCGCCGAGCTGGATTTGCAAGGGGTGTCAAACCTGCTCCGTCTGGAAGCTCGGGAGGCCGGTCCTGACGGGAAAGGTGAACTCAGCTTGGAACAACTCATTCGGACAGCTCTTCGCTTGCGTCCCGACCGTATTATCGTGGGCGAAGTTCGTGGCAGCGAGGCCTATGCCATGATTGAAGCCATGCGGACCGGTCACCCGGGCTCCATGTCCTCAGGCCATGCCAACAGCCCTGAAGACATGCTGGACCGCCTTGCCCTCTTGCTCCTGCTCCGCTTGGAGCTTCCTTGGAAGGCTGTTTTACGGATGCTTTACTCCGCCATTGACCTGATCGTTCATTTGGAAAGGCTCAACTCGGGGAAGCGCCGGGTCCACTCCATCGTCGCCCCAAAAGTCAAGCCGGATGGCAACTTTTTCCTGCAAAAGCTCTATGTACGTAACGCGGAAGATATGCTTGTCCCCTTTTTCGGAAGCGGCCTCGGGAAGAAGCCGGAAATTCCTGTTTCGCAAGAAGAGTCCGCAGGCATAACTGCACAAGTCCAAAGGCGGGAAGCGCCGGCAAAAGGAGTGCCCCTGTCATGAACATTTTTATGAGCATTCTCTTAAGCAGTCTGGCATTTTTTATCTTCCCGCGAGCGAGTCGCTATATCGTCGTCCTCTTCCCCCTGATTTTTTATCTTTTTTCCAAGGCCCTGGAAAAAATCATGGCACGAAAGAACTATGAGAGGGAAGAGCAGGAATTTGCCCAATTTATCAGCTATTTATCCAGCCGGGTCACTAGTGGCGGCAACCTGGAACTCAGCCTGATTAAGGCAAAAGAAAAGCTGGCACGGGAATTAGAAGAGAATAGCAGGATGTACAGGCAAATTCACCGGCTATCACTAGCGGTTTACTCCGGCCTCGATTTGCGCAGCAGCCTGGCACTATTCGCTTCTGCCTTTCCCCATAAAAGCATTCAAACTTTTGCCTATGTTCTGCCAAGTATTCTCGAACTTGGCGGCAACTATAGTCTTTTCCTCCAGTTGCAAAGGGACAGCTTGCAGAAAAATCTTGAGCTCTATTCAGAAATTAAGGCAAAGCAGAGCGCAAGCTTAATGGAGGCTTTTATCATGAGTTTGATGCCCTTCATCATGGCCCTCCTTATCGGCCGCAGCAACTATCTGGTCCCTATCGCCGATTTTGCCTATCTCCCCCTTCTGGAGGCCCTGCTCCTTGTCTTAAGCAGCTTCGGCTTATATATGTCGCTCTCTATGCTTAGCAAGCGAGAATATCGTATTAATTTTCCCAAGCTTTATCTCCTGTCTTTCCGAACTACAGGCTTTGCGCCTCTGGCAACCCGCCTTTGTGAAAGGATTTATGGTTCCTCTTCTATAGAAAAAATAAGACGAACTCTCCACTATTTTGAGCCGAAAAGGCTAGGCCTGCTTGAGGATTTTTGCGCTACAAAATGCTGTTTTTTCCTCCTTCCCTTTTTTGTTTTTCTCCTAAGTCCCCTGCCTCCCTTTTTCCTATTGCTTCCCTTTCTCTTTTTCTTTCTGCCTGACGCCAGGCTTAGGGACAGTATGAACAAAATCAAGCAGGCTGAAATCATGGAATATCCTGATCTCCTAAATTTACTTAGCATCCTTTTGGAAAGTGGCCTCAGCCTGGACCGGGCCTTACGTCTTTGCCTCCTATCCTTTCGCGAAAAGAGACCGGAAGATGGAGGGCAGGACAAAGGCAAGTCTTCAAGACCTTCAAGAAAGCCCGAAAAAACAAGGCAAAGAAGTTTGCGGAGGCTAAAAAACACAAAAAAAGGTAAAAGCAAAAAAGCCAATCGCTCGCTCCTTAGCTTCGATTTAGCCCTTCTGCAAGAAAGCTTGGAGAGTGGAATGCCGGCCGACAAAGCCCTGGAAAATCTTGCCCATCGCCGCTTCCAGTCCGACATAGCCCAAACCCTTCATCTTATGACCCGCTATGCCCGTGAGGGCTCTGATGACCAGGTGCAAATGATGAGAGTGCAAGCCCTCCGCAGCACCGATAACTATCGCAATAATATGCATGAAATCCTGGCCAAAAGAGGGCTCAGCTTACTCTTACCCATAAGTTATGAACTCTTGCTCGTCATGGCCATTGCTGCCTTGCCGGCAATTATTCAAATCAATATGTAGCCCTTCCTGATATGAGGCTACAAGTAGAAAGAGGCTCCTATGTTAAAAAAAGTAAAAAGACCCGACCAGCACACAGAGAAAAATCATGACAGCATCTTGCACCGGCAATATCCCCCCTTGCGCAAAAGGCACTTCCCTGCAGGGAATGAGAAAGGCTTTTGGGAAGACTTTAAGCAAAAATTAAGGCAGCCCGAGGGGCTGGGGACCTTGGAGATTGTCATCATTATTGCCGTTTTACTGGCTGTTGCCCTCATTTTCAGAGAACAAATCACCTCCTTTGCAAGTGAGCTGATGTCACGTGTTTTTGACAGCTCCATTCTCGATGAAATTGGCTAAACAGCATGCAGAAGCAAAAAAGGAATGTGATTCGCTATCGTATTTTGCCCCGGGCCGGGCTTACAAAGTACGAACTTGAGCTTTTAAAGAGCGGGATGATTCCGCAAGCTCTCCCTGTTCGCTATCTTATGCAAAACGCTGAACGCTATATCGAATTGCGGATTCCCCCTCGGGCAAAGAGCATCTTCACTTTAGATAAGGGTGCTTTGCGAAGGCAAAAACTGGGACTTTTGCGGATTCTTCCTGTTTTACAGGCATTTGACGATGCTAAAAAACGCTTCTTGCGGCCCTCATTTTATTTTCTCTCGCTCAAGCTCATTGTCATCGATAAGGGGCGCCTCTGCTTTCCCATTTTACCCCTGGGGGAAGCAGAGGCAATCCGCCTTCCGGAAGATAGGATCTACCCTGATTTTTGGCAGGAATGGCAACATTACTATCAAGTTCAAAAAGAATTGGCCGACCTCGGCCGCCAGCTAAGCGGCGAGGGAAAATATCTTGAACTCAAACAAATTTACCAATCCTATCTGGAAAAGGATAAAAAGCAAGATTTAAATCAGAGTTATGCCAATAGGGCCTCTGGCCGAAGTCGCTTTCCAAAGCAGCTTGAAGAACACACCGGCAGGCTTTCTCGCTTAAGGCATCCCGGAGCATACCGGGAGCAAAAGGACTTCCGTAAACCGCTCGAAACAACAAGCAAACTGCCTCTTCCGCTAGGCAAGTCAGCTCTTGCGGAATTATATCCGGGAATTAACGCAAAAGAAAAGAGACGGAAAAGACTGGCCCTGATACTTGAAGATGAGTTCATCATCGGGCGCGATTCCGCCTTTTCGGACTGCTGCTTAAAGGACCCGTGGGTAGGGCGAAAGCATTTATTGATCAGTCAGGAAAAGGGCAATTATTTTGCCCAAGACCTGTTTTCGCTGAACGGCAGCTTTGTTGATGGAAGGAGGCTGGAAAGACACGAGCGAAAACTTCTTCCCAGTCGTTGTGTCTTGAAACTGGGAAAAAGTTTGCTTGAGTTCCATCAAATTAGGTAAGGGAAGGGTAAGCCGTCTATTTTGTGCCGAAAAGCCTATCGCCCGCATCACCAAGCCCCGGTACAATATAGGATTGGGCGTCTAATTCGCTATCAAGAGCAGCGCAGTAAATGGGCACTTCCGGATGGGCCTTTCGCAAAGCGCTAACACCTTGAGTGGAGGCAATAATACAGATAAACTTAACTGTTCCGACACCGCGTTTCTTGAGTCGTTCAAGGCAGGCTACACCGGAATTTCCCGTGGCGAGCATGGGGTCAAGCAGGTAGACCTCTCTCTGTTCAATATCCTCAGGCAACTTGCAGTAATATTCAATCGCTTCAAGAGTCTCCGGATCGCGATACACACCAATATGACCCACCTTTGCATTAGGAACTACATTAAGCCAGGCATCGACCATGCCCAGGCCGGCTCGAAGAATCGGTACCAGGGCCATTTTTTTACCGGCTATTTCATAGGCTTTTGTTTTTGCTATGGGGGTTTCCACTTCAATTTCCTGTAACGGCAAGTCACGTGTTACTTCATAGGCCATCAGCATAGAGACCTCACTGACCAACTCGCGAAATTCCTTGGAACTGGTATTCTTGTCGCGAAGTTTTGACACTTTATGCTGAATTAAGGGGTGGTCAAAAACAAATACTTTTTCTCTCTCGTTCATTTTTTCTCCTCTTCTTCCTCACGATATCTTGGTCTATAGCCTTCTCAGTTATATACTCAAGTATCCTTATTCTGCTTGTGCTTCCGAGCAGGCCTTGAGGACAGCTTCCAACTCTTCTTCCGTCGTTGCCCATGAGGTGCAAAAACGCACCAAGACTCGCTCTTCTTCCCTATTTTGAACTTCATAAACAAAGCTTTTTTGTAAAGTTTTATGTAAGCCTAGCGGCAAATACACAAACAATTGATTACTGACCGCTTCCTGGGCAAGGCAAAGGCCGAGTTTGGTAAAACCGTCCGCCAGTTTTGCGGCCATTTCATTGGCCTTCCCGGCATAAGGCAGGTAAAGATCATTCTCAAAGAAGACTTTGAACTGTAAACCCAGGAGCCAACCTTTGGCCAGCATCCCGCCCTTTTGCTTCTGGATATAGCGAAAATCCTCCTTCAAGGCATCGTTCATAATAACCAAGGCCTCACCGAAGAGCATGCCGTTTTTTGTACCACCGATGCTAAAAGCGTCACAAAGCTTGGGATAGTCCTCAAAGTTTAAATCTGAGACAGTAGAAGTCAAGGCCGAACCCAAACGGGCCCCGTCAACGTAAAGATAGAGATTCCACTTATCGGCCACCTGCCGGAGGGCTGTAATTTCCGCCTTGGTGTAAACCGTGCCCAGCTCTGTTGTATTGGAAATATAGATAAATTTAGGCTTGGCCATATGCTCAAATGCTCCATCATGAACATGGTCATAAACCAGTTTATCTACCTGTTCCGCCCTTAGCTTGCCATCCGGGGAGGCTAAAGGAAGCAATTTATGCCCTACCGCCTCTATCGCACCGGTTTCATGAACATTAACATGACCGCTTTCGACACAAATCACGGCTTCATGCGGGCGTAAAGCCGCTGCAATCATGATAAGGTTTGTTTGCGTTCCACCAACAATAAAGTGAACATCCGCATTTTCTGCAGCAATTACTTCCCGGATCAACGCCCTGGCTTCAGCAGAGTACTTGTCCTCACCATACCCTGTATTTTGCTCAAAATTAATCTTCGCCAAAGCGGCAAGGACTTCAGGTGCAGCCCCTTCACTGTAGTCGTTTGCAAAGGAAATCATATCTCTGTCCCTTTCTATCTTGTGGCCGGTTTTCTCTCTGTAAAATCCTCTCTCCATCATAAATTTTTTTACTTTCCTTTACAAGATGAATGTACCCCTTCATTGCCCCTTTTCCGGCTGTGTTTATTTCTTGTTTAGTGAGGCAGCTGGAGTCGGCCTGCAGAATAGTCAGCCAAATCTTAAAGAAGCAAGCACTTGCTTATTCGCAGCTGGGAATAGCAGAAATTTATAATTGCATAAATATTCCCAAGAGGGCGGAAAAGGACTTCATGAAAGCTATTTCAGATTTTTCCCTCCAGCTTCCCTGTTGATAATTGTTAATATTGTGGATAAGTTCGTGCATAACTTTAATGACAGGCCTTTTGGCGATTTATTATTTTTCAATCTTCAAACTCCAGGCTTTCCCCATTCGAAAACATTTTACCTGAAAACGCTTGACAAATTTTTAAACATCAGAAAACCCATAAGCACCGTGTTTTTCAGGATTCTTTTTAACCACTCTTTTCAACCTGTCCGCCACACAAGGACACTTCTTTGAATCATGTCTTTACATCTAAACGTGAAAGAAAAGGGGCTGGATGAAAAAATAGTTGAGGAATTTCTAGGGAACAGGCCGGAAATAAAGCCTGACCCTTAATATATATAACCGGCGTTACGCCAAGTTAAGCCAAAAATATATTTGACTAATCTTAATTGACAGGCCAAGACGCATTCTCTACAATAAATCTGCCAGGGTCCCGTGGCTCAGCTGGATAGAGCAACGGTTTCCTAAACCGTCGGTCAGAGGTTCGAATCCTCTCGGGATCACCAAAGGGATATTTTATTTTAAAGTATCCCTTTTTTATTTTTGTTATTGTATGATGTAAGGTATATGAAGGAAGTGTGAGGATGGAAGTTTAGCTATGAATTTTTTCCGCCAGGTAAAACCTCGTTCGAAGGGTGAATGGTTTATTGTATTTTTGTCTCTTATTCTTGTTGTTACAACAGCTCTTCTGGGCTACAAACACAGCAAAGGCACCGGTACGCTGGCCAATGAAACGGTGAAGCTGGAAGCGATTAACCCGCCTGTTGAGGAGACAGATGAATCCGGCGAGACTTCTCCCCGGGATAATAAAAACCCCTCTAACTCCTCCTTGGCCGATTTTTCCCTGGAAAAGATTAGGGATTTTCACTTTCAAAGTTTCTTTGAAAACATCATCAGTAATCGACTTAGTTCTTTCTTGCCCGGCTATGAGAATTTGACAAAGCAAATCCGCCTGGAAGATATGCAGGCTTGGCTCAACAACCATGCTGCAGATATCGAGGTAGATATTGAGGCCCTACAAGGGGAAGACATCAGCAATGTTGAAATGCCGGGAGGACTGGATTTTACCGCCCCTCCTCCTCTTGCACCACAGGTTCCGGTCGTGCCGGAAGTTCCGCTAGTCCCGCCTACCGCACCGGGAGAAACTGCCCGTCCCACGAGCCCGCCACCCGGCTCACACCAAACAAGCGGTGACGAAAGCGCTCGGCCAACCAGCCCGCCGCCGGGAAACTACAGCGATAATACCGGGGGGACAGGCCCAACCAGCCCGCCACCGGGAAATTATAGCGACAATACCGGGGGGACAGGCCCAACCAGCCCGCCGCCGGGAAGCTACAGCGATAACACCGGCGGTACAGGTCCGACCAGCCCGCCGCCCGGCTCACAAATTCCCGGAACACCACAAACACCGCATGACCCTTCTTCTGAGTCTCCCGCCCCTGCCCCCGGAGTCATCCCCTCTGCTGCAGAAATTTCCGCTATGCAAAGCAGTGTTTTGCAGATGATTAATGCCCAAAGAGCGGCAGCCGGCCTTTCCTCCTTAAGCCACGATTCTACTTTACAAGCTATCGCCAGCCAACGTGCCTACGAATTATCCCTTTACTATCATCCCGGCCACCTGCGACCGGATGGGAGCTTTGCCTTAAGCTGGATTAGCGCAAACTATGGGAATCAGTATGCCCAAGGGGAAAATATAGCCCGCTATGATCGCTTAAGCCGTATGAATGCCAACTTTATTTTTAGCACCTTCAATAACTCCGGAAAAGGCCACCGGGAAATTATGATGAACCCCAATATCACCAAGGGGGCCATCGGTATTTATTGCGTAAACGGTCCTGTACCGGATATTGACACAGGAGAAATGGTTAATGTCGGCGGCCGATTCTTTGTCTCTATGAATTTCGGCTACTAAGGCTTTTATTAACAGCTTTTTATTAATAGCTTCAGTGATGATACTTAATGGATAGCTGCTGAATATTTGAAGCTTGCTTTGACCGGCAAGCTTTCTTTCTATTGCCCTGCCGGCAAGCTTTCCTTATGTTGCCCTGCCGGCAAGCTTTCCTTATATTATCCTGCCGGCAAGCTTTCTTTATATTGCCCTGCCGGCAAGCTTTCTTTATATTGCCCTACCGGCAAGCTTTCTTTATATTGCCCTACCGGCAAGCTTTCCTTATATTGTCCTGCCGGCAAGCTTTCCTTATATTGCCCTGCCGGCAAGCTTTCCTTATGTTGACCGGCAGCTAACAATCAGCCCTTGATTAAATTTCTATGGCTAAATTTTTCACCCAGCTTTCTTTCACCAGGATGCTGCCGGATAAAAAGCACTTGAAGAAGTCGGTCATCTGGCCAATGAAGAAAATCAGATAGATAGGCCAATCTGTGAGATAAGCGCAAAAGGCAACAACCGGTAAATTAACAATCCAAAGGAAGCCCGAGTCTAGAATCATGGTTAGCTTCATATCTCCTCCGGCCCGCAAAATATGGTAACTCATCCCGTTAATCGTGTAGAAAACATAGAAAAGGGAATACATTTTAAGGAAAAAAGAGGCTTGCTCTTTGACGAGGTCGGAAACATTATAGAAGTGCGGTATAAAGAAAGAACAAACGAACATCATCGCAGAAAAAATAAGTGCAAGCAGGATACCCAGCTTATACAAGCGGTAGGCGTTACTCCTTGCTCTTTCTAGGTCATTTGCCCCAAGCGGCTGGCCTACGATAATAGTTGAGGCCACGGAAAGACCGGCAAAGAGGACGAAAAACAACTCTGAAGCGGTCGTCATGATGGTCATGGAAGCAATAACATCCTTGCCGCGCGTTCCATAAAATTTCAAAAGCAAGGCCAGGCCTGAGGCATAGCCGATTTCGTTCAAAATAAGAGGGGCGGCCCTTTTGAGAATGGCTGATGCGACCGCAGCGGGAACTTTGAAGAGAAGGCGAAGCGAGCCGGCAAAGACAAAATGCCTCTTGGCCACAGCAAGTCGCGTGGCGAAAAGCTCGATAATACGAGCCAGAAAATTACCTATGGCCGCACCTTTTACCCCCAGAGCCGGAAGGCCCAGATGGCCGAAAATAAGAATAAAGTTGAGAAAAGCATTGGAGACAACCGTAATCGTACCGATAAGCAAGGGTATCTTAGTTTCACCGAGCGTACGCATGGCATTTTGTGTGCTTAATGAATAGGCTTGAGGAATAAAGGCCAGGACCGCAATCGGCAAATAGTTGCTGATGGGTTCAACAATGGCCCCATCTTTGACAAAAAAGAGACCTATTCTATCCGGGAAAAGGACACCGGGAATGACAAAAATAATGGCAATGCCCAGTGAAACCAGGAGGCCGAAGCGGTAGCTTTCCTTGACCTGTTCCGGGCGGCCGGCACCATAAAATTGAGCAATATAGACACCGGTAGCTACGGCTACGCCATTAATAGCAAATAGCCCAATCATGTTATAGCGGTTGGAAATGGCGACAGCAGACAGGGCCAGCTCACCCAATTGACCCACCTTAAGGTGCTCCAGGAGGAGTATCATGGCTGTAATCATCTGTTGCAAGATAATAGGAGTAGCCAGCACAAGTACCTGTCTGATAAAGTCATCAGCCTGAAAGAGGGGGTACTGTCTCAAGCGTTTTGTTATTTTCATAATTCCATCCTTTGCTTACATTCTCGAAAATATTATCAATCGTTACATGCTAGAAATTAGTATCAATCGTTACATTCTGGAAAATATTATCAAATAGGAGACCCCAAAGTAAATGAGTAGGGTGATGGCATCCAGAAGGGTATTAATCAGAGGCCCTGCCATAACCGCCGGGTCCAGTTTAAACTTCTTAGCCAGCATGGGCAAGGAGCAGCCCAAAATTTTGGCACTGCAGGCAATAAAGAGAAGGGCAACAGATACCGTAAGGGCCAGGGGGAAGTTTCGCCCATCCATGAAATAGACACGCACACAGTTCACCGCACCCAGCATCAAGCCAAGTACAAGCCCTATACGTATTTCTTTCCAAAGGGCACGGCCCCAATCTCGAAAACTGATTTCCTCTAAGGTGAGCGCCCGAATGATGGTTGCCGAACTTTGCAGGCCGGCATTGCCTCCGGTTCCCGTGAGCATAGGAATATAGCCGACCAGGGCAGGCATGAGGAGGAAGGCCTCCTCAAAGCCGGTTAAGATAAAGGCATTGATGTAGCCGGAGAACATGAGGACCATGAGCCACAAAATACGCGACTTAGCATGAGAAAAGGGAGACCGGGTAAGGTAGTCTTCCTCACTTGGCATAACGGCAGCCATCTTTTGCATGTCCTCAACAGCTTCTTCTTTAATGACGTCCATCGCATCGTCTACCGTAATAATCCCGACCAGACGATTTTCGCGGTCAGTGACCGGCATGGCAAGAAAGTCATAACGGGTAAAAAGATTGGCCACTTCTTCCTGGTCATCATGAGTATTCACTGAAACAACAGCTTCTTCCATAACATCACTAACCAGGGCATCCGCTTTTGAGGCAAAAATATCCCGTACGGTAATAACCCCGATAAGCACATTCCGCCTGTCGGTGACATAGCAGCTGTAGATCGTCTCCAGCTTGGCCTTCGTCCTCCTCAACTTCTGAAAGGCCTCTTCTATGGTTAAATCTTGCTCAAGATGCATATACTCGGTGGTCATAATCGAACCGGCAGAGTCCTCCGGGTATTGGAGGAGGATGTTGATTTCTTTCCTGCGGTTGGAACTGGTATTCCTGAGGATGCGCTTAACCATATCAGCAGGAAGCTCATCCAGGATGTCAGCCAGGTCATCGTTGTATAGGGAGGCAATCAACTCGCCTACCTGAGGGTCTTCCAGGGCATTGAGCAGGTGTTCTTGGGCTTCTGTATCAAGGTGGATAAAAACTTCATGGCCGAGTTCCTTGGGAAGCAGGCGGAAAATAACCGCAAAGCTTTCCCAGGGAAGTTCATCCAAAAAGTCAGCAATATCTATCGCATCAAGCTCTTCTAAGACCGCTTTCAGGGCCTTATAGTCTTTTGCTTCATAGAGGAGGGTAAGCTCATCTTGTAAAGTTTTGAGATTAACAGCCATACACGCCTCCTAACCCAGGCTAAAAAGCCTGGCCGCTGTCCCGTAATAAATAAAAAGCGCCAATATATCGATTATTGTCGTAATAAGCGGCGATACAACCATGGCCGGATCCAAATTTACCGCCCTGGCTAAGAAAGGCAGGGCAGCCGCCAGACACTTTGACACAACAATCGTTATGAAAAAAGACACAAAAATACATAGGGCCAGCCGGGTATCCCGGCCGAAGCGAAGATAGACAAATCCGCCATTGGTCAAGGCAAGGAAAAAACCGCAGATGATGCTAACACGCAGTTCTTTCCAGAGAACCCGAAAGGCATCCCGGTCGGAAATTTCCTCCTTAGACATGGCCACGATAGTGACACTATTTGTCTGCGAGGCGGCGTTCCCCCCTGTACTGGTCAGCATGGGCATAAGGGCAACCAGGACGGGAAGGGCAACATAGACCGGCTCATAAAATTGCAAAACAAAGGCATTCAGTGTCCCGGATAACATCAAAAGCATGAGCCAAAAAATTCTTCTCTTCACATTATCGAGCACACTCGTCTCCAAGTAGGGGGTTGATGTAGCTTGAACCGCCGCCATATGGGACTGGTCCTCACTGGTTTCCTGCACCAGGACATCAAGAGCATCGTCAACGGTAATGATACCCACAAGTCTCTCTTCATGGTCAAGTACCGGCAAGGCCAGTAAGTCGTAACGCTGGAACAAGTTGCTGACCTCACCCTGTTCTTCGCTGGTTATAACAAAGTGGGGATCTGCTTCCATAATGTCGGCAACTTTTTCCCCATCATCTGCACGCAATAAGTCAGCTACCGATATGACCCCTTCCAGGATGCGGTCACTGGTCGTAACAAAACAAGTATAGATCATCTCAACACGGGTCTTAATGGTACGTAACTTGTGGAGGGCTTCCTTAACCGTCATCCTCGCTTCAAGCCGCATGTACTCTGTCGTCATGATGGAACCGGCTGAACCGTCCTCATATTGCAACAAGCGGTTAACCAACTTTCTGCGTTCGGAATCTGTACGGCTTAGCACACGCTTTGCCACATTGGCCGGCAGCTCTTCTAAAATTTCCACCAGGTCATCGTTGTACAAACCGGCTACGACTTCACTTATTTCTTCATCGCTGTAGGCTAAAAGCAAAAGTTCTTGTGTTTTATTACTAAAATGGACAAAAACTTCACTGGCTAAATCTTTGGGCAGGACACGAAAAACCAGGGCGAGTTTTTGCTCGTCCAGTTCTTCAAACAATTCAGCGATATCAACGGCCTCCTCCTCCATTAGACGGGCCTTTATAACCGGATAGTTACCTTCTTCCAGCAACTGATTTAACTCTTCTTGTTTTTGCTCAAAAATCTCTTCTATCATTCACTTATGTTAATCTTCTTTGCCCTATCCGCCTCACGTCTAACCGGTCAGTTACAGGCCCGTTCCCCTTTCAGCGGTCGGGTCTATTTTGCTGAAATAAAGACATTTTCAAAAGAAACATAGGGCAAGTCTCGTGTTCCGTTATTAATCCTTTCCTCGGAAAAGTCAGCAATATTATTAAACAGGTCTTCCAAGTTCCCTGTAATCATAATTTCCCGCAGGGGCTTTGTTATCTTGCCGTTTTCAATGAGGAAGGAGTTTTTCACAACACCGGAGAAATCTCCGTTTGGCGTGGACTCCCCACCTGAAAAACGCATCATATAGATACCTAGCTCAATATCTTTAATCATGTCCTCCAAGGCTTTTGTTTCCTCTGCTTCAAGGATTTCATAGCCATCATACTGGCTGTTCCGGGCCCGCTCTTTATTTACTTTCCTTGCCACATAGTCGCTGATGTTAAAGCTCTTTAAGCGGCCTTTCTCAAATACGCTGTAGTTTTCTGCAACAAAGCCTTCCTCGGTACTTAGAGAACCACCTAAAAAACGCTCATCAAGCGGGGCAATACTTAAATTGATACGCTCGTCAACAACCTGCTCGCCCAGCCTGTCCTGCCAAGGGCTTGAGCCCGTTAAGAGAGCCTCATCGCCGGTAAAATTATCAAGCAGGTCGTAAAGCATGTAGGAAAGGCAGGCCGGGGTCATAAGGACATTCCCATGGAAACTTTCGGGCAGGGGCTCTGCCTTGTGTTGTTCAGATATTTTCTCAAGCTCACTCTTTATCGGTTCGCGTTCAAGGAGGGGGGTATCCGGCTCGGTAAAGCTGAGGCCGGTATAGAAGAAAGAGGAAGTCGCTTCCCCTTCCACCGAGCTACAGTTCACTATGATGTCATAGCTCCCCTCCTCTTCCTTATAGAGACCGCCGGCAGAAAAAGCATCCACCGATTGGCTAAGCTGGTGAGAAAGGTAGGCTTCTGAAATAACAATCGTGGGATAGCTTTCCTCTACATCCCTAATGAACTCTTCCATGAGTTCAAACATCCGCTCCTGGTCGCAAATCAGGGGGCCACGCGAAGAACTTTTTTTCTCCCCTTCCGGAGCTAAGCGCCGGGCTTCGTCAAGCTCAGCGCTTGCTGTCTGCAAAAGGCATTCCTTGGCCAAGCGAGCAATCTCCGCCTCTTCCAGGCGATTGCCGGAAAGAGTGGCATAGCGTGAATCTTTAATGGCTTGCAGAGAAAGGAACTGCTCCTCAACTGTCCGGAAGAGGGTGTAGTTCCCATTTAAATAATTAATCTCTCGTACAATACTTTTGCCAACTCCGGCAGCAGATTCCCGGGCACCTGCTTCTTGCAAGCAGTCCAGGGCAAGCTTAGCCAGTTTTTCTATACTCTGCATTATTCCCCTCCCATCATCAGTCGGCAGCGCAAATCCGGTCCGCCAAGGCCCACCGCCATACGTTGCTTTTTCCCACAGAATCCGTTTGATTCAAAATCCAGCTTGTCTCCTATGCGGTCGACGGTTTTCAGCATATCAAAGGCAACACCGGAAATGGTCGTATCACGAATGGCCCTCCCCAGCTTCCCGTCTTTAATTTCGTAGCCCATGCAAATACCAAACATAAACTCTCCGGTATTATCGGCCTGGCCGTTATTTGTAGCGAGCAAATAGTAGCCCTCTTCCGTATCGGCAATCATGTCCTCAAGCCGGTCCTCGCCGGGAAGAATAAAGGTATTACGCATTCGCACGAGCGGTTCATCATAGAAGGCCCAGGCACGGGCGTTACCTTGCGACTTTACACCAAAATGCCGGGCTGAGCTGCGGTCATGCATATAGGAGCGTAAAATTCCGTCCTCAATGATGACCACATCTTCGGCAGGAACGCCTTCGTCATC
Source organism: Bacillota bacterium (assembly GCA_023622515.1). Taxonomy (GTDB): domain Bacteria; phylum Bacillota; class Clostridia; order Saccharofermentanales; family DTU023; genus SFFI01. Next base: position 1,435 of record JAMNZB010000050.1, on the reverse strand, counting down.
CACATAGACAGGGAGGGGGGCGGGCTTACCTTGAACGGTATGGGCAAAGTCAACCAGATTGACTCCCTTGGCTGCAACTTGTCGGTTCATAAAATTTAAGGCAACCGAACCGGCCAGCACCAGGTCTGATTCCACAGTGTGACCGACAGCTTCGTGGGCCAGCATACCGGCAAGCTTCCCGGATAATATACAAGTCTTCATACCGGCCTTGGGGGCAACGGCCTTGGCCTTGTCCAAAACATACTGATAATGGCGGTCAATCTCTGCATATACTTCGGTAATGGGAGGCATGGCCCGGTACAAGTCACCAAATCCGCCTACTGACCCTGATAAATCAACCTTGCCTCCCGTCTTGTCATCAACGATTAAAGTAAAATAAAGATAGGTGCGGGGTGTAGCAAAGTGGGCATCACAATGGTCGCCCACCACCAAACGCTTTTCTACCGTATCGGAATAGATGGTAATTTTGCGCTCCCTCACTTGCGGGCAGTGGTCGAGGATGTACTTATCGATTTTGTGAGCATAGTTTGCATAGTCCTTTTGCTCAATATCCGTCCATTCCTCCCTCATTCTTCGCACGTAGGGCTTAGGCCGTTGCAGCGGGCCGGTCTTTGCCCTCTTGTAGCGCGAAATCAAGAGGGCATTTTCTTCCGCTTCACGTAAAACACGTTGAACCGATACCTCTGAATCGTCCGGGCTGCTGGCAAAACCATAAACGCCCTCATGCCTGACTCGGGCAGAAATGCCTCGCTTCTCACTGCGGCTATTATCGCTTACACTTCCCGAAACCAAAGCAAAACGGCGCATGGAATTATTCTGATAGCGCAGCTCCGTAAGGTGTTCGCTTCGGCAAAGAAGAGGCGGGCTGATAAGTTTGGGGTTTAACACGCTCATTCCTCAACTACTCCTATCTTTGTCTAATGGCTGGTCTAATTTCCTTTTGTTGTTTCCTCGTTATCGGTATCTTCCACATTCTCTTCTACATCGTCCGCTTCACTTTCCGGGCTTGTAGGCTCAGCCACCGTCGGGGCCGCTTCTTCCGCCTCTTCCTTCTCTATAGCCCTGGCTTTATCAGCCTCAGTAGCAAAAAGACCGAAGGTGTTTTGTGAGACAAAGGTTTGACTTTGGATGTGGTCATTATATTTCAGCTGTTCATACAGGTTTGTGACTTCTTCCGGCAAGGGAATTTCTATTTCCTTTCCGTTAATCTCAATAGTGGAGCGGATTGGGGGATAGGATTCAATTTCCTCGCGGGTCATTTCTCTTACCAATTTGCCGTCAATTTCCAAATCGCCCTTGTAGACAAACTCTTGATTTTGCTTGGCGGCATTATGCAGGAGCCAAAATGTGCTTGCGGCACTTTCTACCAACAGGTTTCTAACCGAATCCAGCTCAATTTGAAGAAGCTCAAGTTCTTGGGTCAAAATTTGGAAGT
>JAMNZB010000048.1 GCA_023622515.1 Bacillota bacterium | reverse complement strand
GAAGTTTTGTCAAGCATAGAAAATTAAAAAAAACGCCTTCACTTGGCGCTTTTTCAGAAAATTTCGATTTCATTCTTCCTAAAGATTTCTAGTGTTATTTCCTAAAGACGGGAGGATTTTTTCTTTTCAAGCCTCCCCTCTCCCCCATTTTCTCTAAAAGATAGTTTGAACCCTTGACAAGACAAAATCCCTTTGCTATTATACTCAAGCGTTCCGATTAAAGGCCGTTCAAGGAGAAAAAGGACGTAGAAGAATGCGGGATTAACTCAGTGGTAGAGTGCAACCTTGCCAAGGTTGAAGTCGCGAGTTCGAATCTCGTATCCCGCTCCATGAAATGACCGCTGGAAGCGGTCATTTCTTATATAAGGCACCATAGCCAAGTGGTAAGGCCGAGGTCTGCAAAACCTTTATGCCCCGGTTCAAATCCGGGTGGTGCCTCCACAAAAAGACGACAATACGGAGACAATCCTGAGTCGTCTTTTTTTGTGTCTTGAAATATTTAAATTACAGGCTTTTTAGAGCTTTACTTTGGTAAATTTCATTCCTTCAGTCCAGTATGAATAATTAGCCGCTATAGGCTTGTAAGCTCACTTAAGCTTACTCCGCCTATTAACCCTAAACTCAATTTCCAAAACTTTTACTTCAGGCAAAACACGTGATTAAAAGCGACGATTTCTAGTATAATTACTAGAGTTCCCACCAGCAGACTATTGGGGATTAGGGAGGTAAATAATATGAACTTTGAACAACTTTTAGCTACAGATGAAGATAAGCTAATGGAAATGTCCCGGATGGCCACGGAAATCCTGCGGGACTACTATGACCCCCTTGTCGGCAAAACCCAAAATGACTATATGCTTGAGAAGTTTCAATCTATAGAGTCTATTCGCGACCAGCTGGACCGGGGCTATCACTATTATTTTGCCTGCCAAGATGGAAAGCCTGTCGGTTTTTTCGCCTTCTATCCCAAAGGCTCTTGCCTCTACTTGAGCAAGATTTACTTGTATAAGACTGAGCGAAGGAAAGGTTATTTTGGTAAGATCTTGGACTTCATCATCCTGAAAGCCCGGGAAGTGAACTTACCGGCCATTGAGCTGAATGTTAACAAGTACAACAACCTGGCTATCGCTGCCTATGAAAAACAGGGTTTCAAGAACATCAGAAGCGAGAAGAATGATATCGGCGGGGGCTTTTACATGGATGATTATGTTTACCGTCTGGAGATAAAATCAGATGAAGCCAAACTTTCATATTAATATCTAGCAAAAGCCCACAAGAAGTTATCTATTTTCTCCAGCTACTCAAGCAGAACAGCTCTAAAATTTATAGAGCTTGTAGCCGGTAACCAGTTTAAACAAAACACCGGGAATCATTACACCAATCTATTCTTCAGCCTTCCTATCCCCTCTATCTCCATCTCAATCAAGTCACCCTTTTTCAGCCATTTGGGCGGATTAAAACCCTGGCCTACCCCCTCCGGGGTACCACTAGCAATAATATCCCCCGCTAGCAAAGTTAAACCTTGAGAGAGCTCGTAGATTAAGCGGCGCACGTCTTTCATCATATATTTCGTGTTGGAGTCCTGCCTTAGCTCTCCATTTATCCAAGTTTTCAGATTAAGATTGTTTACATCGGCAATTTCTGATTTGGGAACAACAGCCGGCCCCATGACCGTATAGCCGTCAAGGCTCTTTCCCCTATACCACTGGGCATGTCTCTTTTGGAGGACTCGGGAAGAAAGATCATTAAGTATGGTATAACCAAATACATAGTCCAGAGCATCCTCTTCCCTGATATCTTTCCCTTCTTTGCCAATCACGATAGCTAATTCGCACTCATAATCGACATGATCATCAAGGTCGGTTCTAATTTCTATATCTTCATAGGGTCCGGTTATTTTATAGGCCCTCTTAGAAAAGTAGATGGCACTAGTGGTGGAATACAAATCCCGATTGTTTAGAAAACTTTCAGTTTCATCCTTATGAGCCCGGTAATTTAGACCAACACAGATGATATCGTGGGGGGTAGAGAAAAAGGGAGAGAGTATTTCGACCTCGCTGACTTCCAGACCCTTGCTGAAATCACTTTTCCTTATCTCCTCCAGGCTTTTTTCGCCATATTTTACGATGTAGTCGTACACATTCTCGCAGTCTATGCCCAGTTCTTTAAATGAAAGAATACGGTCACCTTTGATTACCCCGGAATCATATTTTTCATTTTTATACTTGTAATTGGTAAAGCGGATACTCATACTTCCCTCCTATGTTGCCTGCAAGTGGCTGAGTTCTTTGTAGTCAGCAATATTTTTTAGCTCTCTCATAATAGACTATATTATATAAAATATGTCCTTTATTTGCGGCATAATGCTAGGCCTGGCTCGCTTCCTTACTAACGTATCCCAACTTGTATGCCTTAAGGCTCGTAGAGCAAAAGTATTTCCTAGCCTGCTTAAAAGTTGGATGGTTTTAATAAGAATATGTACTCACACACTTTCCTTATTGTTTGATTACACAAGACAATCCTACATTTTTATTTTCCTAGACATTGTTTTGCTACATGCTCATCGATATATTTTAAAGTAGCTAACTAAAACAAATAGCTTAAAGCAAGTTAAACAGGAGTTGAAAGAGAATATTTCATCTTCAAAAATTAGAAAGAGGGGAGATATTATGGTAAAGGAAAAAAGCTCTGTTGAAGTTTCACATGATTCTTCACTACAGGATGATTACGCAACTACCAGGGTACCGTTAAACGAGCGGAGGAGTACTGCAAATATCGCTTTTGTTACTGCAGGCTTCTGCATTGCTATGTCCGGACTTTATACAGGCGCGGCCCTAGCAGCCGGTCTTTCTTTCCGGGAGGCAATGATAGCTGCGCTTATTGGTAACCTTATACTAGCCATTTTTGGCGGGACGATTGGAGCTGCCGGGGCTAAGGAGGGCCTCTCTTCAGCAAGATTAGCAATTTACAGTTTTGGTACCAGCGGCTTTAAGATAGTCAGTTTTGTCTTAGCCATCACCATGGCGGGCTGGTTCTCAGTACAGTCGGGTTTGTTTGGTCAAACAATGAATGCCATGTTCCCTAAAGCAGGCTTCATTACGAACCCCCATGTCGCTGCCATATGGGGAGGTTTATTGATGCTCTTAACAGCATATTTTGGTTACAAGGGTCTGGAGATATTGAGTTATTTTGCCGTTCCTTTAATTTCACTCCTGGCAATCTTCGGGGTAGTGAAGTCTGTTGGTGGGGTTGGCGGCTGGCAAGGAGCTATGGATATTGTTCCTGAAGGCAGTGTTACCATTGGGGCAGGAATAGTTATGGTTGTAGGCTCATTCGCTGCCGGCTCCTCAGCCCAGGCTGATATTGCCCGCTACGCACGGGACAGCAAGGCCGCATGGGTTGGTTCAGTAATCGGTTACATGGGGGCCAATACTTTTATTATTATTTCAGGCTATCTTGTCACGTTAACTACAGGTTACGGTGACTTACCAAATGCCATGCTTGCTATGGGACTTGGTATACCCGCACTATTGGTTCTCATACTGGCTCAATGGACAACAAATGACAATAACCTATATACGGCCTCTCTGGGGTTCGCCAATATTTTTAATTTACAACGAAGAAGATTTGTACTATTGGTTGGCATTCTTGGCTCCATCCTTGCCGGTCTAGGAGCAGCTGACCATTTTTCCAGCTGGCTCAGTATTCTAGGCATTGGCATTCCTCCTATGGCCGGGATAATCATTGCGGATTACTATTTGGTCAACAATAAAAAGTATCGGGCAGAGGCAGAAAAGATGCCGGCCTGGAACATCAATGCAATTATTGCTTGGATTATAGCTTGCTTAGTAGGTTTTTTGGTCAAGGCAGGAATCGCCTCCATTAATTCATTAGTGGTGGCAATGGTAATCTATACAATTTTAATGAAGGCACAGTTTTTCAAATTTGAACTGAAAGAAGAGAAAGGGGTTTAAAAATGAGCGGAAGAATGAAAATGGAAATGACAAAGTCGGCGTATAAATTACTGCATGACATGGCTAAAGTTCGTGAAGGTGAAAGTGTTCTAATCACCATTGATTCAATTGCAGATTTTAGAGTTGCAGAAGAAATCGCAAAGATGGCAGATGCCTTAGGCGCCAAGGTGATGTTAGCCTGGCATTCAACGCCTAAAGGATATGGGGCACTGAATATGCCCTACCTGCCGGAACCACTTATTGCTTGTGCAGATAAAACAGATGTGTGGATTGAACTGAATGACCAATGGTTACTATATTCTCCTATTTGGGATAAAGCCGTAACCAATGGCCGGACACGCCAAATTATGTTAGGTGGTCTGGGCGTTGAAGCCATTGTAAGAAATATTGGGAATACCGATATCCTAATTCAAGAAGAATTCCAAAACACCCTTACTGCATTAACACGTCAAGCTAGCAAGGTACGTATAACAAACGCGGCAGGCACAGATGTTAGCTTTGAAAATGACCCCACCAGGCCGCTCAATAACGAAATTGACTATAGTACCCCCGGGGCCCACTTCCTCTTAGGGCAGATTGGTTGGGCACCAATAGAGGACAGCATTAACGGGCAAATTATCTTTGACGGGTCATATAGTGGCGGTGGTGATTTAGAATTCGGAATTCTCAGTGAAACTCTAGGTTATATTGTAGAAAAAGGACATATTAAAGAATTTGTAGGGGGAACTCTTGCCAAAGAGGCCGAGAGATTCTTTGCTTCTTTAGATGACCCCAATATGTATATTGCTGCTCACGTCTGTTATGGTTGCAGCCCCAATGCTCAACTTGGCACCATTACCACGGAGAACGAACGTGTCTGGGGAAGCACGCAATGGGGCTTTGGACACCAGGGTTCCAATTACTCCGGTGGAGAACCCAGAGTTGCTAAGAGCCATGTCGATGGAATTTGTTTGAATTGCTCTGTCTGGCTTGATGGTGAGCAAATTATGGATGAAGGCAGATATATTCACCCGGACTTAGCGGCACTAGCTAAAAAAATAGGCAAAGAATAAGATGAGAAAGATAATTATCGGAGCGGACCCATTCCCTCCCTATCAGTACTTTGACTCTGATGGTATCTTAAAAGGATCTGACTATGAGAAAATTAATGAAATAGTTGGACTAATGGGGTACACAGCAGAATATATATTAGATGATTGGCACAAGATTGAAGAGATGTTGGATGATGGAGCAATTGACCTTGCTTTTCAAGTCCAGAAAACTCCGGCCAGAGAGGAAAAATGGTTTTTTTCTGAACAACTTCGCGAGGCAGCCACTTCCGTTGTTTCGCTGAGAGAGACAGAACAAAGGGAAACAATTGCAGATATATTGTCCGGCGGGCAAAAAATCGGGGTTATAGCAGGATATAAATACGGAGAAGTCATTGATTCTCTTGCTGATACCCACAAAGAAATATGCGGTTCATTAGAGGAGATATTGGCAAAAATTAATGACAAAGAAATAATGTTTGGAGTAGCAGATAGGGGCGTCTTCATATATTTGCAAGAAAAAAATGAAGTTTACAGTGACATCTGCATCCAGGAAAAGCTGAATTTCATCCGTCCACTATACGTAGTATTTAAAGAAAAAGTATTATGTGATGAGTTTAACAAATACCTATAACTCCGCTAGCAAAAGATAGCAAGTGCCATTTTGCACTCCAAATGTGGAGCCTGGCTTCACGTCTGGGGTGCATTCCCATTGATTAGGCCTAGATGATATGAGAAAAGAATATTTTTTGGTGTATTATGTATAAAATCACATTTTGTAGTTAAAGCTATGTTTGTAGTTAAAGTTATGAACGAAAAGGCTAATGCACATTTTACAGAATCCCGGTTCTATAAGGCAAAAAGACATACGGTGTACAAAAACAGAAGAGCACTTAGTAAAGAAGGGAAAGAACAATGAATGTGGGAGATATTTTAAAATTTGGTGGCCTTTCTGATGCCAAATTAATTGCCGGAAAAGGCGGTTTGGATAATCCGGTTTCCAGTATTAGCGTTCTTGAAGTTGCTGAGGCTAAAATTAAAGAGTGGGTATTAGATAATCAATTATACCTAACCTCGTTTTACGCCATTAGCCAAGATACCGCCAAGCAATTAGAGGTCATATCGGCTCTCTATGAAAATAATTGTTCCGGTCTAATTCTTTGCCATATTGATTTATTTCTCAAAGATATTGACGGAAGATTAATTGAGTACTGCAACCAAAAAGATTTTCCCTTAATCATTGCAAATAGTAAAAAGTCCTACGTGGAAATACTCTATCCAATTGTGATGCGCTTAATGGAAAATAATAAAAACACTGCCATTGAAGCGCTCAATCAAATGCAGAGTAGGATGATTGAGCTTATAGCTACAAAAAAGGATGTAAATTTTATATACAGTAGCATCCAAAGAGAATACGGAGGGGCTTTTTATTTTCTTGATACAGAAAACAATTTGATTTACCCACGTATTTTACCTAAGGAAGAGAAATTCATGGACCTCGTAGAAAAACAGCTTAAGTACAGGCAAGCTATGAGGAATCCCCAACATTTTATAGCAGAGTTAGGAGGAAGAAGCTTCATTGTCTATTCTGTTGAATCCAGAGGCGTTTGGTTTGGCACCATATTAGCTGAAATTCTTCAAGATGACCTAAATGGCAGTTTAGTCAAACTCCGGTACATAGCCAATCTTGTTTCCTTGATTGCTACAAAACATTACCGCGTTCAGGAAATAGAAAAAGTGAGAAAGCAAGAGTATATCAGTGACTTGTTAACATGGAACTTTCGCTCAATTGATGTTGCCATAGCAAGGGGTAAATCAGTAGGTTGGAACATTGAGAACAAAAAACGCTTAATTATAGTCAATGTAAACGATATCCAGCTAAATATCGATGATAACAAAGATTTCACTAGATTTTTGGAAGATATTCTTTATGAATATCTAAAGAAAATAATAAGGCTTTCTAATGCCGGCAATATCATAGGTTTAAGAAGCGATACCTTTATTATTCTCCTGGATGATGATGAAATAAACGATTTGAAGACTGCTTTACTCCTGTGCCAACAACTTCTCGCATGTTGTAACAATAATTTTTCCGGATCAGTATCGATAGGTATTAGCAATATTATTGAGACTTGCCGTGAAATACCGGAAGCCTATTCTCAAGCAATGGACGCCCTAAAGATTGGCAGAAGTTTCTTTGGTGATAATAGGATTACTGCTTGTGAAAATATTGCTTACTTTAATTTATTCCGTGAATTTAAGAAAATAAACCATTTTAAAAATATTAGCAATAGCTTATTCCAGTCCTTAGAAGAGTATGACTTGACCCAAAACAACTGTCTGTTACCCACGCTTAAAGAATTGATTATGAATCAGATGGATACAAAAGCAACTGCGGAGAAATTATTTGTTCACCACAATACGATTAATTACCGCAAGCATAAAATAACAGAAATCCTCGGTTACAGGCCTTGGGAAATGCCCTATCTGTTCAATACACTAATGTACCTCGTCTCAGATATGTTTGAAGAATAGCTGTCCCTTTATGGTAAAAGATTCCATCCGTTGACATATTAGATTTTCTAGTCAGTTTTCCTGTCCACCGGGGTTGACAAGTACAAGTTGTATACCCAGAACACTAAGCCTAGGCTAACTAGTGCCAAATTGGCAAAACAATTCAATATAGTTGCAGCAAATAAAGTTTATTATGCTTATATAATACGCAATCTGAGCAAATCCGGATTAGCTGTCACAGGGATTGCTGAATAAGTAGAGATTACTGTTATGGTTAAGAAATAACTTATTGTGTAGAAGCAGGTGGGTTTCATGAAAGAAAGAAGCTATATAACAGACTCAGGCGCCATCCACTATTGGGTCCGGCAGATCGACCCTAGCAAGGTAAGTTTAGTTTTTCTGCCCGGTTTAACTGCCGACCACCGTTTATTTGACAAGCAAGTCGAATATTTTAAAGACCGCTACAATGTGTTTGTCTGGGATGCGCCCGGCCATGGCCTATCATGGCCTTTCAGTTTTGACTTTGACCTTATGGACACGGGCAAATGGCTCTTTAATATTTTGGAGAGAGAAGAAATGCTTAAGCCTGTCATTATCGGCCAATCCATGGGCGGCCACCTTGGCCAAGCCTTTGCTGAACTATACCCGGATTATCTTAAGGGCTTTATTGCTATCAATTCTGCCCCGCTCCAAAGAAAATATATGACTTCTTGGGGGCTTTGGCTTCTTAAGAGAATGGACTTTCTCTATCGCCTCTACCCTTGGAAGTTTCTTTTAAAGCTTGCAAGCCAAGGGGTTGCCGAGACTGCTTATGGGCAAAAACTCATGCATGACATGCTGATGACCTACGACGGAAATCCTGCCCGAAACAGGCAGGTGGCCGGCCATGGCTTCAAACTCCTTGCTGATGCCATGGAAAAAGACCTTCCCTATGCCCTCAAGTGCCCTGCATTACTCCTTTGCGGCAAGAGCGATACAATCCGCTCCATTAAAGATGCAAACAAGGCCTGGCACAAAGAAACGCAAATCCCCCTCCATTGGATTGAACATGCCGGCCATAATGCCAATGCAGACCGGCCCGAAATCGTCAACAATTTGATCGAGACTTTTGTTAAGGGGATATAGGCCGGAAGAATGGCGCTTCTGTACTTTATATTTACAAAAGATGAAAAAGTAGTGAGAAAAGCCCACATTCTAAAAAGACAAAAGTAAGGCTGGCAGGAAAAGGCCTTTTCCTGCCAGCTGTTTAATTTATCAGATACCGTATTTTTAACTTATCGGATACCGTACTTTTCAATGATATAATCCATATCCTTGTCGCCTCTGCCGGAGAGATGAATCAGGACAGACCCCTTGCCCATCGTTTTAGCAAGCTGCATCGCATAAGCAACGGCATGCGAGCTTTCGATAGCCGGAATGATTCCCTCCATCCTGGAAAGCTCAAAGAAGGCATTTACTGCGTCCTCGTCGCCCACGACATCATACTTAACCCTGCCGATATCCCGTAAGAAGGCATGCTCCGGACCGCTGGACGGATAGTCCAGACCGGAAGCAACCGAGTAGACAGGAGCCGGCTCACCCTCTTCATCTTTTAACATAATGCTGTTAAAGCCATGCATAATACCCTCTTCACCGTAGCTAAGACTGGCGGCATGGTCACCCAGTTCAGTTCCCCTGCCAAGCGGCTCAACACCATACAGGTCAACCGGGTCATCTAAAAAGCCGGAGAATATGCCTACCGAGTTGGAGCCGCCACCAACGCAAGCAACTACAGCATCAGGAAGCTCACCCGTCATTCCGAGGAATTGCTCTCTTGCTTCGACTCCAACTACATTTTGAAAATCGCGCACCATCATGGGAAAGGGGTGGGGACCGACAACTGAGCCGATACAATAGATGGCGTTTTTGTAGTCCTCGAAGTAGGCCATAAAGGCAGCGTCAACGGCTTCCTTCAGCGTTTGCAAACCGTCAGTTACCTCGATTACCCGGGCACCGAGAATCTTCATCCTGGCTACGTTGGGCGCCTGTTTCTTGATATCTACAGCGCCCATATAGATGTCACATTCAAGTCCAAAGTAGGCGGCAGCAGTGGCTAAGGCAACCCCATGCTGGCCGGCACCGGTTTCGGCAATAACCTTTTTCTTGCCCATGTATTTGGCAAGTAAGACTTCCCCCATACAGTGATTAAGCTTATGGGCTCCGGTATGGTTTAAGTCCTCTCGTTTCACATAGAGTTGTACACCGGTGCCGATTTTATTGGACAGCCTTTCCAAATGGGAGATGGGTGTCGGTCTGCCCTGAAATTCTCTGCGAATACGGCGAAGTTCGCTGATGAATCTTGTCGATTTACAGATGGTATGGTAGGCCTCTGTAATCTCATCCATGGCAGCCTGCAATTCAGCTGAGAGATAGGAGCCGCCATATTGGCCAAAATAGCCCTTGGCGTCAGGATAATTTTTAAGGTATGTCTTGAATTCAACCTCTTGATTTTTCATTTTATTTTCCTCCAAATCAGTTTGTTTTTTGGCTTAATTTTTTACTTGCTTTTTATCCAGGGCGCCGGGCGCCACCATCGCTTCGTCATCACACGCTTTACCTCCTGCAATAGATAAAGTTCCCTCAACCTTATCTGCGATGTCAAAGGAACTTCAATAAAAAAGTCCCTGACAGGAATAAACTTTCTGTCAAGGACGAATAGTTACATTAAGTAGGCTCTATCCGCGGTGCCACCTTGTTTCACAGCATGACCTGTGCACTTAGCAGGATACCAGCATATCCCCGGCAACTAACGTATGCCTTCACGTTACAGAATACTCTGGGCTTAACCCATTTGACTGTACCCTCCGCGGCCCATTTGCCAAACAGTTTCTAACCCGACTCTCAGCATCACGGGCTCTCTGTGTAGTCTTAGGATGGCTTTACTCCCGCATCTACGGTTTAAACATTAATTAATTTAACTTTTTATACACCCATTGAGAAGTTTTGTCAACCATTTAATGTAAATTGACAAAATAGGTTATGACTCTGCTCATCATAGCCTTAACTGCTTTTGCGCCTCGCCTGCCAAAGACTTCGTGAAACGAACACCATCATAAGCGCTAAAACTATCGATCCGATGAGCTGGCCGATAGCGGCTGCCGGGACAGGCTCCAAGGGCCAGGGCTCAATAAAAACAGCCAGGCAGGCCCTGAAAATCCAGACCACAGTCAAAAAAGTATAAAATACAAGAGTCTCAAAATTTAGCGAAAGTGCGCTTTTAGCCAATAAAATCAAAACAAGGCTGCTCCCTAAGAGCAAAGCGGAAAAACAATAGTTTGTATAATCAATAGCCACGATCAGGCTTTCATATTGCCTAGGAAGATAGGCATACCAATCATACAGATGGGGCACAAAAAAATGCCAGAAACCAACCAACATACTCAAAGTCAATGAGACATAGTATAAAACTTTTCTTGCTTTCTCCATTACCCTTTCCTCCTTGTCTCGCATACTTAGCAAGCCGGTATGCCAAAACTAGTTAATAGAGCTTTAAAGGCTGGCTCCTAGTCTAACTTAATGTATGGTTAATTATCTGTAAAAAATTAATATTATGACTCTGATTGTTTATCACAATAACTGCAAATACGCCCCCTGGGTCATGTATAATATTTACTGATAAATACTTTGGCTTGAGAAAAAGAATATGAAGTAGAGGTGTTTTATGGGCAAGGTATTAAGTATTATTGGAGAAATTCTACTTTTACTGCCTGTATTATGGTGTATCCACTTTTTCTCTTTGCTGATACATGAACTGGGCCACGCCTTGGCTTATACTTTTGCCGTTAAAGATAATAACTGGACTATTGAAATAGGCAGCGGAAAGAAAATTATAGAAACAAGCCGGTTTAAAATTTATTTGGCTGTTTTCTCGGGTTACTTCAGGCCTGAATCCGAGCAATACAGCTCCAGGAAAAAAGCCATCATTACCTTGCTGGGGGGACCAATCTCCGGTTCGGAGTAAGGCCAGGTATGGCGGAAGGGTCAAGCCCAGGACAAGGGTTGTGGTTACGAAACCCTGATAATAAGCAAACCAGCTGAAATAATAGAGAAGGCAACAAACTCCTGTGCTTACAATGAGCGGAGAGACACTGTGCCTTTGATATTCCTTGTTCCGGAGGAAACACAGGCCGGTAAGCATTAAGACCTGACATACAGCCGTTCTGCCCTTCCTTGGTGAGGATAAAGTTTTGGGCATGGGGATTGGGCAACTGCTCCTGATAAGCCACAAGCGAGGTCTTATCCAGCCTAATCATTTGGTCCCGGTCACCCTGGACCAGGAGGATGGGGGTGTCTGTTGAATTAATACTGTCCACGGCATTACGCCTAAAGTTATCGGGGCCGTAAGTAAGGAGCTGGGCCAATCTGTCGGAAAAGCTGATGTAGGCAAAAGCGGCATCCAGGTCAAGGGCGGGCCGGAAAAGGCCGACCGTACTTTTCCCTTCACTGTAACCGGAGCCGGTTCCGTCATAGGCCAAAACCAGGTAGCCGGCATCCACCATGCGGATAATTTCATTCATATAGCCTTCATGGCTACTTCCTAAGCCATGGCAAAAAATGAGTAAACGTTTGCCGGATTGCCGTAGAAAAAAGCTGTCAATCGATTTTTACCGGAGAAAAACTCGATTTCTTCCCGAGGACATTAGCTCTGATTGTGTTCGTAGCTGTAATTCACAAGCGGGTAGTCCGGATAGTCTCCTCGGGTAAAGTAGGAGCGGACTGTGTAATGCAGCAGGCAGGTAACTATGGCCGAAGCTAAAAACAGAATAAGTTAAATTATTAGCAAAAGCATTTTTAAACGATTCTTACCTTTCTTCATATGGTTCCTTCCAGCACCCTATCTCTGATGATGATTGCCTCTAGTTTAAGCGTTTTCTTTGCAAATTTCTCCTGAAACTTGCGCTGAAGTTCGTCAATTATCTCTATACTGTTTAAATCCTGTCTTCATTTAATACTTCAAAGCTCATAAACTCGAAGTTTTCATCGAGTAAGTCAAAATGGTGGATTGTACCGGTTTTTACCGGTCTATTAATAAGCAATTTGACACAGAGGGCAGTCTGCATAGAAGCACAGAGGGCCGGACTAAAGCTGAGGGCACTTTTCTCACTGATTATTGTATTCGCGGGATATAGCTGTTCGATTAGCTTATCACCGGGCATGGAAACTGCAGCTTGTGCAACCCAGCCGGATATCGCGCCGAAAATATAAGGTGTACCGGCAGCTTCACAGGCTTTTGCAAGTATTCTTCTTGATTTAATATTATCCAGTGCATCCATGACGACATCGCAGCCGGAGATGAGATCTGCAGCATTTTCTTCATTTAGGAATACAGTATTTATTTCAAACTTCACATCAGGGTTTATTTTTGCGATACGCATCCCGGCGGCTTCCGCTTTTCCTTTTCCTATCAGTGAGATTTCAGATAAGAGCTGGCGGTTTAGATTTGACTCATCAAAAACATCTCCGTCGACAATGCGGATAGAGCCTATGCCTATTCTGGTCATCAGTTCTATAATGTAGCCACCGAGACCGCCGCAACCGATAACAGCTATTTTTTTATTAAGCAAGAGCTTACATTCTTCTTCCGTCAGTGCGGGAATATTACGTATATATCTCTCATCCATATGAACCTCCTTGTACAGAGTCAAGTCCATAACCTTATGTAAAATTCCTAGTACATTGTCTACTCCCCTATATTGACTTGGGTCATGGTCCCACTCCTTGCTAATGCTTTCTGTCAATAACATTGTACCGCTTTCGGATCCGAATTTTACCCCTTTCTACTTTATACAATACATATGAACGCTGTCCTAAAGACAGGTATTCTTTATTAGCCTTCATTATGCTACTTGTCATTTCGCACTTTTATTGCATATTTTAATATTTTCAGCTTGATAATATTTTTACCACTACGCATTAAAATTCAGTATAATGAATAATAACAATTCAAGAAGGGAGAAATTATGAAAGGATACCAGGGAAAACTTTTATTCGTCAACTTGACTAGCGGCAAAATAGAGATAAGGCCGCTAAAGGAGGAGGATGCAAAAAACTTTATGGGTGGGCCTGCACTGGGCGCAAAAATTCTCTACGAAGAAATGCCTGCAAATGCAGATGTCTTCGGAGAAGAAAGCATGGTCGGCTTTGTGACGGGACCCCTCAGTAATACGCAAGCCCTGTTTGGCGGCCGTTACACGGTAGTGTCCAAGTCACCGGTTACCGGAGGCTGGAACGATGCAAATGCAGGCGGCTTCTTCGGTTCCGCACTTAGAAAAGCCGGATTTGATGCGGTCTTTGTAAACGGAATTTCCAAAAAACCTGTCTATATCTTCATAGACGAAGGGAAGGCTGAAATTTTAGATGCCGGTGAGCTTTGGGGCTTAACAACCTCGGAAACCGAGGCAAAACTCCGCAAGAAGCATGGCGATAAGATTAACGCTTCACTCATAGGACCGGGCGGAGAAAACCTATCCTACTTTGCTTCTGTAATGAATGACGGTCACCGCTCGGCAGGCCGCGGCGGAACAGGTGCAGTAGTCGGCTCCAAAAACCTGAAGGCCATCGTCGTGCGCGGCGAACTTAAGACAGAAGTCTTCGATCGCGATTTGCTTTTGGAAGTAAACCGGTATATCGCCAACTACATGAAAAACGAAAGTGCAGACATGACGGCCGGATTCGGGCGTTACGGCACGACCATGTTCTACACACCCTCTGTCCTCAGCAGTGACGCCAGCATTAAAAACTGGGGCGGAGCTGCAGGTATAGACTATACGGAGGAAGATGCGGCCAAGATGAACGGTGTTGCCATGGAAAAGTTTATAGTAAAACCGTATCACTGTTCTGCATGTCCGCTAGGCTGTGGTGCAGTTTTGGATGTTCCGTCCGAGCGTTGGGATCTTAAGAATACCGACCGTCCGGAGTATGAGACTATGGGTTCATATGGCTCACAATCTCTCAATAGTGACACTGAGTCTGTCCTCTACTGCAATAAACTCTGCAACGAGTACGGGCTCGATACCATATCCGCAGGTGCTACTGTTTCCTGGGTCATTGAATGCTACGAGAACGGTTTATTTACCAAAGAAGAACTCGGTGGGATAGAGGCGAAATGGGGAGATGGCGATGCTATTGTCGCACTGACGGAATTGATGTGCAAAAATGAAGGCATCGGGAAAATTCTTCTTAAAGGTACAAAGTACGCAGCCGACTATTTCGGCAGGGGCTATGAATACCTCGTCCTGGCGAGCGGTATAGAAAAACCGCAGCACGATGCGAGACTTGCCTACGGCCTGACACGTACTTATCAATACGACCCGACACCCGGCAGGCACGTAAAGGGCGGCATAGGCCTCGCGCCTTCCGGTCCGGACTTCGACTTTTCTGATACCGGCAGGGCTGACCTGACAGGTGTCATAGGCGTTGAAGTGCTTAACGCCTCAAGCATGTGTCTCTTTAATGCCATGGTAACGCCTCCCGATGCAATGCTCAAGCTGATACATGCGGTAACCGGTCTTGATTACAGCAATCCTGAGGAATTCGCCAAGCTAGGCACGCGTATGTTCAACATGCGCCACGCATTCAACATACGTGAGGGTATGCAGCGCAAAGACTTTACCCTGTCAAAACGCTTCTATAAGTCCAATCCTCCCCATGAAGGTCCGATAGCCGGGGTCAAGGTCAATCACGAACGCCTCGCAGATAACTTCTTCGATGCCATAGGCTGGGATAAAGAAAGCCTCATTCCCTCTAAAGAATCATTAGAGAGACTGGGCGGTATGGAAGATGTAATCAACGACTTTTATGAAGGATAGATTAATATGCAAATAACTATACGCCTGATGGGAATCGATATGACGCCCCAGCCCAAGAGTATCGTGCTGAAGCTAGACCGCACTAGGGTGACGGTTGAAGAGGCTCTGTTGGAATTTGCAAACTCTGCAGACCTCTCCCAATCCGCCAAAGAGCTAATGGATTTTGTAATGCTCGCAGGCAATAAGCGAGTATACGCAGATAGTCTTCTTTCCGACGGAGATACTCTTACTATTCTGAGAACACTCGAAGGCGGGTAAAGCAATTTTCATATTATTCGACGACCTGCGGTGATTTTAATCGAGTAGGAGGCTAGCCATCAGTTGGCTAGCCGACCTCTCACACCACCCGGCATGCGGTTCCGAACCGGGCGGTTCAAAACTTTACTTCTTGTTTCTGCATAATAAGCAGTCAAAGATAAGTACCCCGCTTTATCAAAATAATGGTTCGGGATGGCAATATTCATCCAATCGGAACCCGCTACATACCAGTATTTATTCCAGGTGTTTGCCATCATCCAAGCGGTCTTTTCATCTAGTGCTGTTTTCCTGAGGTTGTTAAACTTTGTGCTTACCTTCTTCCATCTCTTCCATGTCACCATGCGAAGACGATGGCGTAACCAACCTGCCAATTCTTCAATTTTCTTTTTCATGTTAGATAACTTAGAATAATTTATCCAGCCACGAATCAATAAGTTTAGCTACGATTTACGTTGTTACTAAGGGTTGCCCCGCTAGCAAGACCTCTTCGAATAAGATTTATGACATTCCTCTTTATCACTGCCAAATTTACCGACTTCGATTCCGTACAGTATGGGGCTTCAGTGTGTCATGGCACCTTATCGGCCTTATATTTGCTTTCTGTTCGTCAGCGCAAGATTTTGCTTTCGGCTTCCTTTAGATTCCACCTCACGATAGACACCCTTGCCTTCCGCTAATACTTCCTACTGCCAGGCGTATAGAGGATTTTCACCTCCCAGTCATAAGCCATGTCGGGCGTACATAAAAAAGTCCCTGACAGGAATAAACTTTCTGTCAAGGGCGAATAGTTACATTAAGTAGGCTCTATCCGCGGTGCCACCTTGTTTCATAGCATGACCTGTGCACTTAGGGATACCAACATATCCCCGGCAACTAACGCATGCCTTCACGTTACAGAATACTCTGGGATTTTCCCATTTGACCGTACCCTCCGCGGCCCATTTGCCAAACAGCTTCTAACCCGACTCGCAGCACCACGGGCTCTCTGTGTAGTCTTAGGAGGGCATTACCCTTTCCTCCTTGTCTTGCATACTTAGAAAGCCGGTATGCCAAAACTAGTTAATAGAGCTTTAAAGGCTGGCTCCTAGTCTAACTTAATGTATGGTTAATTATCTGTAAAAAATTAATATTATGTCTCGGTTTATTTATCACAATAACCACAACTACACGCATGCGTCATGCTGTGTCATGTATAATGTTTACTAATAAATACTTTGGCTTGAGAAAAAGTATGTGAAGTAGAGGTGTTTTATGGGCAAGGTGTTAAGTATTATTGGAGAAATTCTACTTTTACTGCCTGTATTATGGTGTATCCACTTTTTCTCTCTGCTGATACATGAACTGGGCCACGCCTTGGCTTATACTTTTGCCGTTAAAGATAATAATTGGACTATTGAAATAGGCAGCGGAAAAAAAATTATAGAAACAAGCCGGTTTAGAATTTATTTGGCTATTTTCTCGGGTTACTTCAGGCCTGAATCCGAGCAATACAGCTCCAGGAAAAAAGCCATCATTACCTTGCTGGGGGGACCAATCGCCTCCTTACTGTCGGTGCTTGCTTTGTCTATTTTAAAATGCTCATTCCATCCTGAAGGAACAAGCTTTATTAGTCTGTCGGCGGTAGCTTTCGTGCTGAACTATGCTCTGTTCTATAACATAGTACTTTTCGTTTCCTCAAGTTTGCCGACAGAAAAAAGTATTTGGCCGGTTCGGGGTTACGTCAGTGACGGCTATAAAATACGTAGGCTATTGTCAAAATAGGTAAAATGTCACAGCTTATAATATGCGAAAGGAATTAGTATGGAAGGTTCAATTGTGGAAAATACGGTCTATGCCCCCTTACTGGAACAGGACAGTATCTTGCTCGCCGTTTCA
Organism: Bacillota bacterium; assembly: GCA_023622515.1. Lineage (GTDB taxonomy): Bacteria > Bacillota > Clostridia > Saccharofermentanales > DTU023 > SFFI01. Next base: position 5,870 of record JAMNZB010000048.1, on the reverse strand, counting down.
GAGGGATGTAGTTATGGCAAGTGTGCTTTTTGCGATTTTGCCAATGACCAATACAGGGTTTTTCCTCTGGAATGGGTGGAGAAAAATGCCAGCTACCTGGCAACAGAAGCCGGAGAAAAAACGTCCCTCTTTCTACTTGGACAAAATTCGCTATCCCTTCCCAGCTCTCATCTTCTAAAAATTCTCGAATTTGTAAAGTTCTATTTCCCGAAAGTAGACCGGGTCAGTATGTATGCCCGAGCCGAAGATATAAACGCCAAAAGTGAGCATGACCTTTCGCTCCTGCGGGACCGGGGCCTTAGTTCCTTGCACATAGGTCTCGAATCCGGTAGTGATGAGGTTCTCTCCCTCATGAACAAAGGGATTACGGCAGCAGAACTTCTGGCAGCTTGCCAAAAACTCGATGCACTCGCCCTAGCCTACCATTTTACGATAATCGGCGGACTGGGAGGAAAGAGATTCTCTGCCATCCACAGGGAAAAGACCGCCGAACTGCTGAACCGCCTCAAGCCGGCAAGTATCTGGCAACTCAAACTCTTTATCTGGCCAAACACTCCGCTTGCGAAAATGAGAGACCGGGGAGATTTTATCGAACTCTCACCCCTGGAGGTCTTGATGGAGGAAAGAGATTTAATCGCAAAATTAGAACTGGAAGACTGCCTTTTTATAGATACCACCGTACTCAATCAATACACTATTATGGGGCGTTTACCGGAAACCAAAGCCTCGCTAATCTCTACAATGGACCGCCTTATTGAGAGCAGCGGTCCTTAGAATTTATAAAGGATCTAATCATTTGAATGTGGAGGAACAAATGCGAAGAAAAAATCTAAAGAAAAGCTTTTCAGTACTAGGCCTCATCCTGCTCCTTGCCCTGAATTTTGTACCAGTCTATGCAAGTGACAAGAGCTTCTCGCTGAGTATCATCTACAACAGCGATACCCACGGCCTAGTCGACAGACTTCCCTACTTTAAGAGCTTAATTGATGAAGCCAGGATGGAAGAGGGGAATTTTCTTGTCTTGTACGGCGGCGATATCTTCTTGAGAGGTGAATTTGAGGACCAAAGAGGAATCCCTGAAATGACTATGATGAATGCCATTGCTTACGATGCCTGGGTTATCGGCAATAACGATTTTCGCATTCCACCCCACGGCGGCACAAGGGCTGAAGGCAATGAGCAACTGCAAAATCTTATCGCACTCGCTGAATTCCCCACCCTTTGCGCCAATGTGACTATGCGTGATGGGAGCGGGTTAATCGAGAATGTAGACCCCTATATCATCAAAGAATTTGACGGCGTAAAAGTGGCTATCATCGGTGTTACCTCCTTGAAACCCCAGATGCGCCTTTGGGAGGAGAGCTGCGACAAAGTCTTCGAAAGCGGAGAAATTACTGTAGCAAAAACAATTGAAGCAATAAAGGATGAGGCGGACATTTTCATTGTGCTTTCCCACTGTGGGCTTTTCGTTGATATGTCTATTGCAAAAGTTGGCGGAGTCTCTGCTGTTATCGGTGCCGATGACCACTTAGTCATCAGAAAGCCCATTTGCTATCCCGGTCCCTTTGGAGCTAAAAGCGCCCCTGTAGTACAAGCAGGCGGAGAACAGGACCAATACTTGGGTCGCCTGGACTTAAGTTTTGAAATTACGGATGGTGCCTGGACCCTCTCCGACTTCGACGGTTTTCTCTACGAACTTGATGGTGTTGAGCCGGACCGGGATTTAGAAGATTTAATTGAAAAGTTTCGTAGCGGTGAAGCAGGTAAAAAAGCCGCTTAACTTTCATTTTTAAGCCTTCTACCGGAGCTTATTCCCCTACCCGTTCATTTTTAGCTTGTTTAGCGCTGAAACTTTGGTTACTTACTAACAAAAATAAAATTTACGCATGCAAATATCAAATGACCAAGTGTAAAAAACAAAGCTGGAATTATGGCTATTCGGTTTTTTCTATCGATTGCATAAAGTAAGAAGGCCAGGCATGGCGGAAGGGTCAAGCCCAGGATAACGATTGTGCTTGCTATACCCCGATAATAGATAAACCAGCTGAAATAATAGAGAAAACAACAAAGTCCGGTACTTACAATAGCGGAGAGGCAGCTAGTCTTTGCCCTTCCTCGTTCCTGAGGAAGCACAAGCAGGCAAGCATCAAGACCTGGCATACAGCCGTAATGGCATCGATTGTTCCCGTGGCTGACTCGACTCTTAGAATATCATTTGGCGCAGGAATGGCTAACCAGATGAAATTGGGCAGCATAATAAGTAGAAATAAGAAAAGGGCCCAAATATCGAAAGCAATTTTATATTTCTTTAACATCAAATATCCCCTTCTCCCACAGACTTTAATCCATCTCTTCCACAACCTCATCGGCATAATGCCATGTATAAATCTCTTTTTCTATCTGGAGCGGGTGGCCTCATCGTAGAAGTCCAGAATTCGGGTAAAAAGCTCCTCATTAACCTGGTTGATCAAAGGAAGGTCGGCCTCTTCAACCAGTTCTTCGCGAAATTCGATAGCCCGCTTTTGCCGCTCCCCTTCCAGAAGATCTTTTAGGCCATTTACTTTACTTGCAAAATCCTCGTTTAATTTTGCGATATGGGAAAGGGCTTCCGTAGGATACAAGATATTATTATGACCATTCTGCCCTTCCTTCGTGAGGATAAGGGTTTGAACTCCGGGATTCTCCAACTGGTCTACATAAGCGACAATCGAGGTCTTTTCCATCGGAATCATGTGGTCTTGGTCACCCTGGACCAGGAGGATGGGGGTATCTGTCGAATTGATGCTGTCCACGGCATTCCGCCTGAAGTTATTGGGCCCGTAGCTGAGGAGTTGGCTGATATGGAAGAAAGGCTTCATTATACTCAGATTCCAACCCATCATCTGCGAGCCGTGGTAAATGAGTAAATCTGCCGGATAGGCATAGCCCGCCAAGGCAACAGCTGCGACAATATTGTCGTGCCGACCCAGAGCTTCGGCAGCCGCAAAACCACCCCAGCTGTGCCCCATGAGATAGACAGGAAGCTTGCTCAGCCTATCGGAAGAGCTGATGTAATCAAAGGCGGCATCCAGGTCAAGGGCGGACTGGAGGGTCCCGACAGTGGTCTCCCCTTCACTGTAACCGGATCCGGTTCCGTCATAGGCAAGGACCAGATAGCCGGCATCAACCATGTACATGATTTCGTTCATGTAACCTTCCTGGCCACTACCTAGGCCATGGCAAAAAATGAGCAGGCGCTTGGCCTCCGGGTGGCCATAGAGAAAAGCTGTCAGGCGATTTTTACCGGAATAAAAAGAGACCTCCTCCCGCGGGCAACAATCCTGATAGTGCTCGTATCTGTAATTCACAACCGGGTAGTCCGGATAGTCACCTCGCTTGAAAAAAGAGCGGACCATGTAATGCAGTATGCCGGAGACTATGACCGTAGCTAAAAACAGAATAAGTAGTATTTTAATCAAAAGCATTTTTAAATGATTTTTGCCTTTCTTCATGCTGTCCCTTCTATCATCCTATCTCTGATGATGATTGGCCTCTGGTTCATAAATATCAGTCTAACATATTGATTGAGGCATGCAGGGAAACTTTTTTCAGCCTAGCAATCAAAGCCGGGGCGGGAGAGTACCCCTTGTGTATAGTAGTGTTTGACCTCCAGCATTTCCGTAACAAGGTCAGCCCTCTCAATAAGTTCTTCCGGGGCAGAACGACCTGTCATAATAACCTCAGTATGTCCCGCCTTTTCCTCCAAGATGGCTAAGAGCTCTTCTAGTGGAAACAAATCAAATGATAGGGCAATCGTCACTTCGTCAAGGATGACCAGGTCCCAATCACCTGAACTTAGGGCTAGCCGGACTTCTTCCAGGCCTGCCCGGGCGGCCTCCTTATCCGCTTCTTCCACGTCTCTAAGCAAATAGCAGCCCCGTCCGAACTGCCGGATAGTGATATTAGCTAAAAACTCTTCTATTCTTGTTTCCGAGTATTTCATGCTCTTGACGAACTGGGCAATATACACCCTTTTATCCGCCATGGCCGCACGCAGGGCCATGCCAAAGGCGGCACTGGTCTTCCCCTTACCATTTCCCGTGTATAGTTGAATAAATCCTTTTTCCATATTGGGCACCCCTTTCTAAAAAAGTAGTGAAGCACTACCGGCCCCTATATCTAAAATTTTGTCTCCTTCCTTGAGGACACTTTTTATGTACTTAAGAGTCGTCAAAAATTCTATGCGACCAGCTCTTGAAGCTAGTCTTTTATCTTCATTAAAGATTTCATATATTTTTGATATTCTTTTACTGACTCATTTCGCTTGCTTTGAAACCTTCAAGAGTTTAGCATGAAGCGGATGAGACATCCTTTTTATCTTGTCTTTACCGCTCTTACTCTTTATTTCTTTGACCATTCTACGTTAAGAAAGATTAGTCAACATCTTTACGTAGTCCATAATGTGAAAGTTTCCCATGTCACCATTCATAACAGGTAATTGGTGTATTTGGCAATGTAGCTTAGTAAACCCGCATTAAATAAGGCTTTAACAACTCAAAAGCTTTGAAGTTTTTTCAACTTTTTGAGTTTTTCTCAGGCTTTTCCCTATGCTTTTCCACCAGCTCTTGCGGATCCAGCCTCTTAAACCTGTGTTTGCCTATTGTAAACCTCTTTTCATCTATTCGCCTTGCCAACCGAGACGATGTGATAAACTCCTTGCTTACGTTGACTAAATACTGCTGACCTTTCTTTTCTACCAGGTAAAAGTAACCATAATTGTCGACCTTGTCCATAAAATCAAACAAACCGAAAACAGGAGACAGTATCCACTCAAAAGCGGTTTCCCATTTAGAAAGTTTTTTTTCACGCCACAAGGGGATAATGGAATCAGCGTCCTTGAACTTAGACAGCACAACCGTATCATAACGGAATTTACGTTTCTTCGATTTCTCAAACGAATTGATATCAATGGGTTCGCGCATAACCTCAAATTCCAGCGTACTCCCATTGGCCAACAGATAATCAATACTTACATCCAGTAGTTGCGCTATAGCCTTCAAATTGTCAATGTCCGGCATGCCTTTGTCGTTTTCCCATTTTGCCACGGCACTGCGAGATACCGATAACTTTTCCGCTAACTGTTCCTGTGAAAGCCCCGTTCTCTTTCTTGCACCCTGTAATTTTTCTCCAAAAGTCATAATGGTGACCTCCTTTTTTGATTTCACCATACGCAAACTATAGTGTCAACACAATCCTTTTACCGTAACGGCAGTGTTACTTATCGTAACATCGGAGATGAAAGAATATTACACACATCTTTTGATATGCGTCCGGCTTAATAATTCCTTGTTTTTGACAGGTGGGATGAGTTTTTTTAAGATCCGGTGCTTGCAGGTGCAATGGTAGATAGGCTTGCTCATAAGGCGCATGTTCCGGATATGTCCGGTGACAGTTACAGAATTAAAGAAACAAGAGAATGGCTTAGTTAAAAGTGGACCATTTTTCGCTCGTAATCGTGGACCATTTTTCAGTTGACAAAAACAGCTCTACTTCACGCTTCAGATAATCTTTTATACTTCTCTTTGACGAGCCAATCCTGATATAACGCTTCTCCCGGAATGCAGTCGGTATTTCTTCTGCAGGTGGAATAAACATTTTAAAGGCAAGTCATTTAGTCTTTTGAAAGCGTAGTTAGTCGCTTTGATGTAGTTGACAATTTCTTCGGTTTCTTTTATTTTTCCGTTTTTCCTATCCTTTTGCAATACATCCACGAGTGAGGCCTGTGTTCCCTCTATTTGTGAGCTGATTACAGCTTCTTTCTGGACATACATGGATACGAAAAGGTCAATATCCGGAAGCGTAATCGCCATGCCGTCTAATCTTCCTAAAAG
>JAMNZB010000054.1 GCA_023622515.1 Bacillota bacterium | reverse complement strand
CTTTTTGAAAAAGAAAAGTACCACAGGACAAAATGCCCCGAAAAAGAAACGTACCCATAATAGAGAGAAAAATTATATTTTAGAGCAGGGAAGATGCATTGAGCCCTTAATTGATATGGGGATTTTTACGCCTGAGGGCAAGGTAATCAACTCAATGTATGATAAGTATAAGCAAATTAACCGGTTTATCGAAATAGTGGATGATGAAATCAGGAAAACAGATAAAAAAGAATGGAAGATTTTGGATTTTGGCTGTGGAAAATCTTATCTGACCTTTGTCCTCTACTACTACTTCACGGAAATCAGACAATTAGATGTAGAAATGCTTGGCTTGGATTTGAAAGAGGAAGTAATAGAACAGTGTAAGGCCACTGCCCAAAAGTATGGTTACAACAAGCTTAAATTTGAAGTAGGGGATATCAGCCATTATAAGCAGCAGGGGGACATAGATATTGTCATAAGCTTGCATGCCTGCGATACGGCAACCGATTACGCCTTATTCAAGGCCATTTCCTGGAAAGCCGATATGATTTTTTCTGTGCCATGTTGCCAGCACGAGCTTAATAGTCAGATGAAAAGCGACACTTTCTCCATATTAACCCGCTATGGCATAGTTAAGGAAAGATTTTCTTCGCTGGTGACCGATGCCATACGGTGTAATCTCCTGGAGTCTTGCGGCTACAAAACGCAGATGCTTGAATTTGTTGCCTTTGACCACACGCCTAAGAATATAATGATACGAGCCGTAAAGACAGGCCGGACCAATAAAGAGAAGAACTTATCTGAGGTAGAAGCGATTATGCAAGAATTTCAGCTTAGCCCTAGCCTGTATAATCTGCTCAAAGGGGCAAACTACATATAGCTTATAATCTGTTTTCAATAAAAAGGATAAAACTGAAGATGCAAATGGAAATCTACTTGCATGAGTAAATGGCTAATGATGAAAAAAGAATCAGTTCATAGAACTGTTTGGAACATATTGTGCGAGGAGGTCTATACATGGGCTTTTGGATTTTTATGACGGTTACGGTAATGCTTCTGCCCATAACAATGATTGTGTTCGGAAGAGTATTTATATACAAACCACCTAAGGAGATAAACTCTTTTTATGGCTATCGGACGAAAATGTCCATGAAAAATAAAGAAAGCTGGATTTTTGCCCATCAGTATATCGGAAAACTCTGGTGGATCTTGGGATGGCTTGTTCTTGTCCTTTCCCTTCTGCCTATGTTTTTTGTTTTGGGGCAGGATGCGGATAGGGTCGGGAAAGTGGCTGTAATCATTACAATATTTCAGCTACTCCCCTTATGTGGCTCCATTATTCCTGTGGAACGAGCTTTGAAAAGGAATTTTGACGAGCAAGGCTTACCCCGCTGATATAGGTTAGAAAAAACAACTTACTTAGCTTGGCACCGCCTGTTGCTACTAGTCAAGGTGGAAACTGCGCTTTTGGAAGCCCGGCGGAAGTAAAAGCTTGTTGGCTAGTTGGCTAGCTATATCTTTTCGATTAGTAGCAAGGATATGGCGCAGTAGACCAGAAGCAGAGCCATAATCGTATTTATCAGCTTACCGTGAGAGGCGAAAAGCTTTTTGAAGACAGTGCCGAATACGAGCCAGAGTGTATTGGAAATAAAGGATATGCAAGCTAATAGGATGACCAGGAAGGCAATCATGGCTAGGTTTCCCGAAAAGCTTGGCAAGATGTAGGCTTGGACGGTGACTAGGGCGTAGACATAGGCTTTTGGGTTAATAAACTGCATGGTCACGCCCGTAATCGCCCCATTTTTAGCCTTAGTCTCATCGATTTGGTCGCTGGCGGTGTATGTTTTATACGCTAAAAATAGTATATATGCTGCTCCCACAAAAAGCATGGGCTTTGCGATTACCGGTATGAGGGTGTTCAGGTAATTGCAGAAAACAGTGCTGAGGCTGACCATAGCAATTTGCCCGACAAAGAGGCCGAGGCTGAATGGCAGACCGAGTCTGAACCCCAATCTGGCTCCGTTTGACATGGCTGTTATGTTATTCGGTCCCGGGGTTATGGTGGCAACTACTGCATATGTAAGAAAACTTATCCAGTTAAACATAATATCCTCCATCAATAGTAAGATTATTGTAGCACTAAACACTTTTCTTGTTTCGCATTTGTATATTTATTAAAGATAGAGAAAGCGGGCTGAAAAATAAGCGGATAGTCACCGCCCAGTCTTTTTTATCCCCAGATATGTTTAAGTTAAAAACTGAAATATTATCAAGAATTATATAAATTTCAGTTTTATACTGAAATATTTCTCGATTTATGTGATAATTGCATTGCAAACTGAACAAATAAAGGTGGCAGCTATGGTTTTAAGAGAAACTTACTTAAATGCGTTAATAGAATACGAAGAAGCAGATTTGATAAGGGTGATTACAGGAGTAAGGCGTAGTGGAAAATCGACTATCCTTGAGATGTATAAGGCGTATCTTTCAAAAACCTATCCTGATGAAACCGTCTTGCATATCAATCTTGAATCGCTGAGTTATGTAGATGTCAGAGAAAAGACGGACTTGTTGGAGTTATTAAGTGAGAAGCTAGCTTGTATCCGTGAAAATAGGAAGTACCACATCTTACTGGATGAAATCCAATTAGTGAGAAACTGGGAAGAAATAATAAATGGATTATACAGTCAAAAGAATATAAAAGTAGTCATAACCGGATCGAATGCTAAACTTTTAAGCTCTGAGCTATCTACCTTTTTAGCCGGAAGATATGTTGAGATTAAAGTCTTGCCGCTTTCTTTTAAAGAATATTTGAAGTTTAATGCTGTCGAAAAGAAAGATGATCTCGAAAAAGATTTTCAAAATTATCTATACTTCGGCTCATTTCCGGGAACAGTCTTATCTAAAAATGAGGATTTAAAAAGAGATTATTTGGAAGGCCTGTACTCTAGCATATTGATGAGAGATATTGTTTCCAGATATCAGATTAGAGATGCCCAGGCCCTACAAAGCGTAGTGTCCTTTATTTTTGAAATGACCGGCCGTCCCATAGTAATAAACAATCTCGTGAATAGTATAAAATCTTCCGGAGGATCTATATCGCACGAAACCATAAATAACTACATAAATGCCTTGGTTGAAGCTTTCGTTATCTATCCTGTAGAAATGTATGATGTGAAAGGGAGAAAAAAACTGACTGCAAGCAAAAGGTATTATATAGTCGATACTGGCTTGCGAAATAGCCGAGTGAGCTCAGTAGCAAGAAATCTGGAAAGTTTGCTTGAAAATGTGGTCTTTCTTGAACTTGTGAGACGAGGATACAGAGTTTATGCAGGAAGCATAAATGATTATGAAATAGATTTTATAGCTGAAAAAATGAACAAAAAAATATATGTACAAGTGTCCATGTCAATTTTAGATGAAAACATAAAAAGGCGAGAGCTCAGGCCGCTGGAACGTATTGATGATAACTACCCCAAATATGTATTGACTCTGGACAACTACGATCTTTCGGAAAAAGGAATAGTACATAAGAACATTATAGATTTTTTACTTTTAGAAGATGAAATATAAGATTGAATATTTAAATGAATGAGGCAAGCTTTAGTCTAAATATGTTGCTACCCCGCTCGCAGGTTCTTTAACGATTCTTGAAAAGGGGCTTTACAAAGATCAAAAATAATGCTATAAATTCACTAACCGACAACTTGTCGGTAGAGTCTGGTAGAAGGTGAAAGAAATGGTGAGAGTTGTAAAACCTGCAGAGGAAAGAAGAAACGAAATACTTGATGTAGCAGAGCAGTTGTTTGTGGAAAAAGGATTTGACCAGGCCAGTACCAACGACATTATCAATGAAATCGGGATTGCCCGCGGCACCCTCTACTACCATTTCTCTTCCAAGGAAGAAATCCTTGATGCGATAGTCGATAGGATGGGGCGTGAAAAGATTGCCCAAGCGGCAGCGATTATCGCCAAGCGGGAGCTTCCGCTTCTGGAGCGGCTTACGGCAACCGTCCTGGCCTTAAATATAGATAGCGGGGTTGGTGCGGAAATGTTGGCGCAGATGCATAAGCCCCAGAATGCCTTGCTCCACCAGAAAATGCAGGACAGTATGATAAAGGGAGTTGTTCCCTTGTTTACCAAGCTGATTGAAGAGGGGAATAGGCTTGGTATCTTTGATACGAAATACCCCTCGGATGCGGCAGAGATGATTGTGATTTATTCGAATATAGCTTTTGATGAACTGGCCGGCTTAACACCTGAGGAAAGGGAAAGAAAGAGCCGGGCCTTTATCTATCATACCGAGAGAATTCTCGGGGCAAAAGAAGCCAGTCTGGTAGAGGCCATTATGAAGATTTTTACTAAGTAAATAAGACTAGGGAAGCTGGGACCACTTGTCATTTGTACCGGGTCCCATATTTTGTAATTTCCAACCGACAGATTGTCGGTTAGGAAAATGTATCAGGTGATAAAGGTGAAAGAGAAAGCAAACTATAAAAAATTTTTGCTCCTCTGGAGCGGAGAGCTGGTCTCGGCAATAGGCAGCGGGCTCACCGGCTTTGGACTCGGTGTATATGTCTTCCAAGAGACGGGAAGCGCCGCCAGTACGGCCCTGGTAACCTTGCTGGCCTTTCTGCCGACCCTGCTTTTGAGTGTTCCCGCCGGCGTCCTTGCCGACAGGTATGACAGGCGGCTTCTCATGATACTGGGAGATGGTCTGTCAGCCCTGGGACTGGTCTATATTCTTATCTGCATGTCGCGGGGGAAGGCTGCCCTATATCAGATTGCCATCGGCGTATTTATCAGCTCCCTCTTCTCCTCACTTCTTGAGCCGGCCTACAAAGCGACGGTGACTGACCTTCTTAGCAAGGAGGAATATTCCAAGGCCAGTGGCCTGGTGAGCCTTGCCGGAAGTGCCAGATACCTTGTTTCTCCGCTTATTGCCGGGATTTTGCTTTCTGTAAGCGATATAAAACTCCTCCTGGTCATGGATATCGCCACCTTCTTCTTGACGGCGGCCTGTACAGCTGTGGTAAGAGCCGGTCTTGAGTCAAAAATAGCCAAGAACAAAAAAATGACTTTTTTAGAGAGTTTCCAAGAGGGCTGGGAGGCCATAAGAAAGAAACGCGGTGTTCTCATTCTTATTGCGATTTCTTCCTTAATGACCTTATTTATGGGGGCAATTCAAATTTTGTCAGGACCCATGATTCTGGACTTTGCCGACAGTCGTGTCCTGGGTATTGCCGAGACCCTATGTGCCATGGGAATGCTTGTATCCGGTGTCATTATAGGTATTCGGGGATTGAAGAAAAATTTTGTAAGGACACTTAGCCTTGCGCTCGCTTTGGCCGGCCTGGCCATGGTGGGTTTTAGCCTGAAAGAAAATATTTATCTGATCTGTGCTTTCGGCTTTGTCTTTTTCTTTATGTTGCCTTTGGCCAATAACTGTTTGGATTATCTTGTCCGGACAAATATTCCTGCCGACAAGCAGGGAAGGGCCTGGGGCTTGATAGGTTTCCTTTCGCAGATTGGTTATCTGGTGGCCTACGCAAGTGTGGGCATCTTGGCGGATAAGATTGCTTTGCTAAGGCAGATAAGGGTTGGCAGAGGGGCGGCAGAGCTAATCAAAATCTCTGGCCTGCTTCTGGCCCTTCTTGCCCTGGCCCTGTATCAGTTCAAAGATGTGAGGAGTTTAGAAGAAAATGAAAAAACGATTAATGCTTAATGATTTTAAGGAAAATAAGCTGGTCACGCTATCGGCTGCTATCTTTATGGCGGTTTCGGCCATGCTGCTGGGGCTCGCCATCCTCCTCTTCGGGAGTCTTTCCGGAGCCATCGATAGTTTAATGCTGGAAGCACAAACACCGGATTTTCTGCAGATGCATAGCGGGGAAATTGAGGAAGAAGAAATTACCCGTTTTTCAGAAAGCAGAAGTGATGTTGAGGCAATGCAGATAAGTAGATTTCTAAACCTGCAAAATTCCCGGCTAAGTCTTGCCGGTCATTCTCTAATCAACAACATGCAGGATAACGGACTCTGCTGTCAAAATGATTCCTTCGATTTTCTTATTGATGCGGAGAATAGAAGGCTGGAGCCCAAGCCGGGGGAAGTCTACCTTCCTATCTGCTACAAAAAAGAATACGGACTTGAGCCGGGTGATCTTCTGCAAATAGCCGGAGAAAAGCTCCATGTTGCCGGCTTCCTGCGAGATTCGCAAATGAATTCCATGATGGCTTCTTCCAAAAGATTTCTGGTTAATGAAGTGGACTATGAAAGAATAAAACCCTTGGGGAGCGAAGAATTCTTAATAGAATTCAAGCTTAAAGAGGGAAGCGATCTCAATGCCTTCGCCACGGCCTATGAGGACGCCGGCCTGCCGAAAAACGGCCCTACGATTACCTATCCACTGATCAAAATGATGAATGCCCTTTCTGACGGGATGATGATTTTTGTTATTTTGCTGGTCAGCCTTGTGGTGCTGTTTATATCCATATTGTGCATCCGCTATATGATTCTAACCCGGCTGGAAAAGGATAAAGGCGAGATTGGCATGCTGAAGGCTATCGGTATTTCCAAGAAGGGCATTCACCGCCTGTATTTTTCCAAGTACCTTTTATTGTCTTTGCTAGGAAGCCTGGTCGGCCTTATCGCAGCAGTGATAATCTCCGGGCCCCTTGGTGAGCAGATGCGAGAACTCTATGGAGATGCCGGCAATATGAGGCGGACCTATATTTTGATGATTTTGGGCACGCTTGTTGTAGAAGGGATAATCTTGCTATCTGTCTACCGTACACTCGGCCGGGTGGAGAAAATGTCTGCCATCGATGTTCTCTACGGGCGGGGCAGCTTTGGAAAAAGGAAAAACCTCTACCTGCCTATCGGAATCATCACCGCGGCAGCCGTATTTATGATTTTGCTGCCGGGGAATGTGGCGACCACGATTGCCGCTCCTGAATTTATCCGCTATATGGGCATCGGGGACAGTCAAATCCGAATTGATATCAGGCAGACCGAGAATATTGAACAAAGGACCAAGCTCCTGGCCAAAGAAATCGAAGAAGATGACCGGGTAGCGGATTATAGCTTGATGCAGACCGGGTCTTATAAGACGGAACTGGCTGATGGGGTCTCCTATAATCTGCTGATTGAAAAGGGAGACCATAGCCGCTTTCCCGTAAGCTACATTGAAGGGGGCTATCCTAAGGCAGGAGATGAAATAGCCTTATCCGTCCTCAATGCCAAAGAAATGCAGGTGAATATAGGTGATACGGTCCGTATTTATAAAAGCTCGGGAGAAAATCAGGCAAGCCCTCTAGCCTGTAAGGTCTGCGGGATATATTCAGATATCACCAACGGGGGAAAGACAGCTAAAGCCTGCTTTACCGATGCGGAGGATAAAAGGCCGGTCATGTGGAGTATTATCTATCTGTCCCTCAAGGATGAAAACCTGGCAGACACTTGGCTTGAGGATTACCGGGGCAAATATTCCTCGCCGGAGGATGGGGTTGAGCTTATTAAAATAGCCGATTATGTTACGGGAACCTATGGGCAGACCATCCGAAATATCCAAAAAGCCGCTATGCTGTCTATTTTTTCGGCCTGCCTGATTCTTTTTATAGTCCTGCTCCTACTCCTGCGCCTGGTCATCTGGAGGGAGCGAGGCGACAGCTCTCTGAAGAAAGCCCTGGGTTTTAGCTCATCCGCTATCAAAGGCGAGTATCTCAAGAAAACCTTTACATATGTTTTGCCCGGTATCGTGCTGGGAATTTTTATCGGCATTGTTCCGGGCCAGGGCCTGGCCGGTGCCTTGCTGGGCTCCATGGGAGCCTTATTAATTTGAAAAGGAAAAGAAGATTATGAAGCAAATATTAAAAGTTAGAAATTTAAGCAAGGGAAATATTCTTAAGAAAGTCAGCTTTGCAATTGGGCAAGGAGAGATGGTTGCCGTGATGGGGCCCTCCGGTTCCGGTAAATCAACCCTGCTCTACAATGTGTCCGGAATGGACCAGGCAGACCAGGGCGAGGTCTTCTTTGCCGGTAAAGAAATTGTTGGCTTGAGTGAAGATGAAAAAGCCCGTTTGCGGCTACACAAAATGGGCTTCATATTCCAGCAGATGAATGTCCTGGCAAACTTAAATATCATTGACAACATTGCCTTGCCGGCCGCCCATGCGAAAAAGAAGCAAAGCAAGGAACTCTATAAGCGCGCCCGAGCCCTGATGGACGATTTCGGTATTGGCGACCTAGCCCAAAGGAAGGTTAATGAAGTCTCAGGTGGCCAGCTGCAAAGAGCTTGTATCTGCCGCAGCATGATGATGGAACCGGAAATTATCTTTGCCGATGAGCCCACAGGGGCTTTAAACCAGGCTGCCGCTGCGGATGTGATGGAGGCCTTTTTAACGGTCAACCGGCAAGGAACAACAATCCTGATGGTCACCCATGACAGCAAAATTGCCGGAAGCTGCGAGCGAATCCTATATCTCCTGGATGGTGAAATCAGAGGCGAACTGAAACTGGGGAAATATAGGCCTGAAAACGCTAAAGAAAGAGAAATGAAAACGACCCGCTGGCTTGCAGAGATGGGCTGGTGACCGGGAGCTTGCTTACGAAGAATTGTCAAATTTAGGGCATTTGGTTAAGGTATCTGAGAAGATATGAACTAGATAGGCCCGGCGAATAGCCCTTGATAGGTGTGAATTCATCGTATAAGGCTTAGAGAAACATAATCTGCCAAGAGAAAGTCCTGTTGCCACTTGAATTTAAGATTGCTATGCTTTGTGTTGAAAAATGCTTCATAAAGTGTTACTGTTTCTTTAAAAGGAGGTTGATTATGAGTACAAGTAACATTAATATTCGAGTGGATTCAGAACTCAAAAGAGATGCTGAAAAACTTTTTAACGACTTAGGCCTAAATATGTCCTCTGCCATTACCATGTTTTTAAAATCTGCTGTTCGCTATGATGGGATTCCTTTTGAAATTAAGCGAGATTCGCTAAATGAAGAAACAAAACAAGCCTTGGAAGAATATTATCTGATGCGTGAAAATCCAAGCTTGTATAAACGCTATAATAGCTTTAAAGAAGCCTTGGACGAGGTTTTGAAGGATGCTTAAACTTGTTCTCTCGAACCGCTTTAAGAAAGACTTGGAATTGGCCAGAAAGCGAGGCTGTAATTTCGAGGAATTAGAGAACGTTGTGACCCTTCTGATGATGGGTAAACGTTTACCTGAACGGTATCGCGATCACAAACTTTCCGGAAATTTTTAGGCTTTCAGGGAATGCCATATTAAACCGGACTGGTTACTCATTTACCGTATTGATTTTGACCTACTAGAACTTTTTCTGTTTCGGACAGGAACTCATTCTGATCTCTTTCGTTAGGTGCTTTTGATGTTGCCTGCTACTTTTAATGAAGAGATATTTGTTGCATGAAGTATACTGACCGCCAGCTTGTTTTTGCCTTCTTTCTGCTAAAAATCCATTCCAAAAATGAATATGTGAAGCATTTTTATTAGCCAATTTATCTAATTATTCTCTGTGGGAAAATACGCTATAATAGCTCCCATGGACGTAAGAATTGAACATGTTAATAAAGAGGAAGTCTTAAACTATTTACATTATGCCGGCGGTGAAATTCCGGAAGATATAAAGGCTATGCTTGACCGGGCCATAGAGGAAGTGAAACAAAGTGCCAGGCCAAAGTATAAATATCTTGAACGGGACAAAGATTCGGAAGACTTGCAGGATATTTTGCTCGGAAAAGATATCAAGTCTTTGCTGGAAACTTCTGACCGGCTTATTCTTCTGGCCCTAACCTTAGGCCGGGAAGTTGAAATGCTCATCCGCCGCTATACTTTTTCCGACTTGACCTATTCTGTAATTTTAGATGCTGTGGCCAGTTCGGCTGTGGAGACCCTGGCCGAAGATCTTCATAGGGATATGGAAAAGAGATACAAGCCCTCTTATTTAACAGACCGCTTTTCTCCCGGTTATGGCGACTTGCCCATTC
Organism: Bacillota bacterium; assembly: GCA_023622515.1. Taxonomy (GTDB): domain Bacteria; phylum Bacillota; class Clostridia; order Saccharofermentanales; family DTU023; genus SFFI01. The sequence goes on along the minus strand of JAMNZB010000054.1, from coordinate 42,442 downwards.
AAGTGCAGGGGCAATTTTTAAAGCTTTTAAAGGCCGATAAGGATTTGGGGATTAGCACCACGGAAAGTGGCATAATGGTTCCGAGAAAGTCTATTACGGCTATCATGGGAATTTCTCCTATGCCACAACAAAGAAAGGGGCGGACCTGTGAAAGTTGTAGCTTATATGCAGACTGCCGCTATAGAAAAAGAGGTGAACTCTGTGGAAAGACAAAATAAGGCTCTTATCTTAGACGGTGCCATGGGAACCATGTTGCAAAAGGCCGGTATGAAGCTGGGACAAGTTCCGGAAGAATTGAATATAGAAAATCCGGCCATGATTATTGATGTCCATAAAAAATATATCGAAGCCGGGTCAGACATTATTTACACCTGCACCTTTGGAGCCAACAGGAAAAAGCTGAAACAATATGAGGTTAGCCGGGTTGTAGCCAAGGCCATCGAAAATGCTGAAATAGCCAGAGGGGATAAAGCTGTAAAAATCGCCCTAGACATAGGGCCTTTGGGTGAGATGTTGGAGCCCATGGGAACCTCGAAATTTGAAGAAGCTTATGAGCTCTTCAAAGAAGTTGTGAAAGCAGGTCAGGGAGCGGATTTAATTGTCATAGAGACCATGACCGACTTGTATGAAGTGAAAGCGGCTGTCCTTGCCGCCAAAGAAAATTCTGACCTGCCAATATTGGTCACCATGAGCTTTGAAAAAGACGGCAGGACTTTTGCCGGTGTTTCCCTGGAGACCTTTGTCAACTCCATAGCCGGCCTGGGTATAGACGGGATAGGCATAAACTGCTCTCTGGGCCCCTTGCAAATGTACGATATGGTGAAAAAACTTTCCGAAATGACCGACCTGGATATTGTTGTTAAGCCCAATGCGGGGATGCCAAAAATGGATGGCAGCTATGACCTGGATGCCGAGGGTTTTGCAAGCGGCATGGAGAAAATACATGCGCTGGGGGTTAAATATCTTGGTGGCTGTTGCGGGACCAACCAGGACTATATAAGAAGATTGTCGAATTTGGTTAAAAACAAGGAGCCGGCTCAAAGAAAAATTAAGAAAATTAGCGGGGTTTCCTCCGGCACGAAGTTTATTGAAAGCAAGGGTGTGAAAATTGTCGGAGAAAGGCTGAACCCCACCGGAAAAAAACGCTTTCAAAAGGCCCTTATTGACGAGGACATTTCCTACATCTTGGGCCAGGCTGTTGACCAGGTAGATGCCGGAGCGGAAATCCTTGATTTAAATGTAGGTTTTCCCGGTCTTGATGAGGCCAGGCTGCAAGGAAGGCTGGTAAAAGAAATACAGGCTGTTTTAGATACCCCCTTACAAATTGACAGTTCAAGGGCTGAGGCCATTGAGGCGGCACTCAGAGTTTACAACGGCAAGGCCATCGTAAATTCAGTAAATGGGGAAGAAGAAAAAATGCAGGAAATCCTTCCCCTGGTAAAAAAATATAATGCCCAAGTTATTGGCCTGACCATCGATGAAAGGGGAGTTCCTGAAACCGCGGAAGAGCGGCTGGAGATCGCTGAGAAAATAGTTAAGAGGGCTGCCGACTACGGCATCCCACAAGAAGATATCTATATAGATTGTTTGGCTTTAACGGTATCTTCCCAGCCGGAAGCGGCCATGGAGACCTTGAGGGCTATCCAACTGGTTAAAGACAAGTTAGGGGTAAAAACCGCCTTGGGGATTTCCAATATCAGCTTTGGCTTGCCTTTTAGGGAGGCCATCAATCAGAGTTTTTTAACCATGGCTCTCTATGCCGGTTTGGACCTGGCCATAATTAATCCTAATTCAAAAGCCATGATGGAAGCCATCAGGTCTTTTAAAGTTCTTAATAATCAAGAGGGGGCAACCGATGACTTCATCAGGACTTACGGAAATGTCAAGGAAGAAAAAGCCTCTGCCAAAACAGAAGATTACGATATAGCCACAGCCATATCCAAGGGTATGGACCAAGTGGTAAGGAAAAGGGTAAAAGAGCTCCTAGAGACGATGGATGAACTGGAGATTGTCGATAGGGAATTAATTCCCGCCTTGGACAAGGTGGGTGAGGATTATGAAGCGGGCCGGATATTTTTGCCTCAATTGATTAAGTCGGCCAACTCCGCCCAGGCAGGTTTTGAGCTCATAAAAGACTCGATAGAAAGAAAAGGTAAGCATTCTATTTCCAAAGGGGATATTCTTGTAGCCACAGTTAAGGGTGATGTTCACGATATAGGAAAAAATATAGCCAAGATTATCATGGAAAACTACGGTTACAATGTTATAGACCTGGGTAAAGACGTTGAAATAGCTGATGTGGTAAAGGCAGCCAAGGAAAGAAATATAAAACTGGTGGGTCTAAGTGCCCTGATGACCACGACCCTGGATAATATGAGAGAAACGATTGTTCAGTTAAGGAAGGAAATACCGGATGTTACCATAATGGTTGGCGGAGCAGTCCTGACAGAAGAATATAGTAAAAAAATGGATGCGGACTATTATTTGAAAGATGCCAAAGTTAATGTGGAAATAGCAAAAAGTATATTTGGTGATTAAGATGACAAATAAAGACGAACTAAAATTCCCCTTATTATTTGACGGGGCTATGGGAACCTACTACCGGGAAAAAGCAAAAAATCCCCTGCCGGCTTGTGAAATGGCCAATTTATTTGACAGTCAAGTTATTCTGCAAATTCACAGAGAATATGTAGAAGCCGGTGCAGGAGCGATAAAGACCAATACCTTTCAGGCCAATTCAAGGGCCTTAAATGCAGACATGGATGTGGTGGAAAGGGTAATCCAAACCGGAATAGCCTTGGCCAGGGAGGCCACGAAAGACACAAGTGTAAAAGTTTTCGCCAACATAGGGCAAATTGGGCCGGATGGGCTGTTTTTCTTCGAGGATTATAAGCCCTTGCTTGATATCTTTTTAAAGGAGGGGATAGAGTATTTCCTATTTGAGACCTTCTCCTCTTTTCACTGTCTGGATGAAATCGCCGCTTATATTAAAGCAAAATCCCCCCGGGCCTTTGTGATTGTTTCCTTCTCTATCAGCCCTGACGGGCAAACCCGCTATGGGGAATTTGGCGAAAGTTTGCTGGAAAGGGCGGCCCGGTGTGAGGCTATTGATGCTCTTGGTTTTAATTGCGTGTCCGGTCCCTTACATTTGAGGGAATACTTAGAAAAAATTGACTTGCCCGACAAACCCCTATCCATTATGCCCAATGCCGGCTATCCCACGGTCATAAATGGCCGGACTTTTTACTCTAATGACAAGGATTATTTTGCTAATGCCATCTTAAAGCTTTTAGATTATGGTGTGGAAATAATTGGGGGCTGCTGTGGAACCGGGCCGGAATTCATAAAAGAGATTGCCAACAAATTGGCTGATTACCGGATACTGAGAAAGCCAAGACAAAAAGCCCGGGAAATGCGCTTGGGCAATCCTTATGCGGAAAACCTTTTCAGAAATAAATTAGAAAACGGTAAAATGCCTATAGCGGTAGAATATGATCCCCCGCAAAATTTAGACATGGAAAATTATCTTGAAAACAGCAAGAAACTCTATAATGCCGGGGCTGATGCTATCACGATAGCCGATTGCCCTGTAGGCAGGGTAAGGATGGACGCCAGCCTCACGGCCTACAAGATAAAAAATGAGCTGGGTGTGGACCCTATTGTCCACCTGACTTGCAGGGATAGAAATATCAATGCGACCAAGGCCCTTCTGCTGGGCCTTAACATAGAAAATATTTTGAATGTCATCCTAATTACCGGCGACCCGATTCCTACGGCTGAAAAAGATGAAGTAAAGTCTGTCTTCCAGTTTAATTCCACAAAACTGGCTTCCTTTGTGGAAGAGATGAACGACAATATCTTCACCAATAAAATGAACATAGGGGCTGCTTTAAATATTAACGCCAGAAATTTTGATGTGGAGCTTAAAAGGGCGAAAAAAAAGGAAGAGGCGGGGGTGAATGTATTTTATACCCAGCCCGTTATCTCCCGGCAGGCAGTAAAAAATATGAAAAAGGCCAGGGCGGAACTAAAGGCCTATATTATGGGTGGTCTGATGCCGGTTGTGTCCTATCGGAATGCGGTCTTTCTGGATGCTGAGATTTCCGGTATCAGTGTGGAGGGAGAGGTCATCCAAAAATATAAGGATGCAGACAAGGAAGAGGCGAAGCGGCTGGCCGTGGAAATTACCCTTTACTTCGGTAAAGAAATTAAAGACTATGTGGACGGCTATTATTTAATCACCCCCTTCAACCGGGTAGATTTGATACAAGAAGTGCTTGAAAGCTTGCGCTAAGCCTTCTAATCCGGTCCGGTCTCCCGGGCGAAAGCAGGAGCTCCTTGTAAAAAAGAAAATCGCTGTCGCCTTCAGACAGGGGTTTTCTTCCTGTTTTAGTGAAAACAGTTTTCCTCTTTTCCGGCTTCTCATCCGGAGAGATAAGCTGCTTTCGGAGGTGGTTTTTTCCAAGATGTTGAAATTAAGGTCAAAAGAGGCTATATTTTATCCTGCGTGTTAGGTTTAGCTAACCATGATGGTTAAACTTGCCGTGAGGTCTAAGGACTCCTCCATGAAGAAAGAAGGAAAAGATGGGCAGGGTGATAAATGTATGCTGGACAAATTACTTTTCAAATATATAGGCCAGGCGAAAAAATATATAACGGTAAGTGTTTTGCTCATGATGTTGAAAGTTGTGGGCAGCTTTTTAATGGCCCTTTCTCTCGGTATGATAATTCAACATTTATTTTTAGCCACTTCAAAGGGAACAGGGAAATATATCTTGCTCTTCTTGTCGGGATTTTTTGTGAGAAGCGGCAGCCTATACTTTGTAACAAGATATCAAACAAAAATTACCGGTGAAGTAAAAACGAATATTCGAAGGGAAATGATCGAAAAGGCCATGCGAATCGGTCCGGCCTACCAAAATTACAGCTCGACCGCCAACATGATCAACATGGGGGCTGACACCATCGAGCAGTTGGAAAATTATTATGGCCGCTTTTTACCCCAATTCTTCGGCAGTTTCGGCATGAGCCTTGTCACTTTTTCTGTCCTCTTTTCGATAAGTAAGAAGGCCGCCCTCTTATTTTTTGTCCTGGCTCCGATTATTCCTTTGCTGCTGAAAGCCATCCTGGAGATGGTCAGCCGCAAACAAAAAAAGTATTGGGGTCGCTATCTGGATGTCGGTCAGCTTTTTCTGGATAGTTTGCAAGGGATGACCACCTTGAAGATCTTTTCTGCAGACGGCAAGAGGGCGGAAGAAATTCACGAAAAATCAGAGGCTTTTCGCATAGAAACCATGAATATTTTGCGTATGCAGCTGAATTCAATCACCCTAATAGAATGGATTGCCTATGGCGGTGCTGTTGCCCTTATTGCCCTCGGTCTAACAAGTATCTCTTTGACGACTCAAAATATTGCCCTGATGGTTATCTTGCTCTTTATGTCGCTGGAGGCCTTCAGTCCGATGACCACCTTAACCTCCAGCTTTCATGTGGCCATGACGGGTGTAGCAGCCGGCAAAAATTTAATAGACTTTTTTGCCCTGCCTGAAGAGGAGGAAGGGCATAAAAAGGAAATCGAAGAGAGCAGTCAGGCTATTAAAGTGAGAAATCTCAATTTTACTTACCCCGCTGGTAAGCGAAAGGTTCTGGAGGGAATAAATGCAGAATTTACTAATGGCGGATATACAGCCATTGTGGGTGCCTCAGGCTCGGGTAAAACGACCTTGGTACGTCTTCTGGTAGGGCAGTTAGCCGGCGGAGAAGAAGCCATTTTCTGGAATGATAAGCCCTATGAAATCTACAAAAAACAGTCGATTACAGAGAATATGATCCGCATCTCACACGATGCCCATGTTTTTGAAAAAACGATTCGAGAAAATTTATTAATGGGTAAACCTGATGCGACCGATGAAGAGTTGATTAATGCGCTAAAGACCGTCCAGCTTTACGATGAAGTGGAGCCACGCGGGGGCTTGGATTTAGACATTAAGTCGGGGGCAAGTAATCTGTCCGGCGGTCAAAAGCAGCGGCTGGTCCTGGCGAGAGCTATTTTGCATGAGGCCAAGCTTTACGTTTTTGACGAGGCAACTTCTAATATCGACGTGGAAAGTGAAGCGATTATTTTGGATGTTATGGAGAAAATGTCGGAAGACAATATGGTTATCCTTGTCTCCCACCGCCTATATGCCGCAAGAAATGCTCGCAATATATATGTATTGGATGAAGGCAGGCTTGTTGAGGAAGGTTGCTTTGAAGAATTAATTGATCAAAGAGGTCTTTATCAGCGGATGTGGCAGAGCCAGAATCAGCTCGAAAAAGGAGCCCGGGTATGAGAAAAAGAAGCGCCTTAGGAATAATGCTCGATCTGATTATCTTGGCTAAGGATGAGCTCAGGGACTTGCTTGTTGCCATTCTTGCCGGCATTGTATCCTTTTTGTCGAGTGTGGGAATTGCCGTCTTAGGCGCCCTCTTGATTGTTCAACTCACCGGCCTTATTGATCTTACTTTTACAAAGCTTGTTTGCCTAATGGCCATATTGGCTTTAGTTCGGGGCCTTAGCCGTTATCTTGAGCAATACTTGAATCATTTGGTGGCTTTTAAAGTCTTGCGGATGTTACGGGACAAGGTCTTTGCTGCGGTTAGAAAGCTGGCGCCGGCAAAGATTGAAGGAAGCAACAAGGGAGATTTAATTTCTATGATTATGGGGGATATCGAATTAATTGAGGTCTTTTATGCCCATACGATTTCCCCCATATGTATAGCGATAGTTTGCGGAAGTATATATATCCTTGTGCTTGCAAGATTTTCACCGGCTATCGCCGTGCTGACCCTGCTTTCCTACTTGCTTATGGGAATTTTGCTCCCCTTTATTTTCTCCAAGTGGGCAAAAAGCACAGGACGTGCCCTGCGTAAGGAAATCGGCGACCTCAATAATATTTTCCTGGACCTGTTACGGGGAATTGCGGAAATTATGCAGTTTGCCTACCGTGACAAAGCCATAGCTCTTGTGGAAAAAGCAAACCAATCCCTGGTAGCGAAACAGGCGGATTTGATAAAACAGCTGGCCCTCTTGCTGGCCCTGGAAGATGCCATAGCCCTGCTGACCACCGGTCTTGCTGTTTGGATAGGCCTGGCAACAAAGGTCCCTTGGCATATCTTGTTGCCCATGGCTTTTGGCATCCTCTTTAGTTTTCCGGCCATAGCCAATGTCGCTTCACTGGGTAACGGATTATCCCAATCCCTAGCTTGTGGTGAACGTATTTTAAAGCTTCTGGAAGAGGAACCGCTCGTCGAAGAAATAGTAAATGGAGTTGATTTAAATCTTGAAGAAAATCAAGCCGAGGCGATTATCGAAGTGAATAATCTTAGCTTTGCTTACGATAATCAGCCTGTTCTGGAAAACTTTAATTTGACTATTTCTCCGGGTGAGGTCTTGGGAATTCAGGGTGAAAGCGGTTGTGGCAAATCGACTTTACTTAAATTAATTATGCGTTTTTGGCCTGCCGACCAAGGAGAAATCTTGATTTCCGGCCAAGCAGTTGAAAATATTAAGACCCAATCCTTATGGAAAAATATCGGATACATGACCCAGAGCAGCGAGTTTTTTGAGGGAAGCATCCGAGACAATTTATTAATCGCAAAAGCGGATGCGACAGATGAGGAGCTTAAGACTGCCCTTCGCAAGGCCGCTATTTTGGATTTTACAGAAAGTCTGGAACATGGTTTAGATACGACCTTAACGGAACTGGGAGATAATTTTTCAGCCGGAGAGCGACAACGCTTTAGCCTGGCCAGGTGCTTTTTAGAGGACAGTAAAATCTTGCTGCTCGATGAACCAACCAGCAACCTTGATGTATTAAATGAGAGCATCATTTTGAATGCTTTAAAGGAAAACCAGGCTGATAAAACCATAGTCATGGTCAGCCACCGAGAAAGCAGCCTAAGAATTTGCGACCGTGTCATTCAAATCTAAGCATGAAGAGGGGTCTGTTCAGAAAAATGAGCTGTGTTCCGTTTGGCAGAATTATAGGCCAATCAAAAATAATCAAAAGACGTGTGGAGGTGTAACCTAGATGAAGAAGATTAAATTTGAAGCTTTTACCATCCGAGATATTGTTTTTCTAGCGGTGATTACGGCTGTAACCTTGCTGGCTTCCGGGCCGTTTGCCCCACTTGTGATGACCCTAACCAAATTAGGAGCCCAGGCCTTTGCCATGGCCCTGCCTTTTGCCTTATTCACATCCATCGGTTTGCGCAAGGTAAAGAAGAGTGGCTCCTTGCTGATTATCGGCCTGTTTTCCGGCCTGCTACTCTTGCTCATGGCCCCGGTTATGTTTTTCAACCAGGTTATCGCTACGCTCCTCTCGGAGGGCTTGGCTCTGGCGCTTTTCAAGAGCTATGATGAGAAAAAGGCTATCCTCTTCAGTGCCGGCCTCTTTTCTTTCTTTACCATTCCGACTACCGCTGTGGTTAATATCTTGGCCAAAGGGCGGACGATTACAGAACAGATAGGAAACCCGCTAAGCTTCCTCCTCCTTGTTTGTGGCGCTGCGATTCTAGGATTTCTGGGGGCCTTTGTCGGAAATAAAATCTCTGATGAATTGGAAAAAGCAGGAAAGTTATAGGTTGAATTATGAGCAAAGCAGAGAAGAGCATCCACCCCATCTTGTCTTTAGTTTTTAGCCTCCTGCTATTTATTGCCGGCCTGTTGTTCGTTAAAAAAACTTGGTTTTGGGTATATATTATAGTTTTCCTGCTGCTTCTTTTGCTCTTTCGATTTGAAAAGGCAATGTTAAAGACCACTCCCTTTATTTTGACTTTCGGAGCGCTTATGGCCGGTCTTACAGCTATACATGGTGACCCTTCCGATGTTTTATATGCTTTTTACCGGGTGCTTGCTCTGGGTCTGGCTGCTGTACTTAGTATAAGTGTTAAACCGATACGCCTTGTCCGAGCCTTTAATCAGATGAAGATTCCTCGCTGGATTAGCTTGGGTCTTTTAATAGTCATCCGTTTTGTAGAGATTTTTTGTGAGGAAATTCGCCAAATAAGACAAGCGATTACTTTAAGAGGAATTTATTTTAAGGAAGCCCCTATTTTATGGGCAAGGGCTTTTTTTATCCCACTCATGGTTCGCGTTCTTAGCATTTCTGAATCTCTGGCCATCTCGCTGGAAACAAGAGCTTTTTCTACAGAAGTGGAGGGAAGCTCATTCGAAATTATTTGCTTTAAAAAAAGGGATGGAATTTTTTCTCTGTTGTTTTCAGCCTGTCTGATCTTTTTTATCTCTTTGTATCTGGGAGGTCACTAAATGAGCCCGGCAGTGGAAGTAAAAAACCTATCCTTATCCTATGATTTTTCGGAAAACAAGCCGGATGAAAAAAGAAAGTGGATTTTTAAAGACCTGAACTTTCAGATTGAAGAGGGAGAGTTTATCCTCTTAACCGGCGATTCAGGCTGTGGTAAATCATCGCTGATGAACATGATCAATGGGGTTATTCCGAACTTGAAGAAGGCATATGCCGGGGGCAGTATCTACATCCAAGGGGAAGAGATGACGGAAAAAGCGGTCCGGGAGCGAACAAGGCTGGTTGGCAGTGTCTTTCAAAATCCCCGAGAACAAATAATTTTTGAGGAAATTTCCGACGAGATTGTTTTTCCCATGGAAAATCTGGGGCAAAGCGTACAAAAGATGCAGAAAAACCTGGGCAAGCTACTGCAATTGACCGGCCTTTCCGGACAGGCTAGAACGGCTACTTTATCGGGTGGAGAGCAACAAAAATTAATAACCGCCTGCACCTTGGCTATGGGGCAGAAAATTTTGATTCTGGACGAGCCGCTGGCCAATATGGATGCCCGGTCAAGCAAGGAATTATTGGACTTACTAAAACAATTATCCGAGCAGGATGGCTATACGACAGTCTTGGTAGAGCATCGTCAGGAAGTGGTCTTGCCCTATGTGGACCGGGTCTTTTCTTGTGTAAAAAGCGGACTGGAAAATGTACAGATGGAGATTGACATATGGGAAGATGTAGAGGCTTTCCAAGAAGAGAGCTTGCCCCTTTTTCAGGAAAAAAACTTCCGCTCGGAGGATTCTAATGACAATCATTGTGACATTCTTTTTTCTATAGAAAATATGGATTTTCAGATAGGAGACCGCTATTTATTTCAAAATTTCTCCTGGCAGCTAAAGCGGGGAGAGGAGTGGGTTGTTCTCGGGGATAACGGCTGTGGCAAGACGACCTTGTTTAAGCTCTTAAATGATTTTGTCAAGCCGACGGCCGGAAAGATTTCCTCCCTCTACAGCAAAAAGGAGAAAAGAGAGAAGGTTGGCTACGTATTACAAAATCCCGACTACCAGCTTTTTATGCCAAGAGTAAAGGATGAACTTTATTTAAAGGCAAAATCGCAGGATTTTGTAGCGGAACTGATCGAACTTTTTCAATTTGGGGATATGTTGGACCGGCATCCTTTAAGTTTAAGCGAAGGGCAAAAAAGAAAGTTGGGTTTCGCCTGTATTCTCGCCAATGAGCCGGAAGTTCTATTCTTAGACGAGCCCACTGTAGGCCTCGATACGGCCAGCGTGGAACAATTGCTTTATGCCCTGGACTTACTTAAAAGAAGGTCTCAAAAGGATTTAAGTGTCATCAGCATCAGCCATGACAAAAGGGCTATCCCCTATTTAGGCAAGCACTTTTTAAATTTGAATAAGGAAGCTAAGTGACCGGAAATTGGCTAGCTCTTTTTACCTATAAAAGAGCTGTTGAATGCAGCCGGCAATTTTGCTACAATGAAGCGAGTTAGCCAAGACTAACTAGAGTGCGGGCCTGTAGGAGCCGGACAAAGAGGCGAATAGACCTTGTGGGCATCCCGGCTGACTGGCCGGTGCTTAAAGACTTCTAAAATAATACTTGGGAGGAAGTATGCGTCCTTATTTGAAAAAGCATGCCTTGGGTATTTTGGGATTTACGGTCTTAATTCTAATGAAGGTCTGCTTTCTCAACCGTGTCAGCATTTTAAAAGGCCGGCTCATCGATTCCGCTATCGGAGAGATAGCCATGAGTTTAAGTCAAGTACTGTTTCTTTTCGTCCTTTCCCTCTTGCTCTATCTGGGGTCAAGCTATCTTCTCGGTATTACCCGATATTCTGTAAAAATGAATATTCACAAGGATTTGCAAGATGATTTTTTAGCGTCATCGTTGCTGCGTGACAGGGTCAGTGCGCGCAAGCTGGATGTCTCTAAAGCCGTTAGCAGTTATACGGCCGAAATTGGCCTCATCAATCAGCGTTATCTTACTGTCGGCGGCAACCTCCTTGAGTATGTGATCAGTATTACTGTAACAATAATATCCATTGCTGTTATTAAGCCGCAAATGGCCCTTGTCACCCTGCTTGCTTACCTGCTTCCTATCTTTTTCACCAAGAGCCGGCAGGAAAAATTAAGTGAAGCACAAAAACGTTTTCAGGCGGAAAATGACCGCCATACCGATAGCTTCCTGCAAAAGCTAAAGGGTGTAGAGGCGATAAAGAACTACCATATCGAGGATAAAATTCAAAGCCTCTTTAATCACTCCTTAGATAAGTTGGTGGAGGAGGATATTCATCGGGCGGAAATACGGGCTCGAACAAATGGTATGAGTTCCGCCCTGGCCTATGTTTCACAGGCTGTTATTGCGGTTGCTTCTATTTACCTTGTCTTCAGGGGAAGGATAAGTGCCGGAGACTTTGTCAGCATCTTTGCCTTAAGTTCGGCAATCAGCTCGCAAATCTATTGGCTGGCCAGGAATGTCGAGTCTGTACTTTCTGCCGGACCGGCGGTGAAATCGGTCAGCGAATATATTAATTTCTCAAGGAAAATGGCTGAATCAGAAAAAATTGAGCAAGTAAGTGACGAGTCTTTGGCCCTTCAAATAGATGACATGTCCTTTAGTTATGGTGACCGGAAAATCTTAGATGGACTGAATTTGCGCATTGGAAAGGGCGAGAAAGTACTCATTTTAGGGGCGAGCGGGACGGGAAAGAGCAGCTTAATGTCTCTTATTACAGGCTATCTTAAGCCTGATGAAGGGACCATCAAATTGGGAAATAAGAATAGGAGCGACTTTATTACCATAGTGGAGCAAGAAGCCTTCCTTTTTCGTGGAACAGTAGAAGATAACCTTCTGCAGGAAGACGTGAAAAATCGGGAGGCAGAAGGACTTTCTGGTGGGAAGGATAAAGACAATGTCGACAAGCTGCTAGACGAATTAGGCTTATCGCCTCTCCGAAAAGAGGGACAAGAAATAGATGAGCGTGGACGCAACCTTTCCGGCGGTGAGCGCAAGCGGCTTGCCCTAGCACGTGGATTTTTGAAAGATACGGAAATCCTTATTTTGGATGAGCCGCTGGCCAATGTTGATGCCGAGAACATAGAACGTATTGAAAAGCTGATTCTTGGTATAGAAGGTAGAACTCTTCTTATGATCAGCCACCAGCTATCAGACAGGCTTTATAAGGCTATGGACTCGGTATATGAGTTGACTGCCGGCAAGCTTAAACCCTTAAAAACAAAGGTCTCTTCCTGCCGGACAAAAGGGTGAGATGTGGAAAATGCAGCTAAAATCCGGAGGCTAAGAGGCAGGAGGTTTATGTGAACAAGAAGACAAAAAAATTTACTTTCTTTTCCCTACTTTTTGAGCAAAAGTACTTATTTCTCCTTGCTTTCTTCTTGGTTTTCGTTAGTGAAGGGGCGATCCACCTCTTTCAGTTTGTAAAAGGGGCCATGGTTGAGTTGGCTATAGAGGGAAATAGCCGGCCTTTAAAAGTGGAGATGGTAAAATTTATCGGCTTGATGCTGCTGATTCCTCTGATGTTTTATTTATATTCTAAAGTTTATTTACGAATTAGCGCTTACTGCCTGAAGCGGCTAAGAGAGACAATTTTTTCCAGTATTGTAAAAAGACCCTATGCGCAAATTATTAAACACGAAGAAGGGAGATACCTCAACGCCTATACCAATCAAATTAATATTTTGGAATTCTCCTTTTTTGAGGGAATGTTCGGTTTTTTGCAAATTGTGGCGACAAGTATACCCGGCCTAGTCCTAATCTATATGGTATATCCGCCTCTGCTCATCGTCAGCCTGGTCGGCATGCTGCTGGCAGTGGCCCTGCCGGAACTATTAAAAGAAAGAATCGTCAGCCTGGAAAAGGAAGCGATTAAGGCCAGTGAGAAGAGTCTTTCTCTGCTCAACGAGTTTTTGAACGGTATCGAGACTATACTTAATTTCTCTAGGGAATTTTCCTTCATTAGACGCTTTAAACAGAGCACCGAAGAGCATAATAAAATACGTAAAAAATGGTTTCGCAAGATGGCGGCGGGATTTCATATATCCCAAATCTTTCTCAATGTGTACAGCATAGCTTCCCTCTTTCTTGTGGCTAGGGTAGTTGCCGAGGGTGTTTTGAGTATAGGGGATTATATTGCGGTCCTCGGAATACTCTTTAACTTTACGGATAATTTGCCCTATACCAGCTATTATTTGCAGCAATTCAAAGCGGCAAAGGAGAATCTCCATTACATTAATGAAACGCTGCATTATGAAGAAAACCAGCCGGCTGCAGACGCCCTTCGCTTGGAAAAAGTAGAAGACATCCATTTCGACAATATCTCTTTTTCCTACCCTGAGAGCGAAAAAAGAATTCTGGAAAACTTTACTTTACAGATTAAAGACCGGGGCATAACACAAATTCAAGGCGAGAGCGGCCGGGGTAAATCGACACTTCTCAGCCTGCTCTGCGGCTACTATCCGGTTGCTGGCGGAGAAATTAAATTGTCCGGCCTTCCTTTGGAAAAAATCTCCAATTTGAATGAACTCGTTACCATCATGAGGCAGGAAAGCCTTTTCTTTGATGGCAGTTTGGCCGACAATTTGACCATGTTCCGTCCCATATCTGACGAGCTGCTTATTCAGGGCTTGAAGGATTTGGGCTTGGATCAACTGGCCAAAAAAGAAGTTCTCCATGCCCCCTTGGGCGAATATTCAGGAGGAGAAGCAAGAAGGCTGATGGCTCTCCGGGCCCTCTTAAGAGGAAGGGACATTATTATCCTGGACGAACCGCTTGCCAATTTGGACGCCGAATCGATTCATCTTCTGGAAAAGGTTTTGGCGAAAGAGGAGGAGTCTTTCCTCCTTGTTATAACCCACCAAGCTATTGGCATAGAGACAAAACTTAGCGTTCAGATGTAAAGGAGGAGGCATGAATAAAGATGATATAAACAAAGATGACATGTTCTACTGTCAGGAAACGATTGACCTCTACAATCGGGGCTTTGAGGAAGAGGACGAGGGCCCCGAAAGAGTGTTTCCCCCTTGGGAGAATTTCCTTATCCCCTATCTGAAAGCCGGAGACCACATCTTGGACTTGGGCTGTGGAGATGGCCATTATGGCAAACTTTTCCAAGACTTGGGTTATGAGATAAGTGCCCTGGATGCTTCTGAGCAACTTTGTAAGATAGCCTCCGAGAGGCTGGGTAAAGAGGTTAGAAACATCCGTTTTGACCAGCTGGAGGATCTTGCTCTGTACAATGCGGTTTGGGCCTGTTGTTCGCTCCTTCATATTCCCAGACGGGCCATGCCGGATGCCTTTTTCCGCATAGCTCGCGCTCTCAAACCCGGAGCTTATGTCTATGCCAGTTTCAAGGAAGGAGATGAGGATGGCCGGAGGAATGCCTTCGGCTCGTATATGGCGGACATGACCGAGGAAAGCATGCAGGCAGTACTCTGCCAAGTTCCCTCCCTAAAAATAATTAAAGTGGAGAGGACCCCTTATCAAAATAAGGAGGACCAAGCTTGGATACACTTTATTCTGAAGAAGGACTCGTGTAAAAATAGTCCTTTCCCGGCTGATGAAGTCTAATCAGAGTAATTAATCGAATTTATCAAATCGCTGAATAAGAAGTGGATATTTGTGGTGTGAGGAAATATGGCAAATAGGAAGAAAAAAACAGTGTCCTGGGATTTTGTGGCCCATGTCTACGACATTTTCGTTTATTTAATCAATAGGCGAACGCACAAGAATTTGATAAAGGAAATGGAAGCTATGTTTTCAGCTTCTGATTTTGTTTTGGAGTGTGCCTGTGGTACGGGGATGCTGACCGGAGTTATAGCCGCCAAATGCAAAAGGCTTATTGCGACTGATTATTCAAACAATATGTTGCGTAAGGCGAAAGTAAAATGTAGCCCTCATAGCAATGTTGACTTTGCTTTAGCCGATGTAAGCCGGCTTGACTTTGAGGATAATACTTTCGACAAAGTTGTTGCCGCAAATGTTATCCATCTTCTGGATGAGCCGCAGGCCGGTTTAAAAGAACTGGTGCGCACTTGTCGTTCGGGCGGAAAAGTCATCATTCCCACCTATATCAGTAAAAATCCTCAAGGCAAAGAAAATGTTTTTGTCCGGATGCTAAGAAAAATTGGCCTGGTGGTTGGAGAAAAATTCACCTTTTCATCCTATCAACAATTCTTTCTGGATGCCGGTTTTGAAAATGTAGAATACCTTAAGGTTGATGGCCGAATTCCTTGCGCCATAGCTGTTATCAGCAAAAGTTGATAGGGTTTGGAGAAATAGTAGTCTGATGAAAACAAATAACATTGTAGAGAATTGAATTTCTGTTTAAGTTGCCATTTAGCATTAATCGAAAAAATTAAAAATCCCTTGAAAAGAAAAAATGATGGGAGTATAATACCAGCATAGTTAGCCAAGGCTAACTGGCTTAACTTGTAGCGGTGCCAGCTTTAGTCCTTGGCTAAGCGGATGCAGGCATTTTTACAATTCCGGCTGCCGAGAGGGGGAATAGACGTGCAAAAGAAAGAATCCATTATTAAAATAATTAAAAAATATGGCAGGTCCAAGAGTAAATATCTTTTGCCTTGTCTGCTATTACAAGTTGTCACAGCCCTTACTTCCTTGCTGCCTATTTACTTCCTGTGGAAGATTATCAGGAGTATCCTTTTTTCCTTTCCGGAATTTAATTCCGGATTGATTAGCCGTTACATTTTGTGGGCCGTCTTTTCACAAATATTATCTACTTTTTGTGCTTTTACGGCATCAATCCTGGCTCATGTGATGGCTTTTGATGTTGAAAACGGCCTGAGAGAAGTTAGTTTTTCCCATATTTTGGACTTGCCTTTGGGCTACTTTCAATCCCGAGAATCCGGAAGGCTGAGGAAGATTATCGATGATAATGCGGCCCTGACTCACTCCTTTATTGCCCACCAGTTTCCGGACCTGGTTCCCGGAGTCTTGATTCCTCTAATTGTCCTAGTCTCCATGTTTGTGGTGGATTTTCGATTTGCTCTTATTCTGATATTCTGCCTTGTTCTCGCTATGTTGGCCCTCAAATCTTCTTTTTCTTCCTCCGGTAAGAAAAAAATGGAGCAGTATCAGTATGCTTTAGAAAATATTAATAGTGAAGGGGTAGAGTATTTTCGAGGAATTCCTGTGGTTAAGGTTTTTCAGCAATCTGTTTGGAGTTTTAATCGTTTTTATAAGGCCATAAAGGATTATGAGGACTATTGCCTGGACTACACCATTAGTTTCAGAAACCCTTATATCTTAATGAATATAGCCCTATACCTCCCCTATATGCTCATAGCCATTGCCTGCATTCTTTTCCTTCCGACTGCCGCGAATCCCTTAGCCCTTATAGTTGATGCGATTTTTTATATTTTAATAGCTATTATTTTTAATATGAGTCTTATGAGGCTGGTAAAATTGGCGACCGGAATGGGTAATTTGAATATTGCTCTAGGGAAAATTAACGAGATATTAGAGAATGAAGCCTTGCCCGTTGCAGAAAACTCTCAGGAGAAGGATATGTTTCCGGATAAGGAGGCATCTATACATCTTGATGAGGTCAGTTTTTCCTATGACGGCAAAAGACAGGTGATAAAGGACTTGTCTTATAGCTTTGAGTTTGGAAAATCCTATGCTTTAGTGGGTAAAAGCGGGTCGGGAAAGACGACTTTAGTCAACTTAATCGCCAGATTCTTTGACCTGGATAGTGGAGCCATCTATATCGACGGGGAAAATATCAAAAGAATGTCGGAAGAGGACATCTTTGACAGAATCAATATGGTCTTCCAAAAACAAAGACTGGTCAAAGACTCTATTTTGGAAAATGTAAGAATGTATGACTTGGACAAGAGTGAAGAGGAGGTAAAGTTGGCCTTGGAGAAAGCCAATGCCTTGGAATTTGTAGAATCTTTGGAGCAGGGAGTCCACACCGGCTACGGGTCCGAGGGAACTTATTTTTCCGCCGGCGAAGTTCAGAGGATTGCCCTGGCCAGAGCATTTTTGAAAGACAGCCCCATACTTCTCTTAGATGAAGCCATGGCCTTTGTGGATGCGGACAATGAGGCAGAGATACTGGAGGCCATCAATAAGCTTAAAGAAAATAAAACCACCATCATGATTCTCCACCGCCTAAATTCCGCTGAATCCTTCGATGAAATTATTATGCTGGAGGGTGGGCAAATTATTGGAAGTGGCCCTCATGATCTATTAATTGAGGAATGTAAAGAGTACAAAAAACTCTATGAAGAATACAAAAAAACAGTGAAATGGAGGGTGAAAAATGCTTAAATCCTTACAAGAAAAGTTTTTGCTGTCTGATCGGGGAGTGAAAAATATTTTAAAAGCCGGCTTTTTATCTGCCCTCCTTAATCTTGCCAGGATTCTGCCCTACGGGATGGCCATCTTCTTTATTGCGGAATCGATAGAGATTCATATTCTTAATATTTCAGCCGGCTACTCTTTTCTTCATTATTTCATTGGCCTGGGCCTAATATCAATCTTGCAATATATAGTCCATCGCTTCCAGTACAATGCCGCCTTTTATAACACCTATCGGGAGTCTACTAGGATTAGGGTGGACACGGCGGAAAGAATACGGAAATTGCCCCTGTCTTTTTTTGAAAAGAAAGATATTGCTGATTTAACGGCAAGGATTCTTGGCGATGTAACGATAATAGAGGAAGCTTATTCCCATTCTATTCCCCAATTTTTCGGTTCATTTATTTCAGTGACCATCATCTTTGTAGGCTATCTCCTATTTAGTCCTAAGCTCGCCCTCGCCATGTATTGGCCTGTGGCCGTGGTGGCCGGCCTAATCCTGTTAGCAAAAAATAAGTTGTCTGAAAATGAATGGAAGCACTCTAGGCAAAAGCGGGTAGTGGCAGATAGGATTCAGGAAGGCCTGGATAACATTTTAGACATCAAGGCCTATAAAATAAAGGACCAAGTAAGAGAAGATTTCCGCAAGGAACTGGACAAGGAATTTAAGGCCCACACCAAAAGTGAAGCCAGTATGGGGGCTTTAATGGCACCCTTGAACAGTATTCTTACCCTTGGCAGTCTTAGCTCTACCTATGTCTTGGTTCAAGCTTATCAAAAGGAGGCCATCGGTCTGACCGCTTTTGTTCCCCTGCTAATTGTATCCTTTATAGTTTACGAACCGATAAGGGCGATTATACCTTCCGTTATGCAACTCATTATGATGGAGATTCCCATTAGCAGGATGAAAGAAATTAGAGCTATGTCAACTATGGAGGGGGAAGACCTGCAAATCACTAATTTTGACATAGACTTTGAAGGGGTTAGCTTTTCTTATGAAGATGAGGGCTATGCACTAAAAGATATAAACTTGAGTATAAAACAAGGTGAGGTAACAGCACTTGTGGGCCCTTCCGGCTCAGGAAAATCCAGTTTAGCCAGGCTGGCTATACGATTTTGGGATCCCCAAGAAGGGGTTGTGCGCCTTGGGGGGCAGGATATTTCCGGCATTGAACCTGAACATCTATATAAGTATTACGCCATGGTTTTTCAAAATGTGGTCTTATTTAATAATAGCGTGATGGAAAATGTTCGAATTGGCAAGCCGGAAGCAACGGATTCAGAGGTTGTAGAAGCCTGTAAGGCAGCTATGGCCCACGACTTCATTCGTCTTTTGCCCCAAGGCTATGAAACTTTAATTGGTGAAGACGGCAGATTACTTTCGGGGGGAGAAAGGCAGAGGATTTCTATAGCCAGAGCCATCTTGAAGGATGCCCCAATCATAATACTGGATGAGGCGTCGGCCAGTATGGACGCTGAAAACGAGGCTCGCTTCCAAGAGGCCTTATCGAACCTGATTAAGGACAAGACGGTGATAACCATAGCGCATAGGCTGCGGACTGTGGCCGATGCGGATAAAATCCTTGTCTTAGACGAGGGGGAAATTGTAGAAGAAGGGAACTTCGAGGCATTGATACAGAAAAAAGGCTTATTTTACAGGCTTTGGACCAAGCAAAATAAAATCGTCTAGAGAAAAAAGCATTGTTTTTTACTTAAGCTACCGGCTGCTTTAAGCGCCTTTACCAAACAAAATAGCCAAGTATTTTCCGGAGAGCATGCAAAATGCTCTCTTTTGTGTACAAAAATTCTGTATTTATTTTCAATAAACTGGACAAAGGGCAAATTTGCTAAAGTTTATGCTTTTTGTAGAATATTTATAATAAAAAGCCTGGATTATTCACTAAAATTTGTTATGATTATTGGAAATTTTATTTTAGCTGTTAAAAGAACTGCTAAAATAAAGTAATTTAAGTGTATTTATATTCTTTAAGCAGAATTAATAAAACGCTTTTGCATAAGGCAATAACTTTATACAGTAACAAGTTTAATAAGAGGAGGAAGATCTAGTATGAGAAGCGATAATCTAAGTAAAGGTAAGGCTAGATTACCCCATAGAACCTTACTTAAAGCCCTGGGTTTTACTGATAGCGAAATGGGCAAGCCCATAATAGGCATAGCCAATTCTTATAATGAGATTATTCCGGGCCATATGCATCTGAATACCCTGGTGCAGTCCGTCAAGGACGGCATTAGAAATGCCGGTGGCATACCTATGGAGTTTAACACCATAGGCATGTGTGACGGTCTGGCTATGAATCACATAGGGATGAAATATTCTCTTGTTACGAGAGGTATTATTGCCGATTCCATAGAGGCGGTGGCTATGGCTACCCAATTTGATGCCCTGGTCTTTGTATGCAGTTGCGATAAGATTGTGCCGGGCATGTTGATGGCTGCAGCAAGGCTCAATATTCCTTCCATACTTATTAGTGGCGGCGCTATGCTCGCAGGACGGCATAGGGGGAAAAAAGTGGGACTGAGCCAGGCTTTTGAGGCGGTGGGTGCCTACGAAGCGGGGCAAATGAGCGAAGAAGAATTTAGGGAAATAGAAGATAATATTTGCCCCACCTGCGGTTCTTGCGCCGGTATGTTTACAGCCAACACCATGAACTGTCTGACGGAAGGTCTGGGTATGGCCTTACCCGGTAACGGGACTGTGCCGGCTGTGTATTCTGAAAGACTGCGACTTGCCAAGCTTACAGGAGAACAAATCGTAAAGATTCTGAAAGAAGATCTAAAACCCTTAGATATCATGACCAAGGAAGCTTTTGAAAATGGATGATTTTGACAGGATCGCCCATCAAACCAAGCAGATTTGCAAACTGGCCCCGGCGAGTGACTATTTCATAGAAGATTTATATTTTGCCGGAGGAGTTTCGGGAGTTATTAAGGTCTTGAATGAGAACGGCTGTATCCATTCGGCTGCCAAGACCGTGGCCTTGAAAAGCCAGGGAGAAATTGCCAAGGAGGCGAGAGTGGCTGATTCCGATATAATCAGAAGTTTTGACAATCCCTGGTATCCCACAGGCGGTATAGCCGTACTCAAGGGTAATCTCGCTCCGGAGGGCTGTGTCGTCAAGGAGGGCATGGTAGCCCCTGAGATGTTGAAGCACAGGGGACCGGCCAAGGTCTTTGAGAGTGAAGAAGAAGCAGTAGAGGCAATAAGAGGGGGCAAGATTGAAAAAGCTGATGTTGTGGTCATCCGCTACGAAGGACCGAAAGGTGGTCCGGGTATGCGGGAAATGCTTACCCCCACTTCCATGATTACGGGTATGGGCCTGGGTTCTGAAGTGGCCCTTATTACCGATGGTCGATTCTCGGGAGCCACGCGAGGGGCCTCTATAGGTCATGTATCACCGGAGGCGGCAGCAGGCGGAAATATAGCCATAGTAGAAGATGGCGATCAGATTGAGATAGATATACCGAACAGAAAAATCAGTCTCTTAGTATCGGACGAGGAAATTATCAGAAGAAGGGCAAAGCTTAAACCACACAAGCCGGAACTCAAAGGATACTTGCAGAAGTATGCGGCGAATGTGTCATCAGCAGCTAGGGGAGCTATTGAGCTAATCTAGAGAAATATGAGTAATAGTGCTACCGGCTAACTTCTATTTTAAAGTTACAAAAAAAATGGGGGAGACAGAAAACTTGAAATACCATCAACTGTATAACTATATAGAAGCAAGAGAGAGGCTGGATACGGTCATCAACAAAACAAAACTCATCCAGAGTTCGGTGTTTTCGGAAGAGACCGGTAATGAAGTATATATTAAGCCTGAAAATTTGCAAAGGACCGGTTCTTTCAAAATCAGGGGGGCCTACAACAAGATGGCAAAACTTTCTGATACGGAAAAGTTGCGAGGAGTCATTGCTTCATCAGCCGGTAATCACGCACAGGGCGTAGCCTTTGCAGCACAAAAATTAGGTGTAAAAGCCGTTATCGTCATGCCCAAATATACACCTCTGATTAAGGTTGAGGCAACAAAAAAATACGGAGCAGAACTTGTGCTGGAGGGAGAAGTCTACGACGAGGCTTATGAAAAAGCCCTGGAATTACAAAAAGAACAGGGCTACACTTTTGTACATCCTTTTGATGACGAAGATGTTATAGAAGGCCAGGGAACCATAGCCTTGGAGCTGCTGGAAGAAGTGCCCGAGCCTGATATTATCCTGGTTCCCCTGGGAGGCGGAGGCCTGATTTCAGGTATTGCCAGCGCCGCAAAGCTCAAGAGTCCTCTTGTCAAGGTAATTGGTGTTGAGCCGCAGGGAGCGGCAAGTGCTAAAGCGGCTCTGAAGGCGGGAAAACCGGTAGAGCTGAGCGAGTGTATCACTATAGCAGATGGTACAGCCGTTAAAAAAATCGGTGATATTACCTATGAGTACATTAAAAAATATGTAGACGACATTATCACGGTATCGGACTATGAACTTATGGAGTCTTTTCTTTTACTGGCGGAAACCCACAAGGTCATAGGGGAAAACGCAGGAATACTTGCCTTAGCCGGCATCAAAAAACTGAAAGTAAAGGACAAAAAAATAGTATCCATACTGAGTGGAGGAAATATAGACGTGCTGACTATCTCTTCCATGATAGGGAAGGGGCTGGTAGAGAGGGGCAGAATTTTCACCTTTGCTGTTGATTTACCGGACAAGCCCGGAGAACTTCTCAATGTATCAAGAGTTTTAACAGAGTTGAATGCGAATGTTATCAAGCTTGACCATAATCAGTTCAAAAATTTAGACCGATTCCACGACGTGGAGCTAGTCGTAACCGTAGAGACCTATGGCCACGAGCATATAGAGCTGATTACCAGGAAAATGTTGGAAAAAGGCTATGTTATCAACTGCCTGAACATAGATAAGTAGACGCACCTGAACGCAGATAAGTAGACGCATAATAATATTAGCTTAAATAAGGGGGGCAAATGGCAAAGGATATGATAAACGGAGGACGTATACTGCTTGAATGTTTAAGCCGCGTGGGCGTGAAGGATATCTTCGGATATCCCGGAGGCTCCGTAATTCCCATTTACGACGAAATTTATAAATTTGACAAAATTACCCACTATCTCTCAAGACATGAACAGGGCGCTGCTCATGAGGCGGACGGTTATGCCAGGTCAAGCGGAAGAGTGGGGGTGTGCCTTGCCACATCCGGCCCCGGGGCGACAAACTTGGTTACCGGTATCATGACGGCCTATATGGATTCCATACCTTTGATTGCTATTACAGGGCAGGTGGATAGTGGTCTCCTTGGTAAGGATGCCTTTCAGGAAAGTGACATAGTAGGGATTACCATTCCTATAACGAAGAATAATTACCTTGTAAAGGATATAAGAAAGCTGCCTACAGTGGTTCAGGAGGCTTACCATTTAGCGACCACCGGTAGAAAAGGGCCGGTTTTAATCGATATACCCAAAAATGTACAAACCGCTGAAATTCCTCTGGAAGAGTTTGAAAAAATTTATAAAAAAGGTTTCAACGTGGAGGGCTACATGCCTACCTACAAGGGGCATCCGGGGCAGATAAAAAGAGCCTTGAAGCAAATCAAAAAGGCTGAAAGACCTGTAATCATTGCCGGTGCCGGAATCACTGCTTCAGGGGCGGTTAAAGAATTTGGGGAATTTGTAGAAAAGACAGGTATCCCTGTGGTAACGACCTTGCTCGGCCTTGGCTGTTTTCCAAGTAGCCACCAACTAAACTACGGTATGCTTGGTATGCACGGAACGGCTTACGCCAATCTGGCCGTAGATAATGCCGACCTTGTTATAGCTTTAGGTATACGCTTTGATGACAGAATTACCGGTGATACTTGCAAATTCTGTAATAAGGCGGACATCATTCATGTAGACATTGATCCGGCAGAAATAGGTAAAAATATTAAGCCTGATATACCCATAGTCGGAGATGTGAAGAGGGTGCTTAAAGATTTTAATGCCGGGCTAGCTAAGGCAGAAGAACTGAATTTTGCTGCCTGGGTAGAGGAATGCAACCGCTGGAGAGAGGAGTATCCCATTCTGGTACCGGCCGGCGAGGGTGAGACCCTTTTACCCCAATATGTACTCCATGCCTTAAACGACATCTTAAAAGGGGACGCGATTATTGCTACGGATGTAGGTCAGCATCAGATGTGGAGTGCCCAATACTTAGATATAGAAAAACCGAACGCTTTTCTTTCCTCCGGAGGTGCTGGTACCATGGGCTTTGGCCTACCTGCTGCCATAGGTGCTCAAGTGGCCAATCCGGACCAAAAAGTTGTCTCCATTTCCGGTGACGGCGGCTTTCAAATGACTTTCCAGCAGTTGATGATGCTCGTGGAATACAAGCTGCCCGTAAAAGTTCTCATAATCAATAACGCCTATCTGGGTATGGTCCGCCAGTGGCAAGAGCTGTTTTTCGACAACAGGTATTCCTATGTAAACCTACAATACAATCCGGATTTTGTAAAAATCGGCGAAGCCTACGGGATCAAATCGGTCCAGATCGACAGCAAGACAAAATTAGATGCAGAGTTGAAGGACTTAATCGTATCTGATGAACCCGTGCTAATCAACTTTATAGTAGAAAAAGAGGCCAATGTATTTCCTATGATACCTGCAGGTAAAGGGGTTGAGGAAATGGTAGGGCTACGAGGTGAATTAGAATGAGAAAAATCAGTGAAATAATGATTATTGCGAAAAATAAAGACGGCATTATAGCTCGCATTATGACGCTCTTTAATAAGCGGGGCTATTTAGTGAACAAGATGACAGCCGGCTTTACCAATATCGAAGGCTATACCCGGATGACGCTCAGTGTTGAAGGTGATAAGGATGATTTGAATCAAATCCAAAAACAAGTCCATAAAATTATTGATGTAGTCAAGGTAAAAGTCTTTCCCGAGGAAGATGTTATACGCCGGGAAATGATGCTTATAAAGATAAGTGCGAATGATGTGACACGTCCACAAATCCTGCAGATTTCTAATGTTTATAGAGGCAATGTAGTAGATGTATCGGAGTCTTCTATAGTGGTAGAAGTTACCGGTGATGTGCGAAAACTTGATGGTTTTATAGAATTCATGAACAAATACGGCATCCTGGAAATTGCTCGTACGGGGATTTCAGCTATGTCTCGCGGAGAAAAAATATAGAGGGAATGAAAAATGAAAAAACAAATAAAATTCTTTGACACATCTCTTAGGGACGGGGAACAGACCCCAAGAGTTAACCTCAACTCTGAGGAAAAACTGAAAATAGCCAGGCAGCTGGAAAAGCTTGGAGTAGATGTAATAGAGGCAGGCTTTGCCATATCTTCCCCCGGAGACTTTGCGGCGGTAAAACTTATAGCGGATAATATAAAGAAATCAACAGTATGCAGTCTTGCCAGGTTGGTCAAAAAGGATATTGATGCCTCGGCAGAGGCTCTTGAGAATGCTGCAAAGCCGAGAATACATGTATTTATAGCGACTTCTCCTATTCACAGAGAATATAAACTCAAGATGAGTAAAGAGGAAATCCTGCAAAGCATCAGAGAGAATGTGGCCTACGCTAAAAGCAGAATAGATGATATAGAATTTTCAGCAGAAGATGCCAGCAGGACAGAAAAAGAGTTTCTTGTGGAAGTATATTCGGAAGCGATTGCTGCGGGGGCGACAACAATTAACTACCCGGATACCGTAGGCTATAGGACTCCGGATGAAATGTATGAGGCTATAAAATATTTACAAGAGCATGTCAAAGGGATAGAAAAAGTAGACCTTTCTGTACATTGTCACGATGACCTTGGTCTTTCCGTAGCCAATTCCCTGGCGGCCATCAGAGCCGGTGCCAGCCAAATAGAATGTACAATTAACGGTATAGGTGAGAGGGCCGGCAATACGGCCTTGGAAGAAGTGGTCATGATATTAAAGACCAGGAAAGACTTGTTTCCGGACTATACGGTCAATATCGATACCAAGCAGATTTATTCTGCAAGCAGGCTTGTCAGTCTGCTTACGGGGATTACTCCCCAGCCTAACAAGGCTGTTATCGGGGCCAATGCTTTTTCTCACGAATCGGGTGTCCACCAGCACGGAGTCCTTGCCAATCCGGAAACTTACGAAATTATGAAGCCGGAAGATATAGGCAGGAGCAGCAATACGCTGGTTCTAGGCAAACTTTCAGGCAAGCACGCCTTTAAAGACAAGCTCAAAGACCTTGGCATGGATTATTTGAAAGAGGAGAAAGTTACTCAGTTATTTGAAGAATTTAAAAAACTTGCCGATAAGAAAAAATATGTTCTTGACGAAGATATCCTGGCACTAGCTACAGGGGAGGCGGCAAAAGTTGACGGTAGGGTATCCCTGGTGCATTTTGAAATTTCCAGAAGTGAGGGTAAGCCTAAGGCTACCCTTACGATTAAGGTTGACGGTGTGGAAAAAACAAGCATTGCCTCGGGAGATGGTCCCATTGATGCGTCCTACAATGCCATCCACAAAGTCCTTGGTGACAAATTTGTTCTCGAAGAATTCAGGCTTGACCCCATTACCGGCTATTCCGATGCCCAGGCCCAAGCCGTCGTTGTTATCACTCAAGCTGATGCAAGCTTTGTTGGTCGGGGGCAAAGCACAGATGTTGTTGAGGCCAGTATTAAGGCTTATATAAACGGCATAAACAGATTATATGCCCGTTAGTTGAGGGGGGAACATGGCAAAAACACTATTCGATAAAATTTGGGACAGGCACGTGATTGCCGGAGAGAAAGGTCAGGCGCAATTACTCTATGTAGACCTCCACCTTCTCCACGAGGTTACATCCCCGCAGGCTTTCTCCGGTTTACGTCTTGAAGGGAGAAAGGTGAGAAGACCCGACCTCTCTTTTGCGACTATGGACCACAATACGCCTACGATTTATGAGGACAGGTTTGATATAAGGGACGAAGTGGCCAAGAATCAATTAGAGGCCCTTGAAAGAAATTGCCGGGAATTCGGTATAGAACTTGTGGATATGTTTGACGAAAGAAACGGTATTGTCCATATAGTGGGACCGGAACAGGGCTTGACCCAGCCCGGCAAAATCGTGGTTTGTGGCGACAGTCATACGGCAACCCACGGGGCTTTCGGGGCCATCGCTTTTGGCATAGGAACGAGCGAAGTAGAGCATGTCCTTGCGACCCAAACCATCTGGCAGAATCGCCCGAAAAGCATGGGTATCAAAATAGCAGGTAAACTCCGAAAGAATGTATCCGCCAAAGACATCATGCTTTATTTTATCGCGCAAAAGGGTGTGGGAGTGGGGAACGGTTACGCTTTCGAGTTTTATGGAGATACCGTAAAAAACTTGAATATGGATGAACGGATGACCCTTTCCAATATGGCTATAGAAGCAGGTGGAAAATATGGCCTTATCGCGCCTGACGAAAAGACTTTCGAATACCTAAAGGGCAGGCCGAAAGCTCCGCAGGGCAAAGACTTTGAAGAAGCGGTAGCCAAGTGGAAGACCCTCTATACCGATTCCGAAGAGGCCTTTGACAAAATAATAGACATGGCTGCCGAAAAAATTACTCCCCGGGTTACTTGGGGTACTTCACCTGAAATGGGGGTTGGGATAAAGGAGACTTTCCCGGAAATCAAGGATGAGGTCTACGCAAAAGCTTATGAATATATGGGCTTAAAACCGGGAATGTCACCCGGAGATATACCGCTAAAGCATGTCTTTATAGGTTCCTGTACCAACGGCCGAATGACCGACCTGGAAGTGGCGGCAGGAATTGTAGAGGGGAAGAAGGTACACCCCGATATCAAAGCCGTGGTAGTACCCGGCAGCCAGCTTATTAAAAAAGCTTGTGAAGAAAAGGGCTTGGCCAAAATCTTCAAAGATGCGGGATTTGAATGGCGCGAGGCGGGCTGTTCATCATGTCTCGGCATGAATCCCGACACCCTCCCGCCAAGAGAGCATATAGCCTCTACATCCAACAGGAATTTTGAGGGCAGACAGGGGGCTCTGTCGCGGACCCACTTATGTAGTCCGGCTATGGCGGCTTATGCCGCTATAAAGGGCCGATTTGCAGATGTGAGTGAGATTTGAGGTGATTAAATGAAGGAATTTCGTGTATATGAAGGAACGATAGTGCCCATCATGTTGGATAAAATAGATACCGACCAAATTATTCCCAAGCAGTATTTGAAGGGTACGGAAAAAACCGGTTACGCTGACTATCTTTTTGATAACTGGCGTTACCGGGCTGACGGCTCAGACAATATGGATTTTAATCTCAATAAACCCGAATATAAAGGGGCTTCTATCCTCATTGCCGGAGAAGATTTCGGCTGTGGCTCATCTAGAGAGCACGCTGCCTGGGCCTTGCAGGATTACGGATTTAGAGTAGTTGTAGCAGGAAGTTATTCAGGAATTTTTTATATGAATTGGCTTAATAACGGCAATCTGCCTATTACGCTGCCGGAAGAAGATAGAGCAGAGCTTGCTAAACTCCCGGGAGATGAAATAGTCACCGTAGATCTGGAAAAACAGATTCTATTTACCAAAAACAAGGAATATGTCTTTCGCTTGGAAGAAAGTTGGCGGGAAAAACTCCTTGCAGGCCATGATGCTATTGCCCTGACTTTGCAGTATGAAGATAAGATAAAGGCCTACGAAGAGGCAAATACAATTTATTGATTGAGGAAATGGGATGACTTTTACGATTGCAGTCTTAAAAGGGGACGGTATAGGCCCGGAAATCGTAGATGAAGCGATAAAGGTCTTGGATAGGCTGGGAGAAAAATATGACCGGCAATTTACCTATAAAAGGGGCTATCTTGGCGGTGAGTCTATAGATAAATACGGGGTGCCTCTAAGCGATGAAACGCTGGCACTTTGTAAGGCTTCAGATGCCATCCTCCTGGGGGCGGTTGGCGGGCCAAAATGGAATCATCTAGACCCGGCTATCAGGCCGGAAAGGGGACTGCTGGCTATTCGCAAGGAATTAGAACTCTTTGCCAATTTAAGGCCGGCTATCCTTTTTGATGCTTTGAAAGAGTCATCGCCCCTGAAGCGTGACCTGGTAAAAGACGGCCTTAACATCATGGTTGTCCGGGAGTTGACGGGCGGCATCTATTTCGGTAAACGGGCATACAGTGATGAAGAGGCCTACGATACCATGTATTACAGCCGGGCTGAAATAGAACGTATAGCGGTAGAAGCCTTTAAAATTGCCCAAAAAAGAAATAAAAAGCTTGTTAGCGTTGATAAGCATAATGTCTTAGACAGCTCCAAGCTATGGAGGAAAACTGTTGAGGAAGTGGCCAAGGACTATCCGGACGTTCGACTCAGTCATTTATATGTGGATAATGCGGCTATGCAGCTGGTAATCAATCCGGCCCAGTTTGATGTCATCCTTACAGAGAATATGTTTGGTGATATCTTATCGGACGAGGCCTCCATGCTTACAGGCTCTATTGGTATGCTGCCGTCGGCCTCGCTTGGCGGCCGGGTGGGTTTATATGAGCCTGTACACGGCTCTGCTCCTGATATTGCCGGTACAGGTAAGGCCAATCCTATAGCCACAATCCTATCGGCCGGTATGATGCTCAAATATTCTTTCGGACTTGTAGAGGAGTCTTGGGCCATAGACAAGGCCGTCGACGAAGTGCTTGAAGAAGGCTATAGGACAGCTGATATCTACACCAAGGGCAAGACTTTGCTTACAACTTCCGAAATGGGAGACAAGATAGCTGAGAGGGTACGAGGCTAATGGGAGAAAATAATTTGGCTAAGGAAATAGTGTATTTCGAAGATATAGCTTTTATCCGAGATAAAAGAAAGATATTAAGTGATATCAACTGGACCATAAAAGCGGGAGAAAACTGGGCCTTATTAGGATTGAATGGCTCCGGCAAGTCGACCCTGCTGGCTATGATACCGGCCTATACGATTCCCTCCCGGGGAAAGATGCGGGTATTTGGTCATAGCTTTGGCCATTACGTCTGGCCCAAAATCAGGAAGCGGGTAGGTTTTGTCAGTAGTATGCTGGACCGGTATATTACGACCCTGCTTGATGAAATAGTGCTGGAAATAGTCATTTCGGGCAAGTTTAATTCCATCGGTCTTTACGAAGAATATACGGAAGAGGACGTAAAGAGGGCCGAGGAGATTATGGACGACTTCGGTATAGCTGAGCTTAGGAATCATAGTTTCAAGACAATCTCCCAGGGGGAACAAAGGAGGACGCTGATTGCCAGGGCCTTTATGTCCGATCCCGACCTCATGATACTTGATGAGCCTTGCACAGGTTTAGATATCAGGGCAAGAGAGTATTTGCTCAGGACTTTAAACAATTTATCTGACCTGGGCAGCTGCCCCTTTATTTATGTAACCCACAGGATTGAAGAGATTATTCCGGCTATCACCCATGTGGCCCTTTTAGATAGTGATGGAACAATAATGGTAAAAGGGAAAAAGGAAGAAATCATCACAGAAGAGAATCTCAAAAAATTATATTCCCTAGACTTAAAAATTATCTGGGAAAATGGTCGTCCCTGGTTAATCAGCCTTGCTTAGACAAGCTTGGCAGGAAATACCTAAGGTCTTAAACAAGTACATTAGTAAACTACAGGTACTTTAGAATAGTAAAATAGGAGGAAAGAAATGGCAGGCAATATTTTAGGAACAACAGTTTATTATGATGCGGATTGTGATTTAGGAGTTTTAGTCGGTAAGAAAATCAGTGTAATCGGCTATGGTTCCCAAGGGCATGCTCATGCTCTGAACCTTAAAGAATCCGGAATGGATGTAACCGTAGGTTTGAGGAAGAGTTCAAAATCATGGGACAAGGCAGAAGAAGCCGGCTTTACAGTAAAAGAAACGGCTGAGGCGGTAAAGGGCGCAGATGTGGTAATGATACTCACCCCGGACGAGTTACAGGCTGACATGTACGCAAGCGATATAGGCCCTAATCTCAAGGCGGGTGCCTATTTAGGCTTCGGACACGGCTTCAATATTCGTTTTAACAAGATAGTACCCGGCGAAGAGATTAACGTCTTCATGTGTGCCCCCAAGGGACCGGGACACCTTGTAAGAAGAACTTACTCAGAGGGTAGCGGCGTGCCCTGCCTTGTTGCCGTGGAGCAAGACCCTTCAGGAGATACCAAAGAAATAGCTCTGGCCTGGGCAAGTGGCATAGGCGGTGGACGTGCAGGTATACTTGAGACCAGCTTTACCCAAGAAACGGAGACCGACCTCTTTGGCGAACAAGCCGTACTTTGTGGTGGGCTTACCGCTCTGATTCAAGCAGGGTTTGAAATCTTGCTGGAAGCGGGCTATGACCCTGTAAACGCCTATTTTGAGTGTGTGCATGAAATGAAACTAATCGTTGACCTAATCTACGAGGGCGGGCTTGAAAAAATGAGATACTCCATCTCCAACACGGCAGAATACGGCGATTTTACAGTCGGGCCCAGAATTATCACAGAAGAAACCAAAAAAGAGATGAGGGCTGTACTGGAAGATATAAAATCAGGCAAGTTTGCTGATGATTTTTTGGCAGATTCCAGAAACGGACAAGCAAGGCTTAAGCAGTACAGAGAAGAAACGGCCGGTCTGGAGATTGAAGAAGTGGGAAGAGAACTTAGAAATCTCATGCCCTGGGTCAAGAAGGGTTTCTAGCTTTCAGAGCAAGTTGACCCACAAGAACTTTGCAATCTTTTAGGAAATTTATGGCCTAAAAAGAAACTTGACAATAAAAAGGACAGGAACAAATGCTTGTTCACTGTCCTTTTTTTTCATAAGAACCCTGATAAAGCATATCTGATACAATGGGCTAGTAAAGGAGTAAAAAGTATGATTAAAATATATTGTTACGCAAAATGTTCAACCTGCAAGAAGGCGCTGAAATGGTTAGATGAAAAGGGCATAGAATATGAGTCCGTCGACATTAAAGAGAACCATCCTTCGGCAGAACAATTGACGGAATACTACAAAAAGAGCGGCCTTCCCCTAAAACGCTTCTTCAATACCAGTGGGCAGCTTTATCGGCAGATGGAACTAGCCAAAAAAATTCCGAACATGAGTGAGGAAGAGCAGATTCAGCTTTTAGCCACTGATGGTATGCTGGTAAAGCGTCCTTTGTTGGTTACTGCGGATAAAATTTTATTGGGTTTCAAAGAAGCGGAATGGGAGGATGCCTTAATATAAAGTCAGTATTTATCCAAGCTTAAAGTCCACGACAGGGGTTGTTCATGAAAAAAATAATTGAAACAAAGAACCTGACAAAATATTATAAAAAAAACTTGGGCATAGAAGACCTAAATCTCACAGTCTCGGAAGGGGAGTTGTTTGGTTATATTGGTCCTAATGGTGCCGGGAAAAGCACGACAATCCGAATCTTGTTAGGGCTGATTAAAGCTAGCTCGGGAGTGGCAAAAGTATTTGGAAAAGATGTCAGGCAATGTAAGGAAGAAATACTTTCAAACATTGGCTATATGCTATCGGAATCGAATTTTTACGGGGATATGAAAGTAGGGGATTTGATCAAATATTCAGCGGACTTAAGAGGAGAAGATTGTAGCCGGGAAGCAAGGGCGCTGGTAAAAAGATTTGAATTGGATACAAAAAAGAGAATTTGTGAACTGTCCCTGGGGAACCGTAAAAAAGTCAATATCATCTGTGCCATGCAACACAAGCCTATGCTCTGCATATTAGATGAACCAACAAGCGGACTGGATCCGCTTATGCAAAAAGAGTTTTGGACTTTGGTAAAAGAAAGAAATCAAGAAGGAACGACTTTTTTGATATCCTCCCATGTTTTATCGGAAGTACAAAATTACTGTACTCGGGCCGCAGTGATTAGGAACGGCTCCATAATAAAAACGTCAAAAGTATCAGAGATAATAGGTTCAATGGCAAAAAGAGTCCTGGTTTCCGGAATAAGCCCCGACTTCTATGTAGAGGGGATGAAAGGTTTAAAATTGAACGGAGATGTAGGCTCCTTTTTGTATAGCGGAGATATAAAAAACTTACTGAAAGAATTGTCTAAAATAAAAATCAGAGATTTAAGTATTTCTGAACCGGATTTGGAAGAAGTTTTTATCCACTATTATGAAATGGGGGAGGCTCAATGAGTATATTTCTCAGAGAAGTAAGAAGCGGTTTCAAGAGTTTTGCTGTTTGGACCTTGTCGATAGGAATATTTGTTGCTGCCGTAATGCTTATGTTTCCGGAAATGGCCGGAAGTATGGAGGCTTTGGATAAAAGTTTTGCGAATATGGGTCGTTTTACAAGAGCCTTTGGACTGGATGTCTTAAAGTTGACAACACCAATGGGATTTTATGGTATAGAAAGCGGTAACATTATTGGCTTGGGAACAGCCATGTTTGCCGCCCTGCTGGGAGTTACCTCACTGGCCAAAGAAGAAGGCAATCATACAGCAGAATTTTTACTATCCCATCCGATAAAACGCTCAAGCATTGTAACGCAAAAATTATTAGCCATACTTTTTCAAATACTAATGATGAATATTATCATCATGTCGATTGGCATGCTTTCTTTCGGGTTGATAGGAGAAGAAATAGAAATGCCTTCTTTCCTGAGAATCCACTTGGCTACCGTCTTTATGAACATACATTTAGCCTCAATATGTTTTATGATTTCCGCCTTTCTGAAAGGTGGAGGGGCAGGGATTGGAATAGGCATTGCCTTACTGATGTATTTCCTAGCCCTGATAGCCAATATATCAAAATCCAGGGAAAGGCTAAAATACATCACTCCCTTTAAATATACGGATGCGGCACAAATATATTGGCATGATAAACTTCAGTGGGATTTAATAGGCTTAGGGATGCTGGTGAGTATAGTGTGTATTTCGGTAGCCTACTTTAAGTACGTTAACAAAGACATAGCGGTGTAGTGACGGAGAACCTATTAACAGGACGTAAGTCTACAGCCTATGGGCATCTTGAAAAAAATGAATATTACAGGGAAGGCTTGTTTGTCAATTGCTACTTTACCTGTGAAATTGGCCAAGAGGGCTCCTGCCTCTTGACAGAAGGGGCGATAGAGGAAGTGATTGATAGGAGGCTTGAATTATAGCTTTTGCCCGCCCCGATTTCTCCGCCTGCCCCGTCCGCCATGTTTGCGGCAACCGCGCCCGCAGAAATCATCTGCTTCATCGCAAAGATGGTATTCGCCGCCCTCAATGAAGAGAAGTTTTCCATTGACCAGAGATTCGGCCAATTTCTTTCTTGCTGAGACATAGATGCCCTGAACAGTGCTGCGGGCAACATTCATTTGCTGAGCGCACTCCTCCTGGGTAAAGTTCTCTAAATCTATAAGCCTGATGGTTTCGTACTCGTCAACGGTCATATTGACGCGCTCTGCGCCGGCAGGGGAATTAAGCGGCCCAAAGCTATTATTGTCAGGTAAAGAACAAACCCTTCTCCTTTTCATCGGCCTTGCCATAGTAAACCTCCATCCTGAACTAGGAATAGCCGGAGAACTTGTGTCGGTCTCCGGTTATCCCTAAACACATTATAGCCTACTTGATAATATTTATCTTACTCCCTCAAGGGGTATTATAGGTTTTCTAATTCTTTTTCAAGTAGTTCGAGTTCTTCTTTTAAGACGGCTTTTTGTTCTTGGAGAAGCTCCTTATGTGTTTCAGGGGATCCTTGATCCGCCATATCCGCATAAAAGCCTCTGCCGAAGCCTCTGCCGAAGCCGCGGCCATAGCAACGGCCACGACCAAATCCGTAAGCTTCAGCTCTCCGGCGGCCGGCTCCAAAGCCACTTTCGCTTTTTCCTGAGCAAGGTCCGAATCCTCTTCCGGTCATTGATCCTGCGCCCATAGGGCCTGTTTTATCTCTTCTTGGCATGTTTTTTTCCTCCTTATTGTAAATAGTTTATCTTTGTTTTAAGTTGTTTATGACATATGCCATTAATTACAGTATAGACTATTTCCGACATATGTCAATAACTATTGTAAAATTTTTTCCTTGAGGTATAAAATAGAGGAAGATATTGGGTCATTGAGTCAACTCTCAAAGGAGTGATTTTGGATTAGTTTACCTTGACTTTGTGGCGAGGAGAGGTGCGTATGCCTATTCCATATGAAAAAAGACTTAAACGGGGTGCAGATATTGTTATCAAAAAGTGGGTGCGGTTAAAGCCTTGGGAGAGGCTGCTTATTGTATCGACAAACAAGTATATGGACGAGATAGGACTTTTGGAGAAAAGTGCAGCTAGCCGTTCGCGCCATTACCGCACAATGATTGTTGAGGAAAAGGGTAAAGATATCGGTATCTTTTTTGATGAAAATGCAAGGGTTTTTGATAACTATGATGCTATTATTGCAGCCTGTGAATATTCACTAGTTACCACGCAAGCAGCAAAACGAGCTATTGAATTGGGAAAGAAGTTCCTTTCCTTTCCTCTTTCTACAAATATTGATGAATCCCTGCTTTCCTTTGATTTTCTTACAATGGATACTCGTCTTAGCAAAATGATGGCTAAAGTCCTAATGAAACACCTTGAAAATGCAGCCAATCTATATGTGAAAAGTGCGGCAGGGACGAACTTATCCTTTTCTATGCAAGGGCGCGTTCCGGGTTTTTTCAACGGTGTTTGTAAAGATGGAAAGGGTTTCTCTTCGGCTAGTATTGAAATATACATCCCAATCATTGAGTCATCTGCACAAGGGCTTATGGTTGTTGATGGTTCTCTGGGTTATTTAGGTTGCCCAAGTGAGCCTATTCGTCTTAGCTTTCAAGATGGGCGTATTTGTTCCATAGAGGCGAATCCTGCGGGGGATAAGCTGCTCAAGTATGTGGAATCATTTCAAGATGAAAGGATGTATATTGCGTCAGAGTTTGGCATTGGTCTGAACTCCATCTCTGCCTGTCGGGGGAAGTCATATATAGAAGATGAATCAACGTATGGTACCTTTCATGTGGGATTTGGCCGCAATCTTGCCTTGGGTGGAATCCAGGAAGCAAAAGGGCATTATGATTTGGTTATGTTAAAACCTTATATATGGGCTGATAATCGGGCGATTATGGAAGATGGTGTGCTGGTTATTCCCGATACGATTTACTATTGACAAGTCGTTCGAATTTTCTGAAACATTCAGATTTTCTTTTGTTTTATAAGGGGAAAAATGACAATTTTATTGTTGTTTTTAAGTTAGTGTGGAATAATGCTCTTACCAATACATTCTTCCAGGAGGTATATTATGGAGATTCTAAAACTCATTGGTGTCCTTATAGTCGTCATCGGCTTTGCCCTGAAAATGGACACCATCGCTACTGTTGTTATTGCCGGTATCGCCACCGGACTTGTTGCTGGGATTCCCCTGGGGGAATTACTCTCGATTTTGGGTGAAAAATTCCTGAGTAACCGTTTAGCAACAATGTTTGTCTTGACCTTGCCGGTCATTGGTCTCAGTGAACGTTATGGTTTGAAAGAAAAGGCCGTTGACTTTATTAACCGAATTAAAGCGGCTACTGCAGGTCGTATCAGCTTGCTCTATCAAGCGATTCGTGTTATTTCCTCAGCCCTTTCTCTGCGCATTGGTGGTCACCCTCAATTTGTACGTCCACTAATTAACCCTATGGCTCAAGCAGCCGCTATTTCACGTTATGGCAAAGTTGACGAAAAAACAGAAGATGAGATAAAAGGTATTGTAGCCAGTGCGGAAAACAGCGGGAATTTCTATGGACAAAACTGTTTTATGGCTTCATCCGGTACCCTCTTAATTGCCACAACCTTAAGTGAACAAGGATTTTCTGAAGCAACCCCGTTAGCTATTGCCAAATGGTCAGTACCTATTGCCGTTACCTCCTTTCTGGTAGCCTTCGTCTATTACACGCTTTTTGATAAAAAGCTGGATAATCGCTTGTTAAAAAACAGCTTTGCTAAAAATGAAAGAAAAGGAGGAGCACAATAATGGACTGGTCACAATTTAACACTATTGCCGGTGAAATTTTTTATGTTCTTATTGCCCTTATTTTTGTACTCGTCGGGGTCAACGCCTATCGAACAATAACAGACAATCAAAAACGCATAACAACCCTGCTCTTTTGGTTGATTCTAGCCTTTACATTTGCCTTCGGTCCCCATCTCCCCAAAGCTGTTACAGGTGTTTGTGTGGTCCTTATTGCTATCCTTACGGGTATTCGCGGTGTGGTACGCGGGGAAACCAAGGCCGCTACGGCGGAGGAAACACGGGCAAATGCCGACCGTATCGGTTATAAGGTCTTCTTACCTGCCCTTACCCTGGCCCTTGTCGCTGTTATCCTGGCTTCTGTTTTCACCAAAATGTCGGGTGCCGTTGTTCTCGGTATTTCCGGTATCGCAGGCTTAATCGTAGCCTATATCGTTACAGGAGCACCCTTGGCCCAAGCTCCGAAAGAGGGTGTCCGCCTTATGGATAGTGTAGGAACGACCGGTATCTTACCCCAACTCTTAAGTGCCTTAGGCGCCGTCTTTACCGTTGCCGGAGTAGGGGAAGTTATTGCCAAAGGTGTTTCCGGCATTATTCCTGAAGGTAATCGTCTGATTGCCTGTATTGTATATTGTATTGGCATGGCCCTCTTTACCATAATTATGGGTAACGGCTTTGCTGCTTTCTCTGTAATTACCGTAGGTATCGGCATACCCTTCCTCATTAACCAAGGGGCAAATCCGGCTATAGTGGGAGCGCTAGGTCTTACTGCCGGCTATTGCGGTACCCTCGTAACTCCAATGGCGGCAAACTTCAATATTATGCCCGCTGCCCTCTTAGAAACAAAAAGTCAGTATACGATCATTAAAGCCCAGGCTCCTTATGCTTTAGTCATGCTGATTATCCATATCATATTAATGTATGTCCTGGCTTTCTAGCCGGAAGCCTGTTCAATCTGACACAGAGCACGAGGAAAGGCCCTTTTTCATTCTCAACCCCTGCTTAGCTGGAATGAAGAAAAAATCGAAGAATAGGCGATAACAAGAGAGAAATATAAAAATTTCTCGGATAAGGAGGAAAATATGAAAATTCTGTTAACTGCTTTTGATCCATTTGGCGAAG
This sequence comes from Bacillota bacterium, assembly GCA_023622515.1. Classification (GTDB taxonomy): domain Bacteria; phylum Bacillota; class Clostridia; order Saccharofermentanales; family DTU023; genus SFFI01. Next base: position 4,715 of record JAMNZB010000054.1, on the reverse strand, counting down.
ATGTGGTTAATCCTGCGCTGGAAGCTGTAAAGATTGTTCGCACAGAGGGACTCGCTGCAGAAGTGGTCAAGCTTGAAGTTCCTACGGTTTTCCACAAGTCGATTCAAACCGTGCAAGCGGCCATGGAAGAACATAAGCCGGATGTTGTGCTCTGTATTGGCCAAGCCGGTGGTCGCTATGCACTGACCCCGGAGCGTGTTGCCATTAACGTGGATGATGCCCGTATCAAAGATAATGAAGGGAATCAGCCCATTGATGTTCCTGTTTTTGCTGATGGGAAGAATGCTTATTTCAGCAACTTGCCTATTAAGGCTATTGTAGAATATATTAAAGAGGCCGGCCTGCCGGCAGCGGTCTCCAATACAGCCGGTACCTTTGTCTGTAACCACCTGATGTATGGTGTGCTCTATACTATGGCAAAGGAATATCCCGGCTGTCGCGGTGGCTTTATCCATGTGCCCTTTATCCCTGAACAAGTAGTCAATCGTCCCAATACGCCCTATATGGCCTTAGAAGATATCGCCCGCGGTATTGAAGCGGCCTTAAAGGCTATCATTGAGAATGAGGATGACCTGCTTGTAACCGGTGGTAAAGAATTTTAGCTAATTTGCTTGTGGAGATTTCTTCTACAGGCTGGTAAAGAGGCCGTTAAAAGCTCTGAAGGATTATTCTATTAATCTTTCAGGGCTTTTTCTTTTGCTCGCTGCAATCTGAACTAACCGGACTTACCCCGGCCGGAGAAAATTTTTCTTGCGCTTTTTTAAGAGTAGGTATATTGTGTACAGAGTAATAAATTTATCTGATAACGGCCCTATGGTCAAGCGGTCAAGACGCTGCCCTCTCACGGCAGAATCAGGAGTTCGATTCTCCTTAGGGTCACCAAAGCTACTCGTGCTGAGTAGCTTTTTAGTATGTATTGTACTAAAGGCAAATCTTCAAACTTGAGGAAGTTTATTTCCTTCCAAGAAGCTCCTTACTATATTCATCGCGAATTTTTAAAGCTTGGTCAGGGAGATTGGTGATGATGGCATCTACTCCGGCTTGTAAAGCGGCCTTTATGTAGAGCGCTTCATCCAGTGTCCACATATTAACTTTAATTTTACGTGCATGGCATTCCCGGACCAGTTCTTGGTTATACAGATTGTTCAGCATGGGGTGATATAGGCCAGCCCCGCAACGGTCCACATACTCCCAAGGGCGGTAAGCAAGGTTGGCACTTAAAATTCCGAGCCTTTCCCTTGCTACATGGTCGGCGAGCTTCCGGATAGAACAATGGTTAAAGGAGCTAAGAACCACTTGTTCTTCCATCTCAAAATCCTTAATCAGTCGGATGACTTTATTTTCCAGCCCCTCATATAGGAAATAGCTATTTTTAAGTTCGATGTTCAGCAGAAGCGAACTTTCTTTTACGATAGCTAGGACATCGGCTAATAGCGGTATTTTCCCTTTTAAGTGCTCATTTTGTGGGTGGACTAGCGATATTTCCTGCAGTTCCCTTGCTGTTAAGTCTCGGACGAAATCCTTGCGGTCGCTTAGTCTTGCCAGGCTCTCGTCATGAAAAACAATAACTTCTCCATCCTTACTCAGTTGGACATCAAGTTCAATCCCTTCAGCTCCTAGTCTGATGGCTTCCTCAAAGGCCGGCAGGGTGTTTTCGAGGAAAACTTTAGAGGCCCCTCGGTGGGCCCAAATTTGAGTTGTAAAAGCTTTGCTTATAGACATAATGGCTCCTGATTTTCTCATTTCCTTTTATGATAGCAGAAGAATCTTTGCCATCAAGGCTGTATCTTGTTAAATAAATACTATTGTAAGGTTCATCTTCTTCTAAAAAAGCATCGAGTTATCTAATTAACCGATAAATCCTGTATTGATAGTCATCCGGCTGAATAAAAATCGGCAGATGTAAACTTTAACCAGCTATGTTATACTTTTATTACGAAAGTAAATCTTTCGTATTACTTAACTGGGTATGCGGTCATAGAAATACTCAATAATAAATCTGTGACCTGTATCAGGCAGGGGGGATACATGAAACCCCTGTTTTGTTCAATGCTTGAAAGGAGAAATGAATGAAAAATTTGCAAAAGTTCCTAGTCCTTATGCTTGCTTTTGCCATGGTTTTCGGTGCCTTTTTTAGTCCCTTGGCTGTAAAGGCTGAAGAAACAACCGCTGAAGAAGAAGTGGCTGAGGAAGAGGCAACTGAAGAAGTAGCCGAAGAGGAAGTAGCCGAAGAAGAAGCTGCCGAAGAAGAAGCTGCTGAAGAGGAAGCAGCAGAAGAGGAAGCTGCCGAAGAGGAAGCAGCCGAAGAAGCTGAAGAAGCTGAAGAAGAGGAAGTCGAAGAAACCACCCTCTCTGCAGAAGAAGAATTAGCCCAGCTTGTTGAATTGGAAGATATCGCTGAAGAAGGCGAATACACAGCCATGCAAGCTTGGACGACTTCTCCGGCAAACTGGAACCCCCATACCTATCAGACCGTTGATGATGGGGAAATTATGGGCTACCTGATATCCTCTTTGGTTGCCTTTGACTATGACTTCGAAAACGGTGATTTCACTACCGGATATTCCATTATACCGGTTATGGCTGCCGAACTTCCCATAGACGTGACAGCTGAATATGCCGGTCAGTTTAATATTCCGGAAGATGCTACAGAAGGCTATGCCCACAAATATATCTTACGTGATACCTTACAGTGGGAAGATGGAACCCCCATCAATGCCGATTCTTATTTATATAGCGTTAAAGAATTAATCAATCCTAAAATGGCTAACCACCGTGCGGATATGCTCTGGTCCGGTGCCCAAGTCGTTTACAATGCAGAAAACTATGCCAAGCAAGGGGCCAGCGCTCCGATGAGCCTCGACAAGTATGCCGCCATGCAAGGCTATGAATCTGTCGATGCCTTCTTAGAAGAAAATGCTGACCTGCCCGCACAAGTTAACTGGGCTTACTCTTTTGGCGAAATGTTTGCTGATGGCGAATGGCTAGCTGAAGGATTTGAAAATGCAATCGTTGATGCCGAATTCACTCTTGCTGAAATGAAAGACGTCTTTATGGACAAAGTTCATGGCGACTGGGGTGAGACAGAGGAAACAGCTATCGAATACTTCGAGACCGAAACGTATGTAAGTTATGACTATCCGGAAATGGATTTCTCAGAAGTCGGTTTCTTCAAGACAGGCGATTTGGAATTCGTTGTCGTTAAAGACAAACCCTTAGTTGGTTTCGATTTTTACTGGAACTGCCGTGGTTATGACTTAGTTTATGAACCATACTATGAAGCCGCAAAAACAGAAACACCGGGCTCCGACTTAGTTTCCAGCACCTACCAAACATCCGTAGATAATACCATGTCCTATGGTCCCTATCGCTTAGTGGCCTTCCAAGATGATAAGTTCTTCGAATTAATCAAAAACGAAAATTGGTTTGGCTGGGATGTTCCTGAACTTGCTGAACAATACGAAGCAACCCGTATCTATGCCCAAATCGTTAAACAAGCATCAACACGTTATCAAATGTTCTTAAAAGGACAACTGAATAGCTATGGCTTGCAACCGGAAGAAGCAGAAGAATACCGCGGTTCTGAGTTTATCTACTATACACCGGGTAACTTTACAGGTAACTTATTGCTCCAAAGCGATATGGATGCCTTAAAAGGTCGTGAAGAGCCCGGTATCAACAAGACCATTCTTACCATTAGGGAATTCCGCCAAGCCCTGTCTTGGTCCATCGACCGCAGTGACTATGCCATTACCGCAACCGCTGCATCCGTTCCCGGATTTGGTCTTTTGAACTCCACCTATATTGCTGATCCTGAAACCATGACTCCCTACCGTGATTACGATGGTGCAAAAGAAACCTTGCTCAACGTATACGGAATGGAATATGGTGAAGGTACGGATTACCCGACACTCGATGATGCCTACAGTGCCATGACGGCATATGACCTTGATGCAGCAAAGGAACTCTTTGATGTTGCCTATGACAAGGCTATTGAGCAAGGCTTAATGACAGATGGTGATGTTGTAACCTTGACCTTCAGCTTTGGTGAAGATACAGAAAGCACACAAAGAACCTACAACTACCTGAATGAAAACTGGAAGAGTGCTGTTGAAGGAACAAAGCTCGAAGGCAAACTGGTCATTGAATATGATCCTACAGCCGGTGCAAACTTTGCTAAGAACTTCAGAAATGGTATTTCTGATATCTTAATCGCCGGTTGGTCAGGGGCATCGATGGATCCCTTCTACCTCATCACCGCCTATCTCCAAGATAACTATCGTTACAACTTAGCTTGGGATCCCAACGCATACACCGTTGAAGGAACCATTGATGGGGAAACCTATGAGCTTACTCCGATGGAATGGTGGAATGCTATGATGGGTCTTAATCCTGATCTTCCCTTCGGAAAAGGACAGACAACAGAGGAAAATCGTATTTATATCTTAGCCCTGATTGAGGCGGAAATCCTTACGGACTATCATGCCTGCCCGCTTTACTATTCAACAACAGCGGCCCTCTTGTCACAGCGTGTTGAATTCTTCAGCTATGACTTTGAGTACCATCCGCTGAAGGGTTACGGTCACACGATTTACAACTTTGATGACCTTGAGTGGACAAATTATATTGAAGAACAAGGTGGTTTCCTAGATTACCACTAGGTTCTAAAAACCAAATTTATGCATGATTGCATAAAGTCTAAAGGGACCGCCTTT
>JAMNZB010000045.1 GCA_023622515.1 Bacillota bacterium | reverse complement strand
ATGAAATCAGTAAGCATGCACCAAGTTACTTGGCTGCTTAAAAATAAAAAGGTATAGAAAGTCGTTCGATAAAATCCAAGAATTTGTGTCTTGACAAAGGGGACCACTACACAGGACGACATATCTTTCCTTTAAACCGGGTATCCAATCCTGGATTTGCATTCGAATTTTTAAGTCTTCATGAGAACTTATCTTGCCTTCTATGAGATCATTTATAAAACGGGTATAGCGACTCTGCCGTTTGCCATGGTCTAAGAGTAGCCTTTCATTTTTGACGGAAATAATATCCGTCATCACCTTAAGTACGGTTAAATCTTCAGCATTTATCTTGCGGTTTTGCTCAAGTATGGCGACTAAGCCACCGAACTGCCCTAGGGTAATTACCGAGCGCATGACACAACGCTCTCCATCTATTTCATTCCACACGAACTCTCTGGAAGTCATAAGTTTGTGCACAACCTCATGAAAACTGTCATCTATACTGTTGTAATCATGGTGCCCCAGTTTCAAATCCTTACTCCACACCGCATTTTTTACAGGTCCGCCGCTCCTATGGTCAATTATATAATGTTTATGATCTATAACCTGTATGGGATTGTCTAACATCTGAAAAGCCCGGTCCAAAAGAGCAGGCATATAATCCTCCAGGTTTAAACAACTATACAAGCCTTCCAGCTTATCCCTGTATACCAAATCCTCCCATAACAGTTCGCGCACACGCCGGTAAATTACTTGATTCGCTCCCTGAAACACCGCTAAGTTACCATTAGTTTTCAAATTGTCACAAGGCTTTTGCGAAGCACAAATCAAGTTTAGCCTTTTCGACATCAATTCCGGGCAGTGCAAGGCCGTGGAGTCCACTATATAAACGGAATCTTCCCGCAGTTCACCCAGCTCCGATTCGGCAGGCCTCACATCGGCTATAAGACAGTCTAAATTAGTATGACATCCGAGCATAGGAAAGTCGTTTGCCAATTTGTCGTATAGTTCCGTTATCTTCACAATATCACCCCCTGCTTAGCGATGTCCTGCAAACATCATGCCCTATATGAAGATTTAACACGGTCCAAAAGTTGATATTATTTGAGAGTTCGAATATTTAGGCAGTACTACGCTTCGTATTTGTAAGCTCTGCAGCTGAACAGTTTATAACACAAGCCCATGTAATTGCACAGTAATTCTATGCAATATTGTAACATCCTTGTGACGGTGTCACAAGAACCGGCATTTAATCTTATAACGGCAGAACATATGAACCGGCTAGCAGCAAAAGTATAATTATTAGTAACAACGGCTCTTCCCTGGCTATTTAAAGAGGTGGGGATAGAGCAGGCATGTTCTAAAAGAGGGAGGTATATATGAAAAACAGTATTTTATTTCAAAAAACGATGTTAGGACCCTTGGAGCTGAAGAATCGGTTTGCCACACCGCCTATGGCCATCGGTTACTGCGATTCCGATCGTCTTTTAGGCGAGCGCGAAATAGCCTATTATGAAGCTCGTGCCAAGGGCGGATTCGCACTCATTACTTCTTCTGCCTTCGCTGTTACCGAAGGCCTTTGCGACTATGTCGTTCCCATTCAGTGTTCCATGGCTGTTCCGGGCGCACAAGAACGGCTGGCAAAAGCCGTTGAGCGCATACATAAGTATGGTGCAAAATTCGTTGTCCAACTGCTCCACCCCGGCAGACAGGCTCCTTCAGTAATAAACGGTGGTGCTCAACCCCTTGCTCCATCCGCAATCGCTGAAGATTCCCCCATCTGCGAAGAGCCCCGCGAACTCACCAACGAGGAAGTGAAGACGATTGTCAAGGGCTTTATCGACTCCGCAAAAAAGGCATACGATGCCGGCGCAAACGGCGTTGAACTCCACGGTGCCCATGGTTACCTGATCTACCAATTTTATGCAGCTCGCGCAAATAAGCGTACTGACGAGTATGGCGGAAGTTTTGAAAACCGTATGCGTTTTATCAAAGAAATTGCTGATGGTATCAATGCTATAAAGCCGGAAGGTCGCTCCTTGTCCATGCGGCAGAATGCAACTGACCTCTTTGAGGGAGGTATGACCTTGGAAGAAGGTATTCAGGTAGGGAACTATCTAAAAGATTTAGGCTTTGATTATATCAATCTCTCCTGTGGTACTTATGTCAACGCTTTGATGGCCTCCGAGCCTGCTCCTATGTCCGAAGGCTGCCGCAGTGACTGGATTAAGGCTTATAGAGACGCTGTCGATTTACCTATCTCATCCGTCAACCATGTGAAGCGGCCGGAAACAGCTCTTAAGCTCGTAGAAGACGGTGTTTTGGACGTTATCTCCTTGGGACGCCCATCCCTTGCCGACCCCGAATTCGTAAACAAGGCTGCCGAGGGACGTTCTGAAGCAATCTTCAATTGTATATCCTGCTGCGCCTGCCTCGACAGCTGCACTGTCGGTCCTGCAAAGTGTTCTTTGAACCCCGTCTTAGGCATGGAATATCTGTACAATGATGAGACTATTAAGAAGGACGGTAACGGTCGCCAGGTAGTGGTAATCGGCGGTGGGCCGGGCGGCATGGAAGCAGCAATCGTTGCCGCAAAACGCGGCTTTAAGGTAACTCTGATTGATTCGGCCGACAAATTAGGCGGTAGCCTCATCATGGCCAGCAAAGCTACCGGCAAGGACAAGGTCAGCTGGGCACTGGAGGGATTCTCAACGGCTTTGAAAGATTTGGGGGTGGAGGTAAAGCTCAACACCGAGATTAATAAGGCCGAAGAAATCAAAGCCCTGGAACCTTATGCCGTCATCCTGGCAACGGGCAGTAAACCTATCCATCCGCCGATTCCCGGCCTGGACGGGGACAAGGTGTATTTGGCCCATAACTTGCTAAAAGACGGCGCAGAGCTACCGAAAGGCCAAAAGATTGCTTTGGTAGGCTCCGGCATGACGGGATTGGAGTGTGCAGAAGTATTGGCTGAAGCAGGCAATAAAATCGTCATGTACGATATGCTTGATGAAATAGCCAAGGGCGCAAACCTTCCGAATAAGGTTGCCATCATGGGAATACTGGGAAAATACGGTGTAGAGTATAAGACCGAGCATAAGCTCGAAAAAGTAGCGGACAGCAAAGTCTATTTTGAAAATTTATCGACCGGTGAAACAGTAGCTGACGAAGCTGACATCGTTGTCCTATCTTTGGGTGTAAAACCGGACAAAGAACAGTTGGAAGCCTTAGAAGCCGGCTGCGATAAGGTTTTCTTGGTAGGCGACTGCACCGGCAGCGGAAAGATTATAGAAGCTACGGCCAGTGCTTTTGAAGTTGCATGGAATTTATGATGAATCTCAAACTGAGCACATTCATTAAAAATATATTATGAAAGGAGTTTATAATTATGTCTAACAAAGTTGCTGTTATTGCCGGTGGATCCAGAGGCATGGGGGCAGACATGGCCGACCGTTTGGGGAAAATGGGTTACGACGTTGTGGTTCTGCATTCCAAATCTCCTGAGCGCGCAGAAGCCGTTCTGCAAAAAATAAAAGACGACTATGGTCAGGATGGCATGGTATTCAAGTGCGACATTTCAGACTACGATGATTGCAAAGCCGCTGCGGAAGCCACCATCGAACGTTTTGGTCGCGTCGACGTTCTTGTTAACAATGCCGGCATATCCCCCCAAGCCCGTTTTATTGAAACCACCCCTGAAAATTATCGCCGTGTAATCAACGTGAATCTGCTCGGCCATATAAATATGTGCCATGTATTTGTTCCTCACCTAATCAAACAAGAGGAAAGCACCATCATCAATATTGCTTCTGTAGGGGCTTACAAGGCATTTGAATTTATGTGTGACTATACTGCCTCCAAGGCTGGTATCGTCGGCTTCTCGCGTTCTCTGGCCCTTGAGTTGGCACCATATAACTGTCGCGTCAACTGCATCGCACCAGGTTCTACTATGACGGACATGGCACGCGAGGCAATCAAGGAAATGCCTGAAATGATTGAGATATCCACCAGGGATGTTCCTATCAAGCGCTGGGCCGAAGGTCATGAGATTGCCGACGGCATGGAGTACTTAATTAACTCCAAGATGACCACCGGCTTCACTCTGGAGATCAACGGCGGAATGCACATGAATTAAATCTCACTTGCAGCGAGATTACGGACACTACTAGCGGTGTTCTAAAAACTGCATAGGATTCAAAAGAAGCAATACAGAACAATTTTATAAAATTTATATTAAATTAAAAGAAAGGACGATATGTTTATGACGAAAACGGCTATTGTTACAGGAGGAGTAAGAGGGATTGGCAAAGGCTTGTCTACCAAATTGGCCGAGCTGGGCTACAACGTTGTTATCAATTATACCAGTGAATCGTCAACACCCAGAGCTGAACAGTTGGCTGACGAGTTGAAAAAAGCCTACGGTGTTGATGCTATTCCTTATCAGGCAGACGTGTCCGACCATGCTGCGTGCAAGAAGATGGCTGCCGATGTGGTCGAGAAATATGGTTCTATTGACGTTCTGGTGAACAACGCAGGCATTACCAGAAATACTCCTTTCGTTGACATGACTCCCGACCAATACAGAAGGGTTATAGAAGTCAACTTAATAGGCTATTTCAACACTTGTCATGTATGCCTACCCCACATGTTCGAGCAGGGCGAAGGGCAAATTGTAAACATCTGCTCTATCTCTGCACAACTTCCCCAGATCGGTCTTGTCGATTATGCGGCTTCCAAGGGTGGTATCAATGCTTTCACTAAGAGCCTTGCAGCAGAGGTAATTAGCAAAGGAGTTCGAGTAAATCAGATATCTCCCGGCTCCATCCATACCGAAATGACGGAACAGACTCTGCGCGAGTATCCTGAGATAGTCCGCAATTTCGAGGCCACCATTCCCATGAAGCGTTCCGGCACACCGGAAGAAATTGCATGGGCATTGGAATACCTGTTAAAAGCCACTTATGTTGTCGGTGAAAATGTTTCCGTCAACGGCGGCTCTTTCATGCAGTAGACATCCCAAGAGTAATTAGGCTGACCCCTAAAACGGGATTAAACCGGCGGACAAAAGTTCGCCGGTTTTGTTTGCCATATAATATTGCCATACAATACATGCTATTTTATCTTCAATATGTTTTTGTATTAAATAAGTTTTTCTTACTCTTCTTCCCTAGATAAGCGTAAACTCAAATTTGTCAGATTCATAGGCTCTCTCTAATTCTGCCAATTCATATTTTCTTCCAAAAAAGTTCATCCTAGCCTCCTTTTTCTGCCTAAAATTACATAAAGGTAATTAGCATAAGTCAAATTAACATAAGTCAAATTAGCATAAGTCAAATTAACATAAGTCAAATTAGCATAAGTCAAATTAGCATAAGTCAAATTAGCATAATTTAGATTATCCTAATCCAAATTATGCTAATAACGCTAAGCTCTTTTTGTTTCATTCTAGTTAAAAGGCCAAAGCTCCCTAAACCGCATTCACCAAATTGCGGATTTCAAGGCGTTTCATTCTCCCCGAAACCACCCAGGCGATAAGGAAAAAAGCCAGCAAAAAGAGGAGAGCAAACACAATCACAATGAATCCTTGCAATTTTGCCACAAAGCTACTGACCCCGATCATAGGAGCAAGTAGATTATTAATTTGGGGAGCCAGGACAAGCTGCAAGATAGAGCCCAGGAGGATACCGGCCAAGGCCACAAATAGGAAGCGGCAGGAAAAGATTAAACGATTGGCCCTATTGCCTATACCTATGGCTTTGAATATACCGAAATCCGCTGCCTCTCGGTAAAATATTTTTACAGCAATCATCATACCGTTGATTACAACGAAGAGTAGGGCTATTCCCAACATGAGAAAGCTAATCCCGGTGAAAATGGTGTCCACCCCGGCCATGCTTTTTTGGACCCCCTCGGAACTGGTCACATAGATTTCCGGAACTTCTTGGGAGAGTTTCTCAGCAATTTCCTCACCGTATGCCGGCTCTTCGATTTTGTATAAAATTCCATTAACCCGGTCTTCCTCCACTCCGAGCCGCTGAAAGGCAGAATCCTTCATCAAGGCCATCATGCCGCCCATGTTGAGACTTTGGAAAAATCCTGACACAATATATTCCTCTGTCTTCCCTTGGATATATACTTCTACCCTATCGCCAATTTGGATATTATGCGTTTGGGCAAAGAGTTTGGTCAAAGCAAGCTCATTATCAAACTCCGGCTTCTTCCCTTCTAATAATGCACTCAGGACATCTGTATTGTTTGCGATATATAAGCCTAGGGAATTTTTATCCACTTCGATATTGGTATATTCCATATACTCCCTCGAAAGAATGGGGGTAAACTCCTCTATGATGGCTTCTATTTTTTCTTTTGTCTCCGCATCCGAATCCAAATTCCAATAGGAGATATCAATGTCAAAATCCAGACCATAAAACTCTTGCACCATACGCTCGGACTCCAGTAAATTAGTCAGTGAATAGGTATATAGAGTCAGGAAAAATAAGACGGCAATCAAAAGTAGGGTGGTAAGATATTGGCGCAAGGAGGCCGTAAATTGCTTTATGGAAAGCCTGGCGTGCAGGAAGGGCTTTTTCAGTGGCAGATTGATTCCTTGTGAAAAATAAACCGCCTGTTGTCCCTCATTCAAGGCTTCACGGGGCTTGATTTTTGCCACTTTACGCAAGTGTACAAGCATAATCGCAAGAGAGATGGCCAGGATCACCAGGCCTGCCCCGGCAGATAAAAGCCATGCCGTCCGGCCTGACACAAGCAAATTAAACATGCCCAGTAAAAAAGGGGTACTGATGACAACCACAGGACTTGCCATAAGCATGCCAAGGCCGTAGCCCAAAGCTATCGTTAGGAGAAAACTCAGCAGATAGACACTTTTTATATGGTTTTTTTGCAGTCCACATGCCTTCAATACTCCAATATTTTTATACTCGGTTTCCAGCGAACTGCTAATATTAAAATTCAGGACTAAAAGGTTGGCAATAAAAATCAACAGGGCTACAAAAATAACAATCAAGGCAATGACTTGAACCAAGAGAGAAGAAAAATAAAGAACCTGTTCACTGGTCAAAGTGAGCTCTGCCTTATCCTTAATAGCCGTTCCCCTGCTTATAGTGTTGGCAAATTCATCATCACTCAAGTCTGCAAACCCGGGGGCTTTATCCACGCTCAAGAGGAAAGACTCACAAAACTCATCGGGATATTCCTCTGTCAGCCTAACTAAATCCTCATAGTCCCTTGCTGAGAAAAAGATGCTGTTACCGCCCATTTTGATTACATTGACTTGCCTTAGATCTTCGACAAAACCGCTAATACGATATTCTTTATGGAAATTCTTGCTTGTAATGCAAAAACTATCCCCGATTTCTGCCCCTGTCATAAAGTGAAATAAATTAGCCACATAGACTTCACCGACCGCAGGGGGGCTTGCTTCTTCTTTGGGCACAAAGCCTTTCATATCTTCACGCAAGAGCCTTACATTAAGAATATCCGGATTGTAAACCTGGAACCAGGGGATGGAAATTTTATAATCCAAAATGGATACGACGTTTGCCGTAAGCGGAAACACTTGAGGAATTTTTCGAAAGTCCAGGACCTCTTCCCTTTTTGCCAGTTTGCCAAGCTCCTCTTCACTCGGGTAGTCATTTGTATAGTAAAAGCAGACATCGCCATACTGGCCTGCAAGATAAGCCTCTTCGGTCGAATCGGAAATATTCTTTGACACACTGAAGGCAAAAGTGAGAATAAAACTAATTAATAGACTCAGGACAAATAAGCTGATATAGGTTGCTTTTTTATGTCTGAACTGTGCTTTTATTAAAGGCCAAATCACCATAGTCCCCTCCTTACCAGGCCAAAGATTCCAGCCAGGCATTTACCTGGCTTTCCCTGGATTTAAGCATGTTTTCGTCATAGGGGGGCAAAGTCAGTTCCCCATGAATCCGCCCGTCCAGCAAATACAAAATCCGCTCCCCCCGCAAGGCAGCCCTCCGGTCATGGGTCACCATCACAATGGTCTGCCCTTCCTGATGTAGTTTGGTAAACAAGTCCAGCACAATCGTGGAATTATTCTGGTTTAAGGCCCCCGTCGGCTCATCGGCAAAAATAATATCCGGTTGATTGATAAGGGCCCGGGCAATGGCCGCTCGCTGCTGCTCCCCGCCGGACACTTGCGAGGGCAGGCGGTTTTTCGCCTCCTCCAGCAGAAAAGTTTGCAGGAGACTGTCGGCTTTGCCATACACCTCCTTGTTACTGCTATTTTTCCGGCTAAGGCCGGGAACCACAACATTCTCTAGTAAACTTAAATTGGAAACCAGATGAATTTGTTGAAAAATAAAACCGAAATTCTTTAGGCGAATATCACTTAAACGATTTTCATTGAGTTTTGTAAGGTCCTCTCCGTGCAAGTAAACAGCGCCTCCGCTACAGCTTTCCATACCGCTGATACAGTATAGCAAGGTAGACTTGCCGGATCCGGAAGGACCCATAATAACGGTAAATTCCCCTTGGGCTATGGCTAAATTAATATGTTTCAAGACATGGTTTTGTATGCCTTCATAGACATAGCTCTTACTCACATCTTGACAATCTAATAGTACTTTGCTCATAAGTCTCTCCATTCTTTTAGGTGTAAGCTCATCCTTTTCCAAGTCCTAGCATACCCATAGTAAATGGAAAGTTCTTAAGAAGACTTTAAGGGAAAATTTATTTAGGAAAAATGAGAGAAATTTCTAAACCGGCTTCTAAATTGGCTAAATTCACACTCCCCCCCATCTTTTGCATAAGTTCATGAACGATATAAAGGCCCAGGCCGGCCCCTTCAACCGCTCGGACATTCGTCCCCCGATAAAACTTATCAAAAATAAAGGGCAGGTCCCGGTCCGGAATACCCGGGCCATAATCACGAAAGGCAAGGCCTATCGCATCCGACGTCTCGTACATGCGGATATCAAGAGGACCGGGGGCATATTTTTCGGCATTACGTATAATATTTTCGACCACTTGCTCAAAGCGAAAGGGGTCGGCTTCCACTTGCCCTTCCGGCCAAGGTTCATCAAGGTAGCGCAAGGCCAAACCGGAAAATTCATACAGGCTGAGAATCTCCCGTAATTTTCTGGCCAAGGCAAGGGGCTCCGGATGCACATCCAGGCGATTCATCATGCTGATAGCATGGACAAACAAATCATCAGTACGCTTGGCAATTTCATCGGCTTTCTGTGTGATAACGTCCGCATATTGCCTATTCCTAGCGTCATCCGGCGGAAGCTTTTTGCCCAAAATCTCGGCATAGGCCCGAATCGTAGAAACCGGGGTCTTGATATCATGAGACAAGGTGGAAATCACCAGCTTATTTGACTCTATCGCCTCCAATTCACGCTCTTTTGCTTGCTTCAGTTCATTGCGCATATTATCGAAGGCCCAAGTAAATTCACCGAAATAGTCATCCTTCCTATACTTCAAGGGCAAATCCCAATTCCCCCTGGCCACATTTTCGGCAAAGCCCTCCAATTCTTCAAAGGGTTTTAAAAACTTCCTATAAATAAAAAATAAAAAGATAGCCAGCCCAAGCAAGATTAAGGCAAGGGGGATTAATTCTGCAAGATAATCCCCTATTCCGCCGGATGGCTGCCGAAAAGCTTGCACAAAATCCTCTAGATGGTCCAGGTTTTTATTTGACTCTTCAAGACTTTCGAGCCGGCCGGCACTCATATGCTGGCGCAAGGCATTAATCTCTAAGACCGCTTGGTTTGCCGCCCGGCTTTGGGCAGAATCGTTGCGGACAAAACCCAAGGCAAAATACAAGAGGCTAATCAGCACGCCCCATATAATACCAATCCTAATGACTCTCTTCTTCGCAGACAAATTTGTACCCCTTAGCCCATACGGTCTTGAGAATTTCCGGCTTCGCCGGATCTTCTTCTATTTTTTCACGTAACCAGCGGATATGCACAGGTAAAGTTGAGGGCTCCACCTCGCTATAGCTGCCCCAAACCGCATCCATCAAAAGTTCTTTCCCTAAAATTCGATTCGGATTTTCCATAAAGTAACGCAACAAGGAAAACTCTTTCGGAGACAAGGCCTTCTCTTCCCCATGAACAAAAACGGAGCTTGAGTGGTCACACAAGCGCAAGTGCCCGCAACGAAGCTCCCCTTGCTCCGGGCCATAGGTCCGGCGCAACAAGGCCCGGACACGCACAGACAATTCTTCGAGGGAAAAAGGCTTGGGCAAATAATCATCTCCCCCCCGCTGAAAACCGCGAATCCGATCGGTCTCGCTTGTTCTGGCGCTGGCAAATATCACCGGCACGGTGCTGGTCTTGCGCAGGTCCTCTAGAAAATTTAATCCGTCCCCATCCGGCAAATTGATATCTAAAATAAGCAAATCAAAGGCCTCTTTGGACAGGGCCTGGACCGTATCTTCAATGCTGTATGCAGAATGTACGGCAAAGCCCTCTTCCTCCAGGTAGATGGCAATAATGTCATTCAATTCGGGGGTGTCTTCCACTAATAGTATTTTTCTTCGCATGGTCTCACCTCAGTGTTCCTACTCCACTCATTATAGGCGATTTGTTCTGCTTTATGCAGTTGTTTGTTTGCTGTAATCTCCCTGCTAAAAAGCGGCTTGCAATTGGTGGACTTCCGCATCCAGCAGGTGGAGGAGGTCCCGGTCATGAGTAGCTAAGAGGACTAGGTGGTCCCTTGCATAATCGACTAAGAGTTCCGCCATGCTTTCCATGTGTTTCAAGTCCAGGCCGGAAGTGGGCTCATCCAAGATGAGAATGGGCCGGTCCATGAGGAGGGCGGAGGCAAAGGCCAGGCGCTGTTTTTGGCCACCGGAAAGAGCAAAGGGGTGGGCCTCCAGGTAATCGGCTAGTCCAAGCTTCCGGCACAGATTCAGTATGCTTTCCTCCTTTTCTTCTACCGGCTGGCCCCTATCTTCCATAGAGACTAGGAGTTCCCGGTAGACAGATTCAGTCAATAACTGGTGGTTTACATCCTGAAAAACCAGACTGCATAGGGGGGTCATTTGCTTCAGTTTATAGCGCTGGTGTCGGAAGTATACATAGCCCTTGGCCCTCTTCTCCAGTCCCGCTAAGGCCCGCAAAAAGCTAGACTTGCCTATCCCGTTACCGGCAACCAGGGCATGGATATGCTTATCCCGGAAGCCATAATCCCGTATCCGGAGGAGGGGGCGAGAAGCCCCGGCATAGGCCATATCCAAGGATTCTATATAGAGACCTTCTGTGGCCAGGTCCCGGCCTCTTGCCTGCCCATCTACCAGGCCTCGGTCCGGTTTTTTCTCCCGGATTTGGTATAGACTCCCTTTCCCCTTTCGACCCCGGTCCAGGCCTCTTGTCTGCCCATCTCCTAGGCCCCTCTGGCCTAACTTTTTCTTGCGAATTGGCCACAGACCTCGTTTCCCCTTTCGGTCCCGGCCCGGCCGGTCACTAGCTCCCAGGGGCAAGGTCCGGTCAGCAGGCAAAAGAGGCCGCTTTCTGCTGGTACGCAAACCCATCTTGGCCAGGTCTTCATCAGCAAGGCCCCGCAAGTGGTCCCCTGAGAATTGGGCCAGCAATTCCCCCTCCTTCATAAGTAGGACCTTATCAACCAGGTCGCTCACATAGGCCAGACGGTGTTCGGCCAGAATCTGAATGACTCCTGCTTCTTTAAAGGCTCTCATTAGCCGAGCCAAGGCGTTCATTCCGGCCCTATCCAGGTTGGAGGAGGGCTCATCGTAGAGTATGACCGGCGGCTCCATAGCGGCTACACTAAGGCAGGCCACTCTTTGCTTTTCACCGCCGGAGAGATGGAAGAGATTTTTATCCAAATAGGGCTCCAGCTGAAAGGCCTCCACCAAGGAAGCTATTCGTTTTTCTATCGTCCCAACCGGCAGGTTCAAATTTTCACAGCCGAAGCGGAGTTCGTCTTTAACTAGGACATTAAAAAACTGTGACCGGGGATTTTGGAAAACAGACCCGGTTAGCCTACCCCGCCGGTCAAGGGGCAGGCTCAAGATTGATTGACCGGCGAAAAGAACATCGCCCCCAATCTCTCCCTGGGCAAACTCGGGGATAATTCCGTTAATAATTTGCAAGAGGGTTGTCTTTCCACAGCCACTCTCACCGGTTAGCAAAAGCAGTTCGCCGGCTTGGGCCGTAAAAGAAATATCTTTGAGGCAGGCTTGGCTTTCTTTTCTCGAGGGATTTGCGACTTGTCCATCATACCAGTCGGCCAAGTCCTCTTGAGGCGCTCCGTAGCGAAAGCTAAGCCCCTCAATGCAAAGGCCTTGCTCCTGTCCCTCTTCCTGATAGGGCCTAGCCTCTAGCTTTTTCTTCAAATCCTTTCCCATCGAAGCATGCCCCCTTCCTCTCTTTTCGAAAGTTCCCTCTACCCGCCTACCTATCCCTACTCAAGCAGCCCATCCAAAACTTAGCGTGCCTAGCCACAAGAGAATGAGCAGGCCGGAGAAAGTAATAAGGAGCCAGTCAAAAAGATGCAAGTCATCGCTTGGATAGGAAGTCCTCTCTCTTTCCGTACTCAAGCCCCGGCACAAGGATGCCATACTGAGCTCGTCAGCAATCCTGGAAGTGGATAAGAGCAAGGGGGCCAGCCGGTAATTAAGCAAGTCAATGGGGTGGCGCCAAGCCTTGAAGCCGGTCCAGCCCCGAACAATCAGGGCTTGCTTGATTCCGGCATTTTCCTCTCTTATGGTCGGAATGAAGCGGAAGATTACAGAGGTCGCCAGGGCTGGGCCGGCCGGTATACGTAAACGTCTCAAGCCGTTCATATATTGGCTAATGCTAGTTGTTTGGATAATTAAAAGACCCAGAGTCATACCGGGCAGCAATTGTTGCAAAATACTCAAAACAAGCAGGACGGGCCAAGGCAGATGCCGGTACACATGGGCCAGACCGGGAAGTCGGTCCAAGTAGCAGAGGGCTAAGATTAGGCAGTAGACCAGGGCCATACGCCAGCGTTTGAGACTCAGGATCCAAGCTAGGGGCAGGGCAGTAAGAAAACAGGTCAAAAGTGGCCAAGCCCGGCGGAAAGAGGGGCTAAGCATTAGGGTCGAGACGCTCAGACCAAGGGCCAGCTTGCTTCGTATGTTCACTTATTTGACCGCTCCCGACCGGCGAAAATGACGCCTAGCCACCTGCCGGCCTAGAAAGGCCCCAAGAACTCCACCCAGGAAGGCCGCTAAGAAAACCAGGACAAAAACCGGTCCCTGCATGATATTGCGTAATTTTTCGGCGTAATCAGCACTCATGGAGCTGCTAATCCGCTCGTAGAAGCGGTCGGCCGAAAAAATCATAGGGAAAAAGGAGGTGGCCATAATCAGGGCATAGAAGGCATAGCCAATAAGACAGTCTTTAAAGTTGCGGTAGTTGCCCCTTTGGCAGATGAGATCGGCAATCAAGCCTAAAATAGCTGCGGCCACAAGTGAATAGATTCCGTGGCCGGTTATCGCCAAGAAGGCCCCTTGCAGAGTGCCAACAGCCGTAATCATGCCAAAATGGGCCACCTTGCTCAAAAAAAGAAAGAAGACGGGCCCGCAGACTAGGGCAATTAAGAAGGGAGCCAAGGGGTACAAGACAGGAATAAAACCTATGCTCCCCACCAGGCCGCTAAGGAAAAATAAAAGGGCGGCATACAAACCGACTTGGATAGCCTCCCTAGCCGTAAATTTATTCGTTCTTACTGTTTTTTTTGCTTCATTGATGTGCTTACTGGGCATGCTTTTCTCCTTCCTCCGAGACTGAGTCCTGTAGGACTGCAACCGACAAGTCGGCTTAACCCTAGTAAGTCGGCCTTTCGGCACGGTATCCCGGTTTTAATCTGCCTATTATTCTTATAGTTTTACCAAACCCGGCTATTTAATTAGGCAGTTATCAGTTAGTCGGCTATTTAGTTAGCCTGGGCTAACAATAAGCATTGTAGCAGAATATTGTCCCTACAGCAATTTTTTTAAACAGTCTTGCAAATAAAAATAAATCGTATTAGAGTAGGATTCAGTTAATGTCGTTAGTGCTAGCTAACTAACGAGGCGACCGGTTCCCCTCATAATCGTCCGGGGGCGAGCAGGTTCAAGAGAATGTAAAAATCGATTGCCATACTTTAGATTCCGGGCTACGAGGATGGGGATATCCTCAAAAGTGCGGAAAGACTAAAAAAAGCAAAAAATAATATACGAGGAGTATGAAGATGTCTGAAACAAAAGTTTCCAGCGGTCTACAAGAAAAACAAAGTAGAAGTTCCAGGGAAACCTGGACCATCTTATTGGACTATGCCGGACGCTGGCGTTGGCTTATTTGGATTTCCATGCTTGCTGCGGCCTTAAGCACTGTAGCAGGTATTATCCCTTACGCTTATATCCAGCAAATTATCCACCATATCTTGCAAGAAAGTCCGGACTTCCCCGCCATCATCCAACTGGCCTGGCGGGTTGTCCTTTTCTTTCTTTTAAGCATTTTACTCTACTTTATTTCTTTATCCCTCTCCCACCTGGTAGCCTTCCGGATTGAAAGCGGCATTCGCAGTCAATCTATGGAACGCTTTATGGAGATGCCTCTTGGCTTTTTCAAGAATCAAGCCTCCGGGAAACTGAGGAAGACGATTGACGATAACGCCGGTTTAACCCATAACATGGTAGCCCATAACACCCCCGACCTGGCTGCAGTAGCGGTCTTTCCCATCGTAATGCTGGTCGTTTTCTTCTCCTATGACTGGCGAATGGGCTTGACCTCTCTCTTCACTATCCTAGCCGGCATCCTCCTGATTTTTCCCATGTATTCAGGCAAAAACCGCGACTGCGTCCATAACTACATGACCGCCCAAGAGCAGATGAACGCCTCGGCTGTCGAGTATGTCCGCGGCATTCCGGTCGTTAAGGTTTTTCAGCAGACCATCTATTCTTTTAAGGCCTTCCGGGAAGCCATAAAAAACTACTCCAGTTTCTCCTTGGACTACACCTACATGGCCAGGAAATGGATGCTTCTAGCCAACATCATGGTCCGTTCTGCCGTATATTTCCTGCTACCCCTAGCCATTGTTTTGCTTCATCGGGGAGAAGAGCCCATCGAGATCATTTGCAATCTTGTTTTTTACGTCCTCTTCACCGGCTATAGCGCCAGCCAAATCATAAAAATTATGACGATAGGCCAAGGGACTATGCAAGCTACCGAGGTAGTCAACCGGATTGAAGGGCTTTTCACTCACCCGCCCATGTCCTATGGGCATAAAGGAGAAGCCCAAGACCATAGCATCTCCTACGAAAATGTTTCCTTTCACTATCCCAATACGGAAAGAGATGTGCTTTCCCGTGTTTCTTTTGAGATTCCTCAAGGTAAGTTTGTCGCCCTGGTAGGCGAGTCCGGTGGCGGCAAGAGTAGCCTCGCCTCCCTTATCCCCCGCTTCTACGACCCTCAAGAGGGTTGTATCCGAATTGGGGGTATCCCCGTCCAAGACTTCACCCGCGAGGCCTTGATGAATCAAATTTCCTTCGTCTTTCAAAATCAATCACTCTTCAAAGAGACGGTCCTGGAAAATATCCGGAAGGGCAAGCCCCGGGCTAGCGAGGAAGAAGTCCTGGAGGCCTGCCGCCATGCCCAGTGCCTAGATGTAGTCGAGGGTCTGCCGGATGGTCTGGATACGGTCGTTGGTGGCAAGGGGGTCTTTTTATCCGGTGGTGAAGAACAAAGGATCTTACTGGCCAGAGCCTTTCTTAAAGATGCCCCCATCCTGGTCTTAGATGAGGCAACCGCCTTTGCCGATCCGGAGAATGAGCGCCTGATTCAGGCCGCCTTCCGCGAGCTAATGGCCAACAAGACCACCCTCATGATTGCCCACCGGCTTAGCTCCGTAGTAGACGCTGACCGGATTATGGTCATGGAGGCCGGAAAGATTGTGGAAGCCGGTCGCCATGAGGACCTGCTGGCCCAAGGCGGTGTCTATGCAGGAATGTGGGAAGACTTCAACACGGCAGCAAAATGGCGGATTTAAATCTACTTCAGCCTATTCGAAGAAATTAGAAAGGATACGGTCATGATTCAATTTCTACAAAAACATCTCTCTATGGGCCATAAGTCAGCCCAAGGTTTAGTTAAAGGCTCTCTCTACAACGCCCTCTACTATATTTCCCTTATGCTACCCATGTCTTTGGTCTATTATTTCCTCGAAGACGTCTTACCCCGGATGAAGACAGACCAAGAATTCGTCTTCCGTTATACGGCCTACGCCGGGCTTAGCTTACTGTCTCTTTTGATTTCCGCTTTTTTCTACTATAAGCAGTACACAGCCGTTTTTGTCTCCACCTATGAAGAAAGTGAGGGCCGCCGGATCCGCCTGGCTGAAAAACTGCGTAAGCTCCCCCTGTCCTTTTTTAGCCATAAGGATTTAAGCGATATTACCAACACCATGATGGAGGACATCAATGTCTTGGAAGGCCTACAATCACACGCTGTACCTCAGATGGTTGGGTCAGCGATTTCCGCCCTGGTCACCGCTATTGGCGTGACCATTTGGGACTGGCGGATGGGCCTGGCCGTCTGCTGGATCATCCCAATTGTTCTCATTCTCACCCTGCTTAGTGCCAACTTTCAAAAGAAGCACCTGAAAAGGCATTTTGAAAGCAAACGTCGGGTATCCGATCAAACCCAAGAAAATATTGAGCATATGGCCGATATCCACGCCAACAACCTGACCGAACGCTATTTGGCAGAATATAAGGCCCTCCTCAAAGAGGAGGAAGATAGGCATAAGATTTCTGAGATTGCCATGTCCATCTTTGTTAACGGAGGCCAAAGCCTGCTGAAACTAGGCTTTGCTACGACGGTCATTGTCGGCACTATCTTGTTTGAGCAAGGATCTTTATCCCTATTAAAATATTTGATGTATTTAATCATAGCAACCCGAATCTATGACCCGGTCGGCTCTGTCGTCTATAACCTGTCCTATCTCTACTACGGGGCAGCCCCCCTGGAGAGAACCGGGGACTTGGAGGAGAGCGAGGAAATGAGCGGAGAAAGCGATGTCCGTTTCGACTCCTTTGATATCGAATTCGACCATGTATCCTTTGAATATTTAGAAGACACGCCTGTCTTGCAAGATGTCAGCTTTACTGCCAAGCAGGGCGAAATTACAGCCCTCATCGGCCCCTCGGGATGCGGAAAGAGCACAGCAGCCAAACTGGCTACCCGTTTTTACGATCCGACCAAAGGGTCGGTCCGGATTGGCGGCCATGACCTAAAAGACATTAACCCGGAAACAATTATGAGTAATTTGTCCATGGTCTTTCAGGACGTTATCCTCTTTGATAACACCATCTACGAAAACATTAAATTGGGTCGCAAGGATGCTACGAAAGAAGAGGTCCTGGAGGCCTCCCGCCTAGCTCACTGCGATGAATTTATCCGTCGCCTGCCCGACGGCTACCAGACCATGATAGGAGAAAACGGTGCCCGCCTGTCCGGGGGTGAGCGCCAGCGAATTTCCATTGCCAGAGCCCTGCTAAAAAATACCCCCATCCTCCTCCTAGACGAGGCCACGGCTTCCTTGGACGTGGAAAATGAAAGCAAAATCCAGGCCGGCCTCAGCCGTTTAATCCAGGGTAAGACGGTATTGATGATTGCCCACCGCATGCGGACAATAGAGGAGGCGGACCAACTGGTTGGCATGGTCGAGGGGCGGGTGGTGGAAAAGGGCTCACCGGAGGACTTGATGAAAAAACCGGACAGCCTCTACAGGAAGCTGAGGTCCCTGCAACTAGGTGACGAGGAAGCTGGTTGATTTGCGTAAAGTTATAGGGCTGGTAAGCAGGCTGGTTTGCTTAAAGTTAGCGGATTAGTAAGCAGGCGATAGTTTGCTTAAGCTTAGGTGACTAGGCTCTAGGCGTTCTTCCCTAGAAGTAGCACAGACTTACCTGGAACCGCCGGCATTCGCCTGTACGGTTTTCATGCCTCATTTTTAATTTAAGCTAGATGTGAAGAAATAGCTCTTTTATTTCATTAATAGAATTCTCCATTGAATGTAACTCAAAGGGGATTCCATAAAGTATTATCGTATTCTGAACACCTCCAGTTTGTTCCCTATATTTTATTTTTTTATAAGCATCGTTATTGGCAGGATAAAACAGAATGCCCAATTTGTTTGCTTGGGGTGAAAATGAACAATAGGCTAGCAGCTGGTGAAGATCTGCTCTATGGGTTTCTTTAAGCATGTCAGATTGCCGAGCAACTGAGTAATAATGAGCCTTATATTTCGCATCTGCCATAAATATGTTTTCATTGAATTTTATAATCATATCGGGTTCAAGGTAATGTAAGCCCCAGCTAGGAATTGAACCCTTACCATGAATCTTTTTATTTAATAGCACAGTACCTGAAAGTTCCCTAATACTTTTTGAAACGACGTGCTGTACATATCTTTCAAATAACTCAGCCATGTCGATTCGCCAAGCCACATATGAAGTTGATTCTTTTTGTAAAATAACATTAGCCTGTTTTTTTACTTCTTTAATACAATAAGGATCTGTAGAGCGCAAAGGAATTGTTTCAACTTGTTTTGAGGGCACAAATGAATTTCTTTTCGATAAGGAGTTTATCTTTCTTGTATATTTATCTCTAACCAGAATGGGAACTCTATTTTGTGTAATGATGTCTTTTGCCAATTCAAAAACATAGGTCAACTCCTGCCACTCTCTGTGGTTAATCGTAAGTACATTATCGCGTGATTCATACTCAAGAGTCTTTTCGGGGTTTGAAGAAGCCATAGTGTATTTTTCCCAATTCGTATTTGCCTTAGGATAGTGGTGAGTTTTAGAAACGACATCAAATTTTACCCACTTATAATTAAAAGCTGCTTCAAAAAAATCAATATATTTTGCTGCCTCATAATATGCTGGTGGGCGTAATTGAAGCGGTGAAATTAATTGCTCATTAGCAGCATATTCCGGGAGAACACTATATTCTAATTTGCTTAGAAGTTGTGTTAAATCAGAAAATGGGTCGATTTCATTTTTAAACTTGGGTTTCAGGTAAAAATCTTTACGAGCTATTCCATCATAGGGCATTCTTATTGGTATTGCACCAATATAATTCGATGAAATAAACTGGATGGACAGATCACGTCCAGAACCATTGATTATTACTTCTATCCCAAGGAAAGAAAGCATCTCTTTATTGAGCAATAAAAATTTTTGAATTGCACTTTCCGGATATCTCTTGTCTACTTTTTTGTCGAACAAAGACTGATATATTTCTTCACTTTTTATGATCCTTGATTGAGATAAACAAGGCATTTGGAAAAAAAGTTTACTCATTAGCGATACATCTCCTCAGAGATTGCATTTCGGAAAAAGCTTATGAAGTCATCTTTTGCGCGTGAGAGCATTCCCTCGTTCAAGTACTCCTTGATCAGCGGCATTACTTCATACTTTAACCTAACTTTTATCATTTCTCTCTCTGAATCTGGGACAATAAAATAGGCATGTCCAGGTTGTAGATTAAGTTCCTCATCTGTTGAGTATTTCTCGAATATGTCGGCTATTTCATTAAATTCTTTCTCACAAAAATATTCACCAGGATCAGCTTTAATTGTGCGAGGAAATAAAGTAAACCAAGCAAAACGCCTTCTTAAAGCAAAATCAACGACTGCAAGACTTCTATCAGCAGTGTTCATTGTCGCAATCACATATAAATTATCTGGTAATTTCGACAAATGGAGACCAGGACATATTTCAATCTTAATATCACTATCGGCCATACCTGGTTCAAAAAGATAGAAGGCCGGCCCAAGTACGTTCGATAAATTGGCCCTATTAATCTCGTCTATCAGTAAAAAAACATTTTGTTCTTTATTTTCTTGAGCTTTCTCAATCGCCTCAACAAAGGCTCCTTTCCTGGGTTCGTACTCTAAAGTCATAAAATTAACTTTTGGTCTAATTCCATATACAAAATCGCTATAGGATGTTTCGGCGTGAAATTGTGTGAAAACTACTAGGTCTTTTTCATTAGGAATCTTCTTAGCAAGTCTGGTTTTTCCTGTTCCAGGTGCTCCTTGCAAAATAATATATTTTCTGTTTTTTAAGAGAGCTTTCACCTCATTAATTTCATCGTCAGCATTTGTTAATTCTTTTTGTTGGATAGCTGTTTCGAGTATTCGCTTAATTAGATTTCTTTGAGTTTGATTTGTAGGCCAGCGACGTATTTTTGCATATATGGCAAGGAATGTCTCTATGATTTCTTCACTCTTGTTCTTTTCATTTGGGTCAAATAAGGTACAAGCTAAAAGCACATTTGAGTATGCTTGCACAGCGTTTTCAAGGGTTTCTGGAATTTTGTTGCTGTCACAAAAGGCTTTGAAACCATCAGATGTCGCTATATCCATGAAATCATTTTTGATATAAGAGCCTTGCTGCAGATATTTTATAAACATCCTCCGTATACCCGGAAGAGAAACAAGGTTATAGTCGTTTTTAAAGCCAAGACTACCAACCACAAGTGCTATTATCCATCGATCATTGGAATCATCATCTTCATTACTTGGAAAAATAACAATGCTCAAATCTGAATAGGGACCAGATACATCTTCTCCCTCATTAATGCAAGCAAAGAATGCACCCTTGCCGGTAAGTGCATTATCATTTGTATTATTTCTTAGTACGTATTTTTTGTTTCCTCTACGTACACCACCTAAAGAAACAATTTTGCTCTCAAAAAACTTTAGATACTCATGGTTGGCATTGATGATATTAAACATTTGGATTTTCCTTTCAAAATTTTACTTCTGCTTACTCCTACTCTTCATAGGTAAAAGTTTAAAGGGCGAAAAAGCTTGGTATTTCAGTATTTTGAATAGTTCATATCCGGACTGTTAGCTTTGTTTCGGTTCTTTTTTAGATTATTATACCCGTTCCAGTTTATAAATTAACCTATTATTAAAAGCCCTAGCCTTTCGACTAGAGCTTAAAACTATTATAAATAAATCAATCGCTACTATCCCTACTCTTCATCGGTAAAGTTTCAAAGGACTACCGCACTTCATTGCCAAGCAATTTCACTTGTGACGTAAAATATAAAAGTCATCTAATCTATCGGATACATTCATGTATTTAAATTAATGTCCATTTTTCAATTGTTTTTATATATTGCTCTGATAATCCTTGCTCTTTCGCTGCTGTGATTACACGATTTAAATAGCCTTTTCTTCGATTGCCACTATTCTTGGGACGTTCAGAAATATAAACTAAAGCATAAGGGGTCTCACCATTATCGTCTTCTACGGGGAGCCAACTTTGCCTATAACAATTAGATTTAACGCCTTCACGTATATCTAAAGAATCCCTGTTAGCTGGGGTAATTTCCCAGAGCACCCCTTCAACAATACTACCGTCTTGGGGTGTTACCGTAGCAACACCAACCTCATCTAAAGCAAATTTGTAGCCTCTCAATATTCCTTTGCCAATTCTTTTTGCGCCTGAACATCTTTCCTCCATCTGCTTTTGATCCATATTCGAACCATAAGCAAAATATAGCATATTCAACTTTCCTTCAAACTCAATTGCTGTATCAATAACTGCCAGTAGTAATCCCTTTAAATCATCTTTTTCTTTCAAAAAAGCATTCGCTGCTTCACCAAGCATAGGATAAAAACTATATTTACTAAGATAATCGATACGACCAACCATAGCATCACGTAATTCTTCTACTAATGCGGATAACTCGCTTGCATATTGCGTGTAAACTACGGTGCACCCTTCATAGTTCAAATTGCCAGTTACTTTGGAAAGATTACAAATAATAAGTCCGGCTCCGGCAAAATGTCGTTTTGACCTTTTCACTTCCTCGTTTAAACTAATTCTATTCTTGATTGATTCAAGTTTTTGGTTCATGTTAACTCCTCCATTCATTCTGTTTAGTCGTTCGCGCAAACTCTATTAACATGATATAAAGAGCAACAAAAGATTAACACCAAGCTGAGCTTGGTATTTGTAGAAACAATTGAGGCAAAGTTCTTCTAGACCCTATTCCTTTAAGGAATAAACCTCACCCTTAGAAAGGTCGTAATCCACTCCATCATCTGAACGAAAAACGACTTCACGTCCAACCATTTTTACCTTCCCTTTTATCGGCTGACCTAATTTTGATTTTAAAACGAGCTGGCAAGGCTCTTCTGATTTTGAGAGATAATGTAAATCATCATTTTTTTCTTCACGATAACCTGTCTCATATTCTTGAATGTCTTTCTCAAATAAAGATATTTGTTCTTTTGATGCTTTGGCGTCAATAATCTCTTTAGCATAATCTGAAAGTTGGCGGTAAATATCAGCTATAAGAACAGTAGCAATATCGTTAAACTTGGTTTTTTCTGTTAGCTTTTTTAAAACAACAGTGAGGAAATAAACTTCTGAAAGATTAAGGGCTAAGAAAACAGGATGAACAGTGTTATCGTAATTATTTACCCTGCGTCTTAAATCAATTTTTATATGGCTACCTAGAATATAAACTCCATCTTCAAGGTCTCTTATATTGGCGTCTATTGTATTTGTGCTAACACCAAATTTATCTGCAATATCAAACCTATTATGTTGATATTCTTCCCCGGGATTGCTTCCCCCTTGTAAGTATTTAATCAAGCGAATGTAAGTATCTATCGGCTTGAAAATTTTTTCATACTGACAAAAACGATCACGGGGAGCTTTCCAAAAAGTATCTTTCAAAGGGTCAAAAAAATCATTAATAATAGTAAGAGCATCCAACTGCTCATCAAAAGGCTTTTCTAAGATGGTGTCCTTAACAGCACTATGCAAACAACTTAAGTTATCACCATCTACTGTTTCCATTGTTAATAAGTTCGAATACTTAGGTGCTTGAAGCTTTCTTTTTAAAGAATCTAATACTTCTGATTGATCTTCATACTCTTCGAAATAGTCTAAAATGGACCCCAAGAAGTAGACAAGCAGAAAAGGTATTTATCGAATAGAATAAGAGCATGAGTAAACGTAGGAACAGATATAGCCCGGAATTTAAAGCCAAATTAGTTAT
>JAMNZB010000064.1 GCA_023622515.1 Bacillota bacterium | reverse complement strand
GTTTGCCTATTTTTTGGTTTTTTCATTGAAGTGAATTCTTTGACCCGGAATAAGATAAAAATAAAAAGCAAGGATATGCCGGAATTTTGGCGGGGCAAGAAAATCCTCTTCTTTTCCGATTTGCACTTGGGCAAGGGGATGCCGGATAAGCGCCTTTATAAATTTGCTGAGCAAATGAAGAAAGAGGGGGCCGACCTTATTCTTTTTGGCGGCGACCTCAGTGAAAAGGCCGGAAAATTTGAGCCGGAAGATATTGCCGTCTGGCGCAGTATACTTAGCCGCTTAAGAGCCCCCCTGGGCATGTATGCCGTCAAAGGGAATCATGACACGAAAAACATCCAAGCGGCTACTTTTTTTACAGAGTTTTTAAATTCCCTCGGCGTCACTATTTTGGATGATGAGAGTGAAGTCCTAGAGGGGCTTTTGCTGATTGGCTTACAGGAAATGATGCATGACTTCCCGGATTATGATGAGTCTCTTAAAAGGCACACGGCAAAGGACCATGATTTTGCACTCGTCCTTCTGCACCAACCGGACCCTGCCGGCAAACTTGCCCAAACAAATTTGTTGCCAAAGCCTAGCTTGTTCCTTTCCGGCCATAGCCACAATGGGCAAATCCGTCCCTTTAATCTGCATCTCTACAAGGAGAGGCATGGCCGGGACTATCCCTTTGGCCTGTATGATTTTCCTGAGACGGAAAACAAGCTGTATACCAGTCGGGGTCTTGGCACTGTCCATATTCATGCCCGCTTTGCTGCCCCGCCGGAATATGTTGTTATTGAGCTGGCATAAAAACAGGTAATTGCCCGCAAGATTTGCTCCTATGCATTCATCTGCGTGCTCTTTTACTTCTTCGTAAGTATGTTATCCTGTAAATGTTCATAATTAATATTTATAAAAAGTCAAATAATTATGCATTTTCCATAAATTCTATCAGCCCATTGCCGGAGTCCAAGTTTCAGTCTCCGCTCTAATATTTTTAAAATCATTAAAGTAATATAAAGCAGATTGAAAATAGGCCTCTATCTGTATATCGTTCAGTTACGAGGTCTCGGCAAATTATGTAAGTTGATAAATAAGTCCGGAGGACTGTTAAGAAAATTTTGATATTAAACTATGAGGATAAGGCATATTTATTGACGTTTTGTATTAATTATTCAATTTTTTCTTTACACTTAATAACATGAATGATATTATCAAGGATATCGAACATAGATTATGTGTTTGAATTTAGGAGGTATTATATGTCAATGTACATGGGGCTTATGATTGTCTTCGGGTTCTTCGCAATCGGTGATTTTCTCGGAGTTGCTACAAAAGCCAAGCTGTCATCAGTATTCGTCGCTTTAATGTTATTTTTGGTCCTTTTCGTTACGGGGGTTCTCCCTCCGGACCTGATTCAGATTGCAGGGCTGACCGACCTTAGCCGTATGGCACTGGGTTTCCTTGTATTCAATATGGGTTCGACGGTTAACCTGGCCCAGATGAAAAAAGAGTGGAAAATTGTCGCCATGGCTATGTTCTCTATGGTTATTGCTGTAGGAGCGGTCTTCCTAATCTCTCCGATTATCGGAAGAGAAGAAGCTATCGTTGCCATTCCGATTGTTAACGGTGGCTTGGCTGCTACGCAAATTATGACGTCGGCAGCATTGGAGAAGGGCTTTACGGGAGCCGCAGCCCTCGGAACGGTCATATTTGCCGTTCAGAAATTTGTCGGAACATTGCCTGCTTCCCGATGTGGTCTGAGTGAAGCGGACAAGTTAGTAAAAGAATTTAGAGAGAAAAAAGCATCCGGTGCTCTCGACCTTGAAAAACAAGTTGTTGAAGAAAACAATAAGAATGCCAAGCTACCCTTTTACAAAAAACATCAAAAATATTACACCACATATATGACGCTCGGTATAACCGCTGTTGTCATCTATTTCTGCAGTTTAATAGCGTCAGCAACGGGCATTTCAATTTCTATTTGGTCGCTTTTAGCCGGTATGACGCTTAACCAGCTTGGCTTAATACCTCCCGGAATACTCGATCAGGGAAAATCAAGCGGACTCTTTATGGTCGCAAGCTTTGCCTCTCTGATTCCTTCCCTTGCAAAAATCTCTGTCAGTGACCTGGCACAGATGGCATTCCAGACAGTAGCCATTTTCGGTGTTGTCCTTGTTGCTATTTTCGGCATTATGTATTTCCTGCCGACATGGAAATTGGTCGGTTCCAGGAACTTGGCAATTGGTGTGGCTATGTCACAGCTCCTGGGCTTCCCCGCTACACTCTTGATTGTAAATGAGGTAGCCACCGCTGTTGCTGAGACAGCTGAAGAAAGAGAGTATATCGTTAATAAGCTGACTCCTGCCTTTGTCGTCTCCGGTTTTGTATCAGTTACAACCGTTTCGATACTGATTGCCGGCGTGTTCGCAAGTTTCCTCTAATACCGGATCGTTAAATAGCTGAAAATAGCTGAATTCTATACGTTAAGCTTGTATTGCTAAATGAAAGGAAAATATATATGAGCGTTAAGTTTAATCCACTCGAATACCCTTTTGCTTCTAAGAGAAATGTAATTTATGGTAAA
Source organism: Bacillota bacterium (assembly GCA_023622515.1). Lineage (GTDB taxonomy): Bacteria > Bacillota > Clostridia > Saccharofermentanales > DTU023 > SFFI01. Next base: position 20,575 of record JAMNZB010000064.1, on the reverse strand, counting down.
AAAGGCATGGTGTGCACCAGCCAACCCCTTGCTGCACAGGCCGGACTGGATATTCTGAAAAAGGGCGGCAATGCGATTGACGCCGCCATTGCAACTGCAGCAGCTATGACGGTGCTTGAACCTACAAGTAACGGTATCGGAGGAGATGCCTTTGCTTTGATATGGACGGAAGGCGAGCTCAAAGGCCTCAATGCCAGCGGTCCCGCTCCGGAGGCAATCGTACCGGATGAAATGAAGGCCAAGCATGGGGACGCTATGCCCATGAGGGGTTGGGATCCGGTCACGGTTCCCGGTGGACCTTCTGCCTGGGCGGAGATGTCCAAAAAGTACGGCAAGTTACCCTTTGAGGAGCTCTTTGAAGCCGCCATCGACTATGCTGAAAACGGTTATCCCTTAGCGCCGAACACAGCTATTTTGTGGGGACGCGCATTTACGGAATTTACCAAGATATTTAAAGACGACTACTTCAAATATTGGTTTGAGACATTTACGCCTAACGGAAAAGCTCCTGTAGCGGGAGAAATGGTCTACCTGAAAGATCACGCCAAGACACTCAGAGAACTTGCCGAAACAAAGTGTGAATCTTTTTACAGGGGGGCAATAGCCGATAAAATTGATGCCTTCTCCCGTGAAACAGGCGGATTCCTGAGAAAGTCCGACCTGGAAGCCTACTACCCTGAATGGGTCAAACCGATTAGCACCGATTATAAGGGCTATAGGGTATACGAAATCCCACCGAACGGACACGGTATTACCGCCCTGATGGCTCTCAATATCTATGAAAACTATCAAAAAGCGGGATGTCTGAATCTCGATAGCTATCATAATCAGATTGAGGCAATGAAGCTAGCCTTCGTCGATGCTCAGAATTATGTAACCGATCCGCGTTACATGAGCGTAACGGCAGAGCAGCTTCTCAGCAAGGAGTATGCAAAACAAAGATTTGACTTGATACACGACAAGGCACTTACTCCTGAATATGGCGATCCGACTTCAGCGGGTACCATCTATCTCTGTACAGCCGATGCTGAAGGCAACATGGTTTCTTTCATCCAAAGTAACTATAATGGCTTCGGATCCGGAGTAGTTGTTCCGGGCACAGGTGTTGCTCTCCACAACAGGGGCAGTAACTTCAGCTTGGATCCTTCTAAAGACAACTATATCGCACCTAAAAAGAAACCCTACCATACGATTATCCCCGGCTTCCTCGGTAAAGGCGACAAGCCTGTCGGACCTTTCGGTGTCATGGGTGGATTCATGCAGCCGCAAGGACATTTCCAAGTGGTGGTTAACACCGTAGATCTGCACTTGAATCCTCAACAGGCACTCGATGCTCCAAGGTGGCAGTGGGTTGGCGGTAAGAAGGTGCACGTGGAAAGAGATTTCCCGTATGCGGTGACCGAGGAATTAGCAAGAATGGGCCACGAAATAACCGTGTCTACCGACAGCACATTGATGGGTCGCGGTCAGATTATCTGGAGAAATGATGACGGAATTCTGGTCGGAGCTACTGAAAAAAGAGCGGATGGAATGGTAGCGGCTTGGTAATGCGAGAGCTTTTGTTTATGACCGGCTGGGCTAATGAATTCTAAAGATTAAGTAAAAAGGTGGTGCGATGCTGTTTTTCGCACCACCTTTTTTGATGTATTTAGTAAGCTTATATAATCAAAAAGGAAAAATTTCAGCTGCCAAGCCGGGGAAAACTGTGCTACACTTTATCGTAAAAACATAGTAAATTTATACATAGAATGAAAAACTGAATTCAAAAGTCAACTGAAGGGCTGGCTATTCTAGTAGGGGTGAAGAATGTTAAAACCCAAAACGTACAGCGATATGGAAGACAGTGCAGCTATTATGCGGTGCTTGACCTTCATCGGCGGTTTCCTTAATGCTTATTGTTATTTTACCCGAGGGGGAGCCTTTGGAACTTTCCATACGGGTAACCTTGTCCGAACCGGGCTGGCAATCGTCGAAATGGATATGTCTCGATTTCTGAGTGCCGTGATTCCGATACTCGGTGCCATTATTGGTGGCCTTCTGGCCAATGCTTTGAAATTTGTAGTAAGAGATAAGCTTACCTACCAAAGAAGGGTAATAGTCCTGCAACTTTTAACTTTTTTATTTGTCGGTTTCTTGCGAAGCGAAGCCACCGATAACGAGGTAAACTTTGTCGTTCCCATGGTTTCCATGTTTCAACTCAGCAGTTTCAGACAAGTAAGGGGCCGCGGGCATAACACGACGATTATGACAGGGAATTTACGCACCCTTACCCAGCTCTTTTTTGACATGATTGCCAAGAGAAACAGCAAAAGCAGAGAGGAATTCTTTACTTATTTTATAACTTTTTCCTCCTTTGTTATCGGAGTTATATCGGGAGGCTTTATCAGTCTAGCTATCGGAGAAAGCGCAATATGGTTCTGTGTCCTTATTATGGCAGTGATTTTGTATATTTCTCGAAAATACGGCCAGACAATTTCATCGTTGTAATCCGCCTGTCTCGTTACTTGCCTAGGAATCTCACTGATATAGACGGGGATTCGGATAAGAAGAGGGTAATTAATGATTCGGATAAGAAGAGGGGACTTAATACCGGCTGGCCTGGAAACAAAGCACCCTTATAGTAAGGGTAAAAAAGAGGGCAACCGGATAGTTGCCCTCTTGAGATACAAAATACTCTGCGCTTTCCGGAAGTTATTTCCGGCTTTCATCCAAGCGAGAAATATTATTTGAAATCGTCTTCTGTTGTGTACATGACCAAGCGATCGTCAGCCTTGCCTTCTTCCAGGCGCTTGAGGCCTTCTTTAACAGCACTCAAAGGAATCAACTCTACGCCGATTTTCAGTTTGCCTTCGCTGATTAATTGAATGACATCGGCAATGTCCTCTCTCGTTCCGCCCACGGAACCTACAAGCTGGGTTTCGCGCAGGATAAGGTCAGTACCATTGATTGTGATATCAGGGGTGTGCATGCCAACCAGAACGACTTTGCCACCGGGTTTTACCACTTCCAAGGCTTCTTTGGTCGTGATTCCGGCACCGGCGAAGTCAACGATGACATCCAATTCATCATCCTTAAAATCCTTTATATTGGCCGCTACCTTGAAGGCGCCATGCTCTAAAGCCTTTTTCTGTGCAGATTCTTTTCTGGTTGCTACATATACTTTGGCCCCTTTGCCGATGGCGACATCCATACCTACGGTTCCCAGGCCGCCCAGACCGATAATGCCGACTTTGGTGCCTTCTTTTACCCCGCCATTGACAACAACAGCGTGGTAGGAGGTCATGCCGGCATCAGTAGCAGCGGCTGCCTGATCGGAACTTACATTGTCGGGGACTCTAACGAGCATGGAGGAGTGGGCAGAGGTGATTGTGCCGTAACCGCCATCGCGACCATAACCGGGTCCATACTCCCCGTTGTAGTTCATGGGGCAAATAGCAACTCTTTCCCCAATTTCCCAGCCTTCAACGTTTTCACCCAATTCAATAATTTCACCGCAAATTTCATGTCCCAGAATACAAGGAACGTTGATTAAAGCCATCCAGGTCGGATCATACAGGGCACCGACGTCAGATGAACACAAGCCGGCATTAATGACTTTCATTCTGACATAGCCTTCCTGTAAGGGTTTTAATTCTTTTTCTACAAAAGTTAATGGTTCATTTGTGCCGGTAAATTCCCAGCCGCGTGTAAATTTTTTCATACATTTCTCCTTTAATTTAAATCAGACTCTACTTAAAACTTCATACCTTATTCAAATATTAACATGTTCATTGCAATTTTCAAGAGGAAAATGCCGTGTAATCTGAATTCTGCTCCATAATCCTATTTGTTATAGTAATTTATGATAAAATAACTATAATTAAAAAGGATACATAAAAAAGGAAATATCAAATGTTATAGACGGTCTGTACCATTCGGTAGCAAGTGTAGTTTGGTGCAGATTGCTCGCTCGTTATTAATTTTTAGCTGCAAGTAAACTATGTTTAAGTAGGGTATTTATTAGTTGGGCAGCCGGAGCTGTCAAATATTTGTCTATCAAGTACTTACTAAAGCTGGAGGAGAGGTGACGAAATGAGTAGATTGACTATTATTACGGAAAGTAGAGCTGAGCAAACAGTTGAAAACATCTACAAAGATATTGAAAGAAGAATTGTAGCCAGTCCCCCGGGCTTGTGCCCGATTGACCTGTTGGCTTCCTTTCTCAAGATGAGCCATGCCCAGTCTTGTGGGAAGTGTGTGCCCTGCAGAGTAGGTTTGGGCAAGCTGGAAAATATGTTGGACCTGGTGTTGGATGGGAATGCCGATGAGCAGACCTTGGAACTGATTGAAGAGACGGCAGAAGCGGTATACTACTCTTCTGACTGTGCCATTGGCTGGGAGTCTGCCAGTATGGTTTTGAAAGGTCTGACCGGTTTCCGAGAAGATTTTATATCGCACATTACTTCCGGAAGATGTACCTTTGAATTAAATCAGCCCGTACCGTGCAGGTCCTTATGTCCTGCCGGTGTAGATGTGCCCGGTTATATTGCGCTGGTCAATGAAGGAAGGTATGCCGATGCTATTAGACTTATTCGAAAAGACAACCCCTTTCCCATGGTCTGCGGCCTGATTTGTGAGAACCCCTGCGAGAGACGTTGTAGGCGTACTATGATTGATTTCCCCATTAATATTCGTGGTTTAAAGAGATTTGCAGCAGAACATGCCGGCTATGTTCCTGTACCTGAAAAAGAGGCTCCGACGGGCAAGAAGGTTGCTATAGTAGGTGGCGGTCCAAGTGGACTTTCGGCGGCCTACTACCTTGCATTAATGGGGCATGAAGTAGAGGTATTTGAAGTAAGAAAACAACTTGGTGGAATGTTAAGATACGGTATTCCGAACTATCGGTTGCCGCGAGAGCTCTTGCAAGGCGAAATAGATGTCATCTTGTCTACCGGCGTTAAAGCGCACACAGAAGTTGAGATAGGAAAAGATATCAGCTTAGGTGAATTGAAAAAGCGTTTTGATGCCGTTTATATTGCCATCGGAGCGCAGGTTGATAAAAAACTGGCCATAGAAGGGGCTGATGCCAAGGGTGTTTACTCAGCAGTCGAGATACTGCGTGATGTCGGTGATGATATCTATCCTGATTTTACCGGTAAAAATGTTTCGGTGATAGGTGGTGGTAATGTCGCAATGGACGTTGCCCGCACAGCGATAAGGGCAAAGGCCGACATGGTGTCTATACTCTATAGAAGGCGACAAGACGATATGACGGCGCTTAAGGCGGAAATTGAGGCTGCAATTGCTGAAGGCTGTGAAATTTATGATCTCTCTGCTCCGGCTAAAATTGAAAAGCATGAAGACGGGAGTATAAAATCAGTGCTTATTCAGCCTCAAATCATAGGCGAAGTAAAAGACGGGCGGCCTGTGCCGAGAAAAGCGGACAAGAACCGCATTGCGATTCCTACGGATGTATTAATCATAGCCGTCGGTCAAGGCATAGAATCCAAAGAATTTGAAAAGTATGGGGTCTCTGTTCAAAAAGGTGTTATTGCTTCTATGGAAACTGCTGAAATAGAAGGATTGGACGGCTTTTATGCAGGTGGAGACTGTGTGTCTGGGCCGGCAACTGTTATCCGTGCTATCGCAGCCGGAAAAGTCGTAGCGGCTAATATTGACTCCTATCTCGGATTTAATCATCTTATTTCGACCGATCTTGTTATTCCGGAAGCGAAACTTATAGATAGAACACCTTGCGGTCGAGTGAATATGAAAGAGAAAGCTGTTTCTGAGAGAATTAATAATTATGATCTTGCTGAGCTCGGTATGAGTAAAGAGGAGGCTATGCAAGAGTCCTCAAGATGCCTGCGCTGCGATCATTTTGGTTATGGTATCTTCAAGGGCGGGAGGAGTGAAAAATGGTAAATGTAACGATAAATGGTAAAAAAATTTCTGTACCGGAAGGAACAACTATTATGGATGCGGCAAAAGAGGGCCATATCCGTATTCCTCACTTGTGCTATTTAAAAGATTTAAATGAAATCGGCGCCTGCCGTGTATGTGTTGTTGAGGTTGAGGGCTTAGAGCGGCTTGTGACCGCATGTAACAATGTTGTAGAAGAGGGCATGGTTGTTCATACAGATAGCCCCTTAGCGCGTAGAGTCCGCCGCCTAAATGTCAAATTACTCCTTTCGCAGCATGACTCTAATTGTACGCTGTGCAATCGTTCGGGAAATTGTTCTTTGCAAACTCTTTCCAATGATTTAGGGATTACGGACACTCTGTATAAGAAGGAACTTATACTCCAAAGGTGGAACAAAAAATTCCCCTTAATTCGGGATGCCAATAAATGCATCAAATGCATGAGGTGCATTCAGATTTGCGATAAAGTTCAGACTATGAATGTATGGGATGTTTCTAATACCGGCGGCAGAACAACAGTTGATGTTTCAGACAATAAAAATATTGAGGAAACAAATTGCACCCTCTGCGGCCAGTGTATTACCCATTGTCCGGTAGGTGCTCTTAGTGAAAGAGATGATCTGCAAGTAGTTGTCGATGCGCTTTCTGACGAAAATAAAGTGGTTGTTGTACAGGTTGCACCTGCTGTGCGCACTGCGTGGGCTGAAGATCTCGGACTGCCAAGTGAAAAAGCAACCGTAAAAAGAATGGTGGCTGCATTAAAAAACATCGGCTTTGATTATGTTTTTGATACAAGCTTTACTGCAGATTTGACAATTATGGAAGAGGGAAGTGAGTTTTTAGCTAAATTGGAAAATGCTGAAAATGAAACATTTCCGTTATTCACATCCTGCTGTCCCGGCTGGGTGCGGTTCATAAAATATGAATACCCCGAGTATGTTGCCCAATTATCATCGGCCAAATCACCGCAACAGATGTTTGGTGCAGTTACCAAAACGTATTTTGCGGAAAAGATGGGTATCGCCCCCGAGAACATTTTTAATGTATCGATTATGCCCTGCACAGCGAAAAAATATGAATGCGATGTGACAGAACTTCAAGACGCAGGATGGGGTCCGGATGTAGATGTGGTTCTCACGACTCGCGAGCTTGCCCGACTGATAAGGGCTGAACATATCGTGGTTGAGGATATTCCCGAGGAAGAATTTGATTCACCGCTGGGACTTGGTAGCGGAGCTGGTGTCATCTTTGGTGCAACAGGTGGCGTCATGGAGGCCGCTCTCAGAAGCGTATACTATATTGTGGAGGGAGAAAATCCGGATCCCGACATGTTCCAAGCTGTACGAGGCTTGGATGGCTGGAAAGAAGCAAGTGTTGTGCTTGCCGGTACGGAAGTGAAGGTGGCTATTGCTAGCGGATTAGGCAATGCCAGGAAGTTGATGGATGCACTCAAAAGAGGCGAAGTGGAATATCATTTTGTTGAGGTTATGGCTTGTCCCGGTGGGTGTGCCGGCGGTGGAGGCCAACCAATCCGTGACGGAGTGGAGATGGCCGGTGAGAGAGCTAAGTATCTCTATGGCTTGGACAAACAGGACAATTTGAGGTTCTCCCATGAGAATCCGGAAGTCTTGCAGTGTTATGAAGAATTTTTTGGAAAGCCGCTATCCGATAAAGCGCATCACTTATTACACACCAACCAAAAATTGTGGAATCTCAGCATCAAGGAGTAGCAAATATGGCCAAGCGCCGAGACCAAAAACTCGGCGCTTATCCTTTAGTATCCGAGACCTCTGGAGTCGGTTATTATAAGTGTAGGACCAGGCCTTCTGCAGGATGCGGAATAGAGAAAGTTTCTCTTATTCCGGAAATTGTTTTATAAGGATTGAGTATGAAAAAAAGAGTTTTACTACTTTTACTTGCCTTTGCGTTAATTTTGGGATTAACGGCTTGTGCAGATAATAAGGAAAAAGATATTGAAAAAGAAAAACCGTTAATCAAATATGCGGTAATGACAGGGCCGACCGGGGTGGGTTCTGTAAATTTAATAGAAAATAGCCATAAGGGAAAATCTGCCTTTAATATAGAAGAAAGCATTGCAGGTAGCCCGGACGAAATAATATCCGCTTTAGTGAGTGGAAATTTGGACATGGCTGTGGTACCCGCAAACTTGGCATCCGTTTTATACAACAAGACCAAGGGGAAAATCCAAGCACTGGCCACAAACAATCTGGGTGTTCTCTATGTTGTAGAAATTGGTAAAGAAATCAATAGCTTGGAAGATTTAACCGGCAAGACAATCCTATCTGCCGGAAAGGGGGCTACTCCCGAAACCGTATTCAAATATATAATGGCAGAAAATGATTTGCTTGAAGGAAGCGATTGGAATTTTGAATTCAAGTCAGAAGCCACCGAAGTGGCTCAGCATTTACTGGCCGGTATCGGAAAAGTTGCTCTTTTACCGGAACCGATGGTAACGACTGTTTTGGCACAAAATCCTGAAGCTCGGGTGGTGATTGATTTAGAAGCGGAGTGGTCGAAGCTTAGTGCCACACCTCAAATAACCGGTGTATTGGTGGGAAGAAAAGAATTCATAGAAAGCATCGATGCGGACAGGTTTTTAGAAGAATATAAAGCTAGTATTGAGGAGGCTCTGACCGACACTGAAAAAACAGCTGAACTCTTGGGTAAGTATAGTATAGTTAAATCGGAGCTGGCCATAAAATCGATAGACAATATGAATCTGTACTATATGGATAAGGAAGATTTGCAAAATAGCCTAACAGAATATTTGAATGTTTTAGCAAAAGCCAACCCTCAATCTGTAGGAGGAAGTGTTCCAGGTGAAGATTTCTTTTATCTCGGGAAGTAAATATTTAAACAAACTGCTGGTGGCCGCCTTTTGGTTGTTGCTTTGGCAGATGCTTAGCCTAGTTATCGGAGAGGAGATATTGTTGGTATCTCCTCTCGATGCTTTTAAAAAATTGTTTGAGTTGATAGGAACAAGAGCTTATTGGCTAGCTATAGCAACATCTTTGTACAAAGTTTTTATAGGCTTTTTGCTGTCCATAAGCATCGGCGTTTTTCTAGCTGTTGCCGGTTTTTTCTGTTTTCCAATAAAAGAACTAATCTATCCTGTCATTATTTTTCTAAAGTCTGTTCCGGTTGCCGGCTTTGTCATACTCTTGCTGGTCTGGATCCACTCTTCTCATTTATCCATATACATATCATTTTTCATGGGTATGCCAATTATTTACGAAAATGTTTTTGAAGGACTGGCTTCCGTAGATAAAAAGTTGATCGAGATGGCGGATAGTTTCAGAATTTCAGTACATAAACGGCTAAAATATATTTACCGAATAAAGATTAGCCCTTATTTACGGGCAGGAATTATTTCCATTTCCGGGCTTACTTTTAAGGCCGGGATAGCAGCAGAAGTTATTGGCCTTCAAAGGGATTCAATTGGGGAGAAGCTCCATAATGCCAAAATTTATCTGAATATGGACGATTTATTTGCCTGGATTATTACGATAATATTAGTGAGTATGATTTTCGAGAAAGCTATAAAAGTATTTTTAGGTGGCAAAGATGCTGGAATTTAAGAATGTCTGCAAGACTTTTGAAAATTTTGTAGTAGAAAATATTAGCTTCAAGATAAGAAAAGGTGAGCGCCTGGCCATTTCCGGGGAGTCGGGAATAGGAAAGACCACTATAATCAATTTAATTTTGGGGATAATCCAGCCGGACAAAGGAAAAATTATCAACGATTTTGATAGAATATCCACGGTTTTTCAGGAAAATAGGCTTATAGAGGAAGTTTCCGCTTTGAAAAATTTGAAGATGGTTACGGAAAAGCCTGACGGCGAACTAATTCGTTTGCTGTTGGATTTGAAGGTTGAAGATTTTATTGAACCGGTGAAAAACCTTAGCGGGGGTACAAAAAGACGTGTGGCGATTGCCAGAGCTTTAGTTTATGAAGCGGACTTATATTTGTTAGATGAGCCCATACAAGGTCTGGATGAAGGGACGCGGCATATAGTAATTGAGAAGATACTGGAAGTCGCAAGGGGGAAAAGTATCATTCTGGTTAGTCACAATAGAGATGACATGAGGGATTTTAAAATTTGCACGGAAATTGCTTTATGATGAGTAGGGGAATTAATAATCTCCACGAGCATTTCTCGGTATATAATATCGAGGGTAACAATTTATTGTTAACTATACTTGGTCAAGGAAAAAAGTTGTCAGCTTAGTTGATAGATAATGTTATCAATAAAGTCATATAAGGAAATTGAAGTAAATACAGAAGTTCAGAATTGAAAGTATTATTAAGGAGCAAACAGATGATAAAAGAAAAATCTCTCAAACTATTACAAGAACTGTCTGATGCCAAAGGCGCCCCGGGCTTCGAATATGAAGTGGCTGATTTGCTAAAAGCCAAAGCTGAAGGGCTAGGGCCGGTAACTCAAGACAAAATGTATAACGTCTATGTGGAACGCCAAGAAAATCTTTTCTCTATGGAGGAAGCAGAAAGAAGAAGGGCAGAAAAAAGGGTCCTCGTGCAACTGGATGCCCACATGGATGAAGTGGCCTTTATGGTCTCGGCTATTCATCCCAATGGATGCCTTGAAGGCCTGCCCCTTGGTAGTTGGGTAAATTCCAACATTCCGGCCCATGTCTTTTGGGTCCAAACAAAATCCGGAGACCATGTAAAAGCCTTAACCAGCAGCAAACCCCCTCATTTTATGGATGAAGCGGAAAAGAAGGCTCCGCTCCAAATGCAAGATATTCTTTTTGATCCGGGAACCAGCAGTCTTGAGGCAACAGAGGCGTTAGGTATCGAGATCGGGGCCCCGATTGTCCCCGATGTAAACTGCGAGTATAACGACAGGCTGGATGTTCTTATGGGTAAAGCCTTTGACTGCCGGGCCGGTTGTGCCGCCATAATTGATGTTCTTGAGGAAATAAAAGGTGAAAGCTTAGAGCTTGATGTTATTGCCGGTTTTTCTACGCAAGAAGAAGTCGGAACGAGGGGAGCGCTTGTTACGGCAAACCGCATTAAGCCGGATTTAGCCATTGTTTTTGAAGGTTGTCCTTGCGATGATACCTTCACGCCGGCCTATCAGAGCCAAACAAAACTGCATAAAGGCCCCATGTTACGACATGTTGACGCCAGGATGATAACTCATCCCGGTTTTCAGCGCTATGCCTTAACTTTAGGGGAGAAACACGGAATTCCAATACAAAGAGCTGTGCGTTTCGGCGGTTCAACGAATGGGGCCCCCATCCACCTTTCCAACCGGGGGGTACCAAGCATTGTCATTGGTATTCCTGTCCGCTATATCCACACCTCTTACGGATTAATGAGTTATTTTGACTACCAAGCAGCAGTCAAGCTTGCTATAGAAATTCTTAGGGATATGACAACGGACAAGTTTGAGGCAATCTAAGTGGGCCAAGTTGTAAAAAGCTCCCATCAGAAGGTGAGACAAATCTTGAAAAAACTGGAAGAAAAGGGATACGTGGATTTAATTGTAGATTCTAAGGACCGGAGGAAGCAAAGGGTATCTATTTTAGAAAAGGGCTAAGTTTTTTACGAAATCATGATGAAGAGGCCAACAATATTGTTGCCAATATTTATCAGGAGATTGAGGAAGAAAATATCCAAACCACCATAGAGACTATTTTACAGATGGAAAGGAACTTAGGGAAGCTATGAAACTCTTGGTAATATACAAGTCTCAAACAGGTTTTACTAAGCGGTATGCCGAAGGGCTGGCGGAAAGATTAAGAGGGCAAGCCTTGCCGTTAGAAGAAGCGAAACAAAAAGAAATGACATTCTTTGACTCTTTCGATGGGCTTGTGTACGGGGGCTGGCTTATGGCCGGGAAAGTTCGCGGGGCGGATTGGTTTACCCGGCAGATTTTATCATGGAAAGAGAAAAAACTTGCTCTTTTTATGGTTGGCGCCAGTCCGGAAAAAAGTGAAGAACTGCAAGCGGTACTTGCAAATGTCCTAAACGAAGAAGAAAAACAATATGCCAAAGCCTTTTACTGCCCGGGGGGACTAAACTATGAAAAAATGTCCCTTCCTTCGAAACTTGTCATGCGAATCTTTACCATGATAATGAAAAGGAAAAATACCGAGGCCGGTGAGCTGCTTTCCAAGTCTTATGATATTTCCGATCCAAAATATCTGGACCCGATTGTTCAGTACTTGCAGGAGGATAAATGATATTGAAGTAGATTCCATTTCAGGAGCCACTTTGTCCGGTGAAATCATAAAAGATGCACTTAGAAAGGCTCTCCGCGAAGGCAAGCAGGAGTAGCCGCTGTTAGAAACCGGTGAATAGCTTAAAAGCGGTGAATAGTTTAAAAGTGGTGAATGGCTTAGCCGATAAGGGACTGAAACTTCTTACTATATTTTGACAAACAAAGCTTGCCCATAGTAAAATAGCTAGCGTACAAACGCGATGACGAGCAGAGTAGTCTTATTTGCTGAAAGAGCGAGCATCTGATGGTGTGAGGGATGTCGAAACAAATAAGACGAAGATCAGCTAAGAGCGGCTTTTTCGAAAGGCTTACCTGCTTAGTAGGGAAAGACGGAAGGACGAAAGTCTCCGCCGTTACAGGACAAGAGGCCGAGTTTCTCGGTGAAACGGGTGGTACCGCGTATCCCATGACGCCCCGTGGAGGGCGTTTTTATTTTGCCCTAATACATTAATTTCAGGAGGATATTATGTACCGTAAAGTAGACAGTTCCCTGGACTTTGTAAAAAGAGAAGAAGAAGTCTTGCAATTCTGGGAAAAAGAACAAATATTCGAAAAACAAGTAGCCTTGCGCAAGGATGCTCCGGACTACACCTTTTATGATGGCCCTCCTACGGCCAACGGCAGGCCGCATATCGGTCACGTGTTAACCCGCGCCATTAAGGACTTAATTCCCCGATATCATAGTATGAAAGGCAAAAATGTCTTGAGGAAGGCCGGTTGGGATACCCACGGTTTACCGGTTGAATTGGAAGTTGAAAAGGCCTTAGGACTTAACGGTAAAGAAGACATTGAAGCCTATGGTATAGAGGCCTTTGTCAAAAAGTGTAAAGAATCCGTCTGGACCTATAAGAAGGACTGGGAGGAGTTATCCAAACGTGTTGGTTTCTGGGCAGACATGGATGACCCCTATATCACCTACGAGAATGACTATATCGAATCTGAGTGGTGGGCCATGAAAGAGATTGATCGAAAAGGCTTGCTCTATCAAGGCCATAAGATTTTGCCTTACTGCTCACGTTGTGGTACGGCTCTGGCCAGCCACGAGGTTGCCCAAGGTTATAAAGATGTTGAAGAAGATTCTGTCTATATCCGCTTTGCAGTAAAAGGCGAAGAAAATAGCTACTTTACTGCCTGGACAACGACCCCCTGGACCCTGCCTTCCAACCTTGCCCTAACCGTACACCCTGAAGTGGACTATGTCCTCCTAGAGCGTTCCGGATCTTGCGGCAAAGAACGCTACTATCTAGCCGAAGACCTTGTAGAAGCGGTTTTCCCGGAAGAAAAAGTCACTATAGTGAAGAGGATGAAAGGGAAAGAACTTGAGGGCATGGAGTATGAGCCCATTTTCCCCTACGCTAAAAAGTTTGTGGAAGAGTCCGGCAAGAAGGCCTTCCTTGTTTGCCTGGCCGATTATGTTACGACAACGGATGGTACCGGTATTGTTCATACAGCACCGGCCTTCGGTGAAGATGACGCAGTGGTAGGCCGTAAATACGACCTGGCCTTTGTCCAATATGTCAATGAAGAAGGGGCGATGACGGAAGAAGTCACGGACTTTGCCGGCATGTTTTGTAAAGATGCCGATCCGCTTATTATCAAAAAACTGGAAGAAGAAGGAAAACTGCTGCGTGCAGAAAAATTTACCCACAATTATCCCTTCTGCTGGCGTTGTGCCACCCCTCTGATTTACTATGCGCGAACCGGTTGGTTTATCGAGATGACCAAGGTCCGCGATGCGCTTGTGGCAAATAATAACAGAATCAACTGGATTCCTCCGAGTATTGGTGAAAAACGTTTCGGCAATTTCTTGGAAAATGTCATTGACTGGAATATTTCAAGAGAGCGCTATTGGGGGATGCCCCTGCCCATCTGGCAGTGTGAGTGTGGCCATGACCATGTTGTCGGTTCTGTTGCCGAGTTGCGGGAGATGTCGCCGAACTGTCCTGAAGAACTGGAATTGCACCGCCCCTACATTGACGAAGTAAACATCATCTGCCCTAAGTGCGGTAAACTGATGACCCGTGTTCCGGAAGTTATGGACTGCTGGTTTGACTCCGGGGCTATGCCCTTTGCCCAATGGCATTATCCTTTTGAAAATAAAGAAGAATTTGAAGCCCATTTCCCGGCTAACTTCATTTCAGAGGCGGTCGACCAGACCAGAGGGTGGTTCTATTCCTTGTTGGCGGTTAGCACCCTCCTCTTTGACCAGGAATCTTTTGAAAATTGTATCGTTTTGGGTCATGTTCAAGATGCCGAGGGGCAAAAAATGTCTAAGCACAGGGGGAACGTTGTCGACCCCAACGATGTTTTAGAAAAAGAGGGTGCAGATGCGGTACGCTGGTATTTCTTCAGCAATAGCCAGCCCTGGCTCCCCTCACGCTTCTCCTTTGAGGCGGTAAAAGAAGGAAAAAGGAAATTCATGGGGACCCTCTGGAACACCTATGCTTTCTATGTCCTTTACGCAGATATTGACCGCTTTAGTCCGGAGAAGTATTCCTGGGATAAGGATAAGCTCTGTGTTATGGACCGCTGGATTTTGTCCCGCCTCAACACGCTCACAAAAACGGTCAGTGACTGTTTGGAAAAGTTTGATATCCTTCAAGCGACCAGAGCCTTAGAAGACTTTGTCGATGAACTTTCCAACTGGTATGTCCGTAGAGGAAGAGAGCGTTACTGGGTAAGCGGTATGCCTCAAGATAAAATTGATGCCTACCAATGCTTATATGAAGTGCTGGTTACTGTAGCTAAACTCTGTGCCCCCTTCACACCCTTTATCGCAGAAATGATTTACCGAAATTTAGTGGTTGACCATGTTAAGGATGCCCCCATCAGCGTTCACCTTTGTGACTACCCTGAGGTGGATGAAGCTCATATTGATACCGAGTTGGAAAGTCAAATGGATATCGTACTGAAGCTTGTAGCATTAGGAAGAACAGCCCGTTCTCTTTCCGGCTTAAAGACCCGTCAGCCCCTATCCCGTATGCTGGTTGTCGGTGGTGAGTGTTTGGCTGAGGAATATGCCGAGTTGGTTATTGATGAACTGAATGTTAAAGAGTTAGAGTGGGCAGATGATGCGGACAGCCTGCAAGATTACCATTTCAAGCCACAGCTGCGCCTTCTCGGTAAGCGTTTTGGCCCAAGGTTAAATACCCTGCGTACCATCTTGGATAATCTTGACGGGGTTAAAGCCTATCGGGAATTAAAGCAAAAGGGAAAAATTGTGGTCAATATGCCGGAGGGACCTGAAGAACTGACGGAAGAAGAATTAATTATTGAAACCATTCAGGCAGAAGGTTTTGCTGCTGCTTCGGACTATGGTATGACCCTGGCCCTTGATACGGAATTAACAGAAGGGCTGATTGCAGAGGGGCACCTCCGGGAAATGGTCTCCAAAATTCAAACCATGCGTAAAGAGTCTGATTTTGAAGTCAGTGACAGAATCCACATGTATATGGCCGGTGATGAAGAATTACTTGAGCTTGCCAAGAAACATGAAAAAGCACTCTGCGAAGATGTCTTAGCCATTTCTTTAAAAGCCTTGGATAAAGCGCCTGCAGCCCTCTTGGACAAGCAAAAGGAGTGGGATAT
The DNA here is from genome assembly GCA_023622515.1 of Bacillota bacterium. Classification (GTDB taxonomy): domain Bacteria; phylum Bacillota; class Clostridia; order Saccharofermentanales; family DTU023; genus SFFI01. The sequence continues at coordinate 4,817 of JAMNZB010000064.1, read as the reverse complement.
TAACGGTAAGAGCTTAATCCTGGCCTTAGAAGTTGCTGAATAAAGAAAGAGAGTAAAAGAAAATATGTTTGGAAAGAAAAAGGCAGCGCCGGCAAGTAAGAATAAGATGAATTCCGAAGCGGAAACGGCCGCTACTGCCAACACCGGAGAAGCCGGTGGTCTTGGTGCAGCTGCCCCTGCTGCAAGAGAAGCTGAAAGGGAAAGTCAGCCCGGCGCCGGAGCTAGATCCGAGAAAACAGCAACAAGTGCTAGCCTTAAGATTGAGAAGCATGGGAGTAAGGGTATGTTTGCCCTTACTCCCTTACGCCTTGCCCAAGCGGGCCTTGTTGCGGCCCTTTATGTAACCCTTTGCCTACCCTTCGCCAGCTTCAGCTTTGGCCTTGTTCAATTTCGCCTGGCAGAAGCCCTAACTGTCTTGCCGGCCCTAAGTGCCGGTGCTGTCCCGGGTTTATTTTTGGGTTGTCTCCTTTCCAACATATTAAACCCTAATAATCTTGGTTTAATTGACATTCTGGGCGGGAGCCTGGCGACCCTGGCTGCTGCGGCTCTTACCCATATATTTGCCCGGTCCTACCGGAAAATGCTGACAGAAAAGTGGACACGGCAGCGGCGGAAGGATGATGAGGGCTATATTTGGAAAATGCGTTTTTTACGCTTTGTTATTCTCTTACCGCCGGTTGTTGTTAATGCCGTAATTGTAGGAAGCTATTTGCCCTACCTCCTTTTGGAGATAAAGCCCACCCCTATAAGTGTCATCGCCACAATAGGGAGTATTTTTCTTTCCCAAACCATAGTTGTATATACTCTTGGCCTGGCCCTCTTGCTAGCCCTGGAAAAGATAAAATTGCCCCTGGAGAAATTATAGATGTCCTACTCCCACTATTTTGATGCCAACCCGGTAACCCCCCGGCGCCTGAGTGCCTTTACAGAGAAGGTAGAGGGGGAGATTTTTAAATTTATATCCGATAGTTCAACATTTTCCAGAAAACGCTTGGATTTCGGTTCACGACTTTTAGTGGAGGCCGCCCTTAAATCGCCCGCTTTTCCCAAAGAGGGCAAGGTGCTTGATTTAGGCTGTGGCTGGGGGCCCGTCGGGATTATTTTGAAAAAATTTCGCCCCGGCATTCAGCTTAGTTTTTCTGATATCAATAGTCGGGCCTTGGAGCAAGCCAAAGTGAACTATAATAATAATATTGCAGCTGAGGAGGCAAACTTTTATGTCTCTGATGGCCTTAAGTCTGTGCCGGGAAATTTTGACCTGATTCTTATGAATCCGCCGATTCGTGCGGGCAAATCGGTTGTTTATCGTCTTTACAGGGAGGCTTATAAGGCCCTTTATGATGGTGGTGCCCTGATGATTGTCGTTCAGAAAAAACAAGGGGCCGATACTACGAAAGTAGAACTGCGTCGCCTTTTTGGGGATGGACAGGTAGAGGATATTGCTAGAAAAAGCGGCTACCGCATTTATCTGGCAAGAAAAAACAGGAGCGTATCTGAGCCGGACATATAGGGTGGAAGCCGGCTGTTTCACCAAGATGAATAGCTTGAAAAGCAAAGCCGGTAGAAAGGTGGAGAACGATTAGGATGAGTGAACGAATTTTCATTTCTTCAATAGGCCAAGACAGCCATCGTTTTTGCTCCTCTGACTGCAAAGAGGGAAGAGTCCTGACCTTGGGTGGCTTGCCCTTTCCGGACCTGCCGCCCCTTGAAGGGAATAGTGATGCCGATGTTATCTTACACGCTATCTGCAATGCCATTTCCGGCCTAACCGGTAAGCAGGTGCTTGGTAAGCGGGCAGACGCCCTATGTGAACAAGGAATTACCGATTCGAGGGCCTATCTGGACCTGGCCCTGCAAGACTTGGCGGAAGATGAGCGCGACTTTAGTCTCCACCACCTGTCCATTAGCGTAGAAGCGGCAAGGCCAAAGTTTGCTCCCCTTAAAGAAAAAATAATTTCTTCGCTAGCCGGCCTGCTGCCCCTCAAAGAAAAGGCGATTACCCTGGACGCCACATCCGGAGAAGGGCTGACAGCCTGTGGCCGGGGAGAGGGTATCAGTGTTCTTTGTATCCTTAGTGCCTCTTGTCTAGCCTAGGAATTTTTTGTGGATTTTTTTGTAGACGGGTATCATATGGGCTTCCTTGCAATAGGCAATGAACTCATCAAAACTAAGCCAGGCGACCCCGCTGTTTTCCTTGACATTAACCAGCAAACTGTCTTTTTCAGAGGCTTCCAGTAAGAAGGTACAGTTAAAATGTTCATGAGCCGGAACAAGTTGACCGTTTTTTATATGTTCTTTCACCGCTAGTATTTCTAAAGAGATAGGGCTATAGGAAAGGGCTTTGACTCGCTTCAGGCCGGTTTCCTCCTTGGCTTCGCGCAGGGCAACAGCCAGCAAATCGGCCTCGCCATCAGCATGCCCTCCTGTCCAGGCCCAAGAATCGTAGATATTGTGATAGACACAAAGAATTTTGTCCTGCCGCTCATTGACAATCCAAGAGGAAGCCGTAAAATGGCGGGCAAGATTATCCCGCAAGAGGATATCCGGTTCCTCATCTAAACTTTTCAGCATGACTAACTTATCTTCTCTTTCCTGAGTGATTTCGGAGTGGAAGTCTTCTAACATTTTTCGTAAGCAGGAGAAACTTTCTGATGTTTCTAGCATAACTTTTCCTCCTTGGTGACCTTTGGATAATTTGTCCGATTAGCTGGAGCCTATACATGATTTAAGGCTTATGGCGCATAGGTAATCCTCCATTTTTAGCATATAATCATACAATACATAATAATATTTAGCAGCTTGGTATACAATAAAGCAAGGAAAACGAAGAGTAATGGATAAGAAAGGGAAAATAATGGCTGTACACGGAGATTTTGTTCAAATTGATGATATGGGAACTAGGGCAAGGGCTGAGATTTATATTGCTGCCGGTTGCTTTTGGGGTGTCGAGGCTTACTATAAAAGGGTTTTCGGCATACTTGAGACGAAAGTTGGCTATGCCAATGGCCAAGTCCCGGAGACCAGCTATGAAGAGCTGGCCAGGACCGGCCATGTCGAAACAGTCAGACTGCTTTACGATAGTAATAAAATTGATTTAGCAGAAATTTTAGAACGCTTTTACCGCCTTGTCGATCCTTTTAGTCTAAACCGCCAGGGGAATGACATCGGCACACAATATAGGAGCGGCCTCTATTATACCGATGATATGGCAGCAAAACTTATTACTTACTCCCTGGATAATTTTGAAGGTATTCAAGGAAGGAAAACAGCCATTGAAGTGGCCCCGCTAGAGCATTTCATTGAAGCGGAAGAATACCACCAGGACTATCTTGGCAAGAAGCCTAACGGCTACTGCCACATCAATATCTTTGATGCAGACAAGCCCCTCTTCCCCGGCTCGGACCTGCCCACAGATGAAACCCTGAAAGAAAGTCTCAGCCCGCTAAGTTATGATATTCTGCGCAAGGCGGCTACGGAAAGGCCCTTTACCAGTCCCTTAGACCAAACTTTTACCGAGGGCATTTATGTCGACATTGCCACCGGACAGCCTCTCTTTTCCTCTAGAGATAAATATGACGCCGGCTGCGGCTGGCCAAGTTTTACCAAACCGATTACCAGCGATATTTTAGATTATCGGGTGGATGAAAGTATCCCTCATAGGACAAGGGTTGAAGTAACAAGCAAGAATACAAATCATTTAGGTCATGTTTTTGAAGATGGCCCTGTATCGGAAGGCAGCCTGCGTTATTGCATTAATGGAGCGGCTTTACGTTTTATCCCTTTCTTGCAGATGGATGAAGCGGGCTATGCCGAGTTGAAGCCCTTTGTTGTCAGAATATCCTAGGCCTGTGGCTAGTGGATGAATCCCCCACACCTGATATTTATTGAGGGTGCTTTTTTAGAAAAATCAATAGGCTTATTCGAGACAGGGACATGTCGGATAGGCCTTTTTTTAGGCTGATTTTTAATAGTTTTCACCAATAGAAACAAAGTATCCGAAAAAACTTTTTCTGTTAAGGGAAAAGCTTTTTGCGGTTTCTTTATGTAGAAAGAAAGGGAGTACCAGCTCCTTCTGCAGTGCTTTATTTCCAGGCCTTTTCTCCTTCCCTTCTCCCTTTCATCTAAAGACAAGAGGAGCAAATTTCTATCTTATGAAGGAAGATTTTTAGTTTGTATATTTATCGTTAAAAGAGATTAAACAGGCCTTTTCTTTCCTTTTTGCTATTTTTTGTTGACGAGTGTTAACTACTCGTTAGAATGACCTTTGGTGATTCCCTAACTGAAAGAGGATTGCCGCTAATTATTATGCCGCTGTGGTGCCTGGCGGTATCCACAGCATCCCACGCTTTTACAGGAGGAATTTTATGAACAAAGTCCAAGAAATTTCACGAAAGTTGCTTAGCCTGCTTATTCTCTTATGCCTTAGCTTCCCTCTTATTGGTGCCGGCGTAGTAAATGCAGAAGGGCTTACCCCGCAGGATGAAGGTGTTTTTGTTATGGCTATCAGCTATATGCCTGACTCTTTATCACCAAGCTCAGGCGGTAGCGATGACTACACATCGATGATTCGCCCCATCCATGATCCCTTATTTTTCCCGACAAAGGATGGTTATATTCCTAGACTTGCTGAAAAATTAGATGTTTCAGAAGATGCCCTGACCTACACCGTCCACTTGCACCCTGATGCCGTATGGAGCGATGGTACACCGATTACAACGGATGATATCCTTTTCACCATTGACTACAGCCGCCACCGCGGTAAAGGCGTTTCCAGCTACGAACATATTAACAACGAACCGATAGAGATTACCGTCATT
>JAMNZB010000030.1 GCA_023622515.1 Bacillota bacterium | reverse complement strand
CCTCTTGAAACAACCGAAAGTTTTGATTCTTGATGACTCCACCAGTGCCGTGGATACCAAAACCGATGCCCGCATTCAAAAAAGCTTTAGAGAATTTATCCCGGAAACGACCAAAATTGTTATTTCCCAACGTATCTCTTCTATCGAAGGGGCGGATAAGATTCTCATCATGGACGAGGGGCATATTATTGCAGAAGGGGACCATGCCGGACTTCTTGCGACAAATGAAATTTATAGGGAAACATACCGACAGCAGATGAGCTTGCAAGGAGGTGGCGGAGATGTCTAAGGGGCACGCAAACATGGTTAGGACAAAAGCCAAAGAACACGGGGCGGGAACAGGAAAAAAGAACAATTTAGGCCGCTTGTTAAAGAGCCTGTTTACTTCCTATCCCAAACTTATGCCTATTATTGTGACCTGTATTGTAGTCGGTTCGGTGGGCAGGGCCTTGCCCTCCCTCTTTCAACAGCGTATTTTTGTCATTCTTGAGCGCTTTATGCAAGAGCAAAACTTTTCCTGGCAGGCGGCGAAAAGTGAGATCCTGCCCATTATCGCCGGCCTCATCGGCCTTTACCTTTTTACTGCCCTGCTCCTGACTCTCCAAACCCAGCTCATGGCTAAAGTGACCCAAGGTTTTTTGTGCAAGCTGCGTATAGAACTTTTTAACAAGATGCAGGATTTACCGATCAGCTATTTTGACCAAAAGCAACATGGCGACATTATGAGCCACTACACCAACGACGTAGATACCTTGCGGCAATTGGTTGCCCAGGCTTTACCCAACCTCATTCAGGCCGGGCTGATTGTCCTTACGGTTCTGGCTATTATGCTTTGGTTTAGTATCTGGATGACCCTGGTAGTCTTGCTGGGCGTTATACTTATGACGTTGGTAACCAAAAAGATTGGCGGCGGTTCGGCGAAGTACTTTAAACGTCAACAGGCCTCCATCGGCAAGCTGGAAGCTTTTATTCAAGAAAGCATGAGCGGGCAAAAAGTGATTAAAGTCTTCAATCATGAAGAAAAAACCATCCAAGCCTTTGATGAAATCAATGAACAGCTCTTTGAAGATGCTTCTCGTGCTAACGGATACGCCAATGCCCTGGGCCCCATTATTATGAATATAGGGAATATTCTCTATGTTCTGGTTGCCACAGTCGGCGGAATCTTTTTACTCTCCGGCCTGCCAAATGTTGGTTTTTCCGGTATGTCCTTCAGTGTCCCCTTGCTGGTCCCCTTCCTGAATATGACCAAGCAATTTACGGGCAACCTCAACCAGGTGTCGCAACAAGTCAACCATGTGGCCATGGCCCTGGCCGGGGCTGAGAGAATCTTTAGCCTTATGGATAAAGAAGCGGAAAAAGACGAGGGTAAAGTCGGCCTGGTCAACGCCTACTATACGGCAGAAAACGAGCTGGCAAGCTGTCCGGAAAGGACCGGTATCTGGGCCTGGGCGGAAGACCTGGCAGACGGAGGAGTAAGTCTGACCCGGCTTGAGGGAGATATTGTCCTGGAGCAGGTCGACTTCTCTTACGAGGAGGGAAAGCCCGTCCTCCATGACATCAATGTCTATGCCCGGCCGGGACAAAAAATAGCCTTTGTCGGTTCGACGGGGGCGGGGAAAACAACCATTACCAACCTCATTAACCGCTTTTATGACATTAGCAAGGGGACAATCAGCTACGATGGGATTAATATCCGAAATATCCGCAAACAAGATTTACGCCGCAGCCTGGGCTTGGTCTTGCAAGAGGTCAACCTCTTTACCGGAACGGTTATGGAGAATATTCGCTATGGCCGGCTGGAAGCTTCGGACGCAGAGTGTAAAGCAGCAGCGGAATTAGTTGGGGCCGGTCATTTTATTGACCGCTTGCCGGAGGGCTACAATACTATCCTGACCAACAATGCGGCCAATCTTTCTCAAGGGCAGAGGCAGCTTCTGTCTATTGCCAGGGCAGCTGTGGCTGACCCTCCGGTTTTAATTCTGGATGAAGCCACCTCCTCTGTGGACACCCATACGGAAATTTTGGTGCAAAGGGGGATGGACATCTTGATGCAGGGAAGAACAGTGTTTGTTATTGCCCACCGCCTTTCTACAATTAAAAATGCCGATGTCATTATGGTTTTAGAAGGGGGCCATATCATAGAGCGGGGCAGCCATGAGGAACTTCTGGCAGAAAAAGGAACCTATTATCAGCTGTATACCGGTGCCTTTGAATTGGAATAATTTTTACTTAACGTTTCAAAAAGTAAATGATTATTTGACTTGTTCCGAGCCTGGTTAAGCGGGAGAATTACAAAAGAAACTTCGCCGGGGCAAGGGCTTTGGGAAAGGGGCTTTTCTGTAAAAGTGTTGTTAAAAACAATAAAAAAAATTGCTTACGCGCAAACATTCTTGTATAATTAATGCAAATTCAAGCAGGAAATGCTTGATTATAAAAAATGGAGGGAATAAGAATGAAGAAATTTTTATCAACGTTAATGGCTTTCATTATGGTATTCGGCCTCTTAGCCGGTGTCAGCACCGCTGTAGAAGCCGAAGGAGAAACATCACTTATCTATGGAAGCACAACAGAAATCTCCGGTGACTGGTCATTTGGATCTTACTGGACAAACAATGCTACAGACAACATGATTCGTGGTCTGATCAATGACTATGGCACAGTTGCTCAAGACAGAGACGGTAGCTACCTTATCAATGAGCAAGTCGTAGAAACATATGAAACAGAAGAAAACGAAGATGGTACAAAAACCTTTACCATGAAAATCCACGAAGACTTAGTATTCAACGATGGTACCCCCATCACAGCAGAACACTATGTTGCAGGGATTCTCTACTTCGCTAACCCGACACTCGTAAGTCTTGGCTCAAAATCCAGTGCCCACTTATATTATGAAGGTGGTCCTGCCTACCAATCCGGCGAATCTGAAGTCTGGACAGGTATCCGTTTGCTTGACGAGTATACTTTCTCACTCCAAGCCACCGCAGAAAAATTACCCCACTTCTATGAAATGAGCTTCTTTGCATCCGCCGGTCCCTTCCCCATCCATGTGTGGACTGCTGAAGGTACCAGCGTTAAAGATGACGGTGAAGGCTGCTACTGGGATGGCGATATGAGCGTAGAAACCATTGAGCCTATCGTTGAAGTAGCCAGATTCCACTCTGAAAATCGTGTCAGCGCCGGTCCTTACACTTTGGTTTCCTTCGATCAAGGTTCCAAACAAGCTGTTCTCGAAATTAACCCCAGCTACAAGGGTACCTTTGACGGTCAAAAACCCTCTATCGATAAACTCATCATCGTAAAAGCAGAAGATGCAACCATGATTGACGCCCTGAGAACGGGTGAAATTGAGATTCTTCCTGCCATGAACGGTGGTGATAGAATTAATGCCGGTCTTGACCTCGTTGCTGAAGGTGGCTTCAACTACAACAGCTTCCCCCGTGCCGGTTACGGTAAATTAATGTTCCAATGCGACTTCGGTCCCACCCAATTTGTTAATGTCCGTCACGCTATTGCCCACTTGCTCGACCGCTATGAGTTTGCCAACAAGTTCACCGGTGGTTACGGTTCCGTTGTAAACGGTCCTTACGGCCTGGCCCAATGGCAATACCAAGAAGCAGAAGAAGAGCTTGAAGAGCTCAACGAGTATACCTTTGACGTAGATACCGCCATTCAACTCTTAGAAGAAGATGGCTGGGTACTTGATGCAGAAGGCAATGAGTACAAAGAAGGTGTCCGTTACAAAGAGGTAACTCCTGAAGAAGCCGGCGACTACACCCACAATGTTACCGTTGGCGACAAAATTCTGATGCCTCTCATCATTGAATGGTCTTCCACAGAGAATAACCCTGTTTCCGAGCTCTTAGCCACCATGTTGGCCGAAGCTACAGCTCCCCAAGCCGGTATGGAAATTCGTCAAAATATCATGACCTTCTCCGAACTCCTCAACTGGATGTATCGTGACAGCAGTGTTGATGAAAGATATGGCGTACCCACCTACGGCCTCTACAACTTGGCTTCTAACTTCTATCCGAACTCCACCTTTGAAAACAGCTTCACAACAGATCCTGAAGAAGTTGCTAAAGGCTGGAACGTCAACTTCTTACTCAATGAAGACTTGAACGCTCTCGGTAAGAAAATGGCCACCGGTGTTGAACCCGGCGACAATGAAGCCTTCCTCGAAGTCTGGGTAGACTTTATGGAACTCTGGAATGAATTATTACCGGAAATTCCTCTCTACTCTGATGAATACTACAGCTTCTTTATCGATACCTTAGAAAACTATGAAGATAGTGCCTTCTGGGGCTTCGGTAGAGCTATCCTTTATGCAAATATTGCTGAATAATTAGCTGTTTAAAAAGTGCGGGGGGTGACCCCTGCACTTTTCTTTTTAAAACTTAGGCAAGAAGTAATCTGATTCAAGTTACTTGAATCAGATTTGCTTTAAAAGGAGAAAATTATAAAAATTAACAAATTTTTATAATTACGAATGGAAAGGTCGGTACTAGTTTGAAAAAGTATATTGCACAGCGTTTAGTGTATATTGTACTGGTATTCTTCATCATCTCTTTTCTTATGTATATGCTCTATAACTTGATTCCGACAGATCCTGCCAGAGCGGAGTTAGAGCCAATGCGTCAGGAATTGAAGGCTGATGAATACGCAGAAAGATATGCCCAGCTGAGAGAGGAAATGGGTCTGGATGATCCCATGCTAACCCGATTCGGGCGCTGGATAGGGATAATTCCTAATAAAGATGGTGTTTTCAACGGATATTTACAGGGTAACTTCGGCTACTCCAACCTTTATAAGAAAGATGTCCGTGCTGTTATTAAGAACCCGATGAAGTTTACGGTTTTTATTAATATTTTTGCCACCGTTATGGCCCTTGGAATAACCATTCCTCTTGGTATTAAATCTGCAGTAAAGAAAGACTCCCTGTTTGATAAATCAGTCCAGGTCTTCTCTATTGTGGGTTATTCTATTCCTATTTACATCACAGCCTTGATCTTTATATGGCTTTTTGCCGTTGTACTACGTATTTTCCCGGTTATGGGGATGAAGACGCCGGGCTCCAGCTATACGGGTACCAAGTGGTTTCTTGATACCATGCGATATATTGCCTTGCCCCTGATTATTATGACTATTTCGTCACTGGGCGGTATGACGCGATATGTTCGCGCAGCCATGATTGACTGTTTGTCCATGGACTATATCCGTACAGCCAGAGCGAAAGGTGTTAAGGAGAGAACGGTTATTTATTCTCATGCCTGGCGCAATGCCCTGCTCCCGGTAATTACTGTTGTCATTGGCTGGTTCTTAAGCATTTTTTCCGGCTCGGTTATCATAGAGAGTACCTTTAGCTTAAACGGAATGGGAAAACTCTATATTGACGGCCTGAATAATAATGACTTTGAGCTGGTGCTTGCGATGCAAATGTTCTACACGGTTATTAGCTTACTTGGCGCCCTCGTCATCGACTTAAGCTATGGCTTTGTAGATCCTCGCGTGCGCATCGACAAATAGAAAGGACGTACTAAAATGACAAACAAAACTAATGAAAGAAAGAAAGAATTTTTTCTGGCGCGTTGGTTTAAACGTTTATTTGGGTCACGCAATGAAGAACTCTCCGTTTTAGAGGAAGAAGCCCTTCAGAGTCCTTTCCGCATGATTCTCAGTAATTTCTGGAGCAAGAAACTTTCCCGCTTCGGTTTAATTACCTTCTTGATTATTTTCATTTTTGTTATGGTAGGCCCCTATTTTGTAAAAATTGACCTGGGCCATCAAGACAATACCCAAATGAATGTTCCCCCGACCTTTAGTCTGATGAAGGTGCCGGAGGAGTTGAAGGGGAATATTGAAAAAATTGAACCCAGCAACACCTTTGCCGTGGGAACGGATAAGGATGGAAAACTTTATATTTGGGGCTACACCAGAATCACCGCAGATATTGACTTGAAGAATATTCCTGAAGAAGTAAAGCAAGCCAAAATCGTTAATTTTTCTGTAGGTAGTGACCATGTCAGTGCCTTGGACAGTGAAGGCGTCCTTCACACCTGGGGCAGCACGCGCCTGGGCCAGGATAAATATCCTAAAGAGCTTGCCGATATGATGGAAGAAGGCGAACCTATCGACCTCATCAGCATGGATTCAGGTATTCAGTTTACGGTCGCGGTAGCGGCGGATGGAACCCTCTATAGCTGGGGTAACTCCAACCTGAATGACATCAAGCTGAAGAAGGACTTTAAGGATTTAAAATATAAAAAAGTAACGGCTAATATCAATAACTTTTTAGCTCTGACAGCAGATGGAGCTGTTATTTATCCGGCAAGGAAAACCAATCCTCTTTCCACTATCCCTGAAGGTTTAGATAAGGGTGTTGTAGATATTGCTTCGACTGCCTTTACCAATGCCGCCCTGACCGAAGACGGAAAAGTTTATGTCTGGGGTAACGTGATAAAAGGGGAAAATAAGGTTCCTGAGCATGAAGGTAAGATTATTAAGATTGTTGGCGGAAGAACCCACTATTCTGCTTTAACCGACCGGGGCGAGGTCCTCAGCTGGGGTGATAACTGGTTCAACCAAGCCAGCGTTCCGGAAAAGGTTTTTGATACAAAAATGACAGACGTCTTTGCCGGAGGCTATCAAAACTATGCTGTTGATGAAGCCGGTCAACCTCACACCTGGGGCCTCAAAGGCTATCTGTTCGGAACGGATGAATATGGCCGTGATATACTTACCAGAATTATCAACGGTGGTAAGGTAACCATGACGGTTGGTGCTGTAGCCGTTATTATCTCTTTGGCTATTGGCATCACTATGGGCGGTCTGGCCGGTTACTTCGGCGGAATTACTGATATGGTTATTATGCGTATTTCCGAAGTTGTCGGTGGTTTACCCTTCCTGCCCTTTGCCTTGATTTTGTCCGCCATCATCGGTACGAGAATCTCTGTTGAACAAAGAATGTACCTTATCATGGTGGTGCTGGGGGTCCTTTCCTGGCCCGGTATCTGCCGTTTGGTTCGTGCGCAAATCTTGGCACAACGTGAAATGGAATATATTATGGCCGCCAAGGCTCTTGGTTTACGTGAGGGGGCTATTGTCTTCAAACACATTATCCCCAACGTTATTTCCGTTATCCTGGTTAACGCAACCTTATCTTTTGCCTCCAGTATGTTAACGGAGTCCACCCTAAGTTACTTAGGTTTCGGTATTGCTCCTCCGACCCCAACCTGGGGGAATATGCTCAAGGGGGCGAATGACTCTATTGTCATCCAGCAATACTGGTGGAGATGGGTCTTTACGGCAGCTATTTTCGGTATTTGTACCATTTGTATCAACCTTGTCGGTGACGGCTTGCGTGATGCCATTGACCCCAAGAGTAGTAATGATCGCTAGGTAAGGAGAAAAAATATGGCACTATTAGAAATCAAAGATTTAAAAACATATTTTACGACAAAACGTGGCATCGTTAAGGCGGTTAATGGCGCAAGTTATCGTGTTGGTGAGGGCAAAACCTTAGGGGTTGTTGGTGAATCCGGTTCCGGTAAATCGGTTTCCGCCTTGTCCATCCTGCATCTTTTGGAGAGCAACGGCTACATTGCTGACGGTAACATTATTTTTGAGGGAAGAGACATCACCAACCTTCCCCTGTCAGAAATGTACAAGATTCGCGGAAATGCTATTTCCATGATTTTCCAAGAACCCATGACCTCTTTAAACCCCGTGTTTTCTGTAGAAAAACAAGTGGGTGAATCCTATATAATCCACAGAGGAATGAATAAAAAAGATGCCTATGCGGCAGTCCGAAAAATTCTTGACGATGTAAAAATCCCTAATCCCGATGTTGTAGCCAGACAATATCCCCACCAATTATCCGGTGGTATGAGACAACGAGTTATGATAGCTATGGCCCTGGCCTGTGAGCCTCGTCTTTTGATTGCTGACGAGCCGACAACGGCCCTTGACGTTACCATACAAGCCCAAATACTCCGCTTGATGAACGAACTGCAAGAGGCCAAGGGAACAGCCATCATGTTTATTACTCACGATCTTGGCGTTATCAATCAGATTGCCGATGATGTTGCTGTCATGTATTGTGGCCAAGTTGTTGAACTTGCTCCGACGAGAACCATTTTCTCAAGGAAGACCGAATTCTCTCATCCCTATACAGAAGGGCTCTTAATCTCTATCCCGCGGCTCGAGACCCCCCAAGGTGTCCGTTTGGAAGCCATCCCGGGTGCGGTTCCCCATCCTCTGGATTTACCCAAAGGCTGTAAGTTTGAACCGAGATGTAAGTATGCCAGAGAACGCTGTCGTGAAGAAGAACCGCAGATGACGGTTGTTGGAGACAATCAACAAATTCGTTGTTTCTATCCCAATAAGGAGGAACGCCATGAAACAAGATAAACAACCATTATTTAAAATCACGAACCTTAAACAGTGGTTTCCTCTAAAGAAAAAAGGGCTTTTTGTTAAAGCAAATGATGGTATTGATTTAACCATTTATAAGGGTGAAACCTTGGGTCTGGTGGGAGAATCCGGTTGTGGAAAATCTACCTTCGGTAGGACGATTTTGCAACTTTATAAGCAAACAGATGGAAGAACGATGTACTATGGCCGCAATCTTACCGATATTGCACCCGCCTATGTCATGCAAACCATTAAAAACTTGCCCGAAAAGTGCGCAAGATTACGGAAACTAAAAGAAGAACTTGCCCAAGAGGAGGCCCGCTTTGCTAAATTGAGCGAAAAGGAACAATTTGAGGAAGCGGAGAAGCTTGCTGAAAAGAGAAGGACGGTCCGAGATACCGACCTTGATATCACCAATATCATCGGTGGTTTGGTTACGGTTCCGAATCTCGAGGAGGTTGAAGCAGCCTACACAAAGCTTTACGAGATTGCCAAGCGCAGATACGACATCAAGCATGACTTGCAAGAAGCTTCCGTTAATTTGGATGATGCTGAGTATCGTGCCGGGCAAAATAAGCTGGGGGCAGGGCGTAAAAGCGAGAAGTATAGGGCAGAGAAGAAGGCCTTAGAAGAGAGCTTAGTAAAGGTAGAGGAAGAGCTGAAAAGTGCGGAAGCGGTCGTTGATAAGCTGAGGCAGCCTCATTTGCAAAATGAGGACTTTATAAAGGAAGACGCCAAACTGGATCATGGTATCGACCTGGCCAGGCTTAGCTACAATGAAACAAGACACCTGCGCACCGACATGCAAATTATTTTCCAAGACCCCTATTCCTCCTTGGATAGCCGGATGACTGTTGGACAAATTGTCGGTGAGGGTATGCTGACCCATAAGTACTTCAAGCGTAATGATGACCGCATGAAAGAGCACGTTCTTAAAATTATGGATGATTGCGGACTGGCCCCCTACTTCCTCCACCGCTATCCCCACCAATTCTCCGGTGGTCAGCGCCAAAGAATCGGGATTGCCAGAGCCTTGTCCCTGGACCCCAAGTTCGTGGTCTGTGACGAGGCGGTTTCTGCCTTGGACGTTTCCATTCAGTCACAAATTATCAACCTCCTGCAAGACCTGGCGGAGGATAAGGACTTAACTTACCTCTTCATCACCCATGACCTTTCGGTGGTCAAGTATATTTCTGACCGGGTGGCTGTCATGTATCTGGGGGTTATTGTAGAGCTTGCCGGCTCGGCAGACCTCTTTGCCAAGCCCATGCACCCCTATACCGAGGCCCTCTTGTCCGCTATACCGACGGCTGATGAAGAGGGTGGTAAAGAACTGGTTATCCTTGAGGGTGACATTCCCTCGCCGGTAAAGGCCCCGCCCGGCTGTAAATTCCACACCCGCTGCCGCTATGCCCAAGAGGTATGCAAACATGTTGTCCCGGAATTACGCGAAGTCTTACCGGAACACTTCATTGCCTGCCACTTCCCCTTAAATTTGGATGGCAGAGAAGTACTGGAAGCGGCTCCTGATTTTATAACAGAAGCCCATGAGCCTGCAGAGAAAAATTAAGGGAAAGCTGATAGGAAGAACAAGGAAGAACAAGAAAGAAATTGATAAAATAAGTTGTAAAGCAGATGATAAGTACCGCCAAGCAAAATAGGGCTTGGCGGTAAGTAATACAAACAGGGAAGAAGAAATAAAAGGAGGGCCGGGCTAATGATGTTTCAAAAGCGTATAGAAAGAGCATTCAAATGGCAGCAAGATAGGCAAGAAAAAGCCGGGATTAAGGGGCGGCAAGACCTTCCTCCGGAAGCTGGGCTAAATGTAGAAAAAGAAGATGTAAAAGCCCTCTGCTTATCCGGTCTCCTGGTGTTTTTACCCATAGCTATTTTAGTCCTGCTCCTTATCACCATCCCCATCCTGCTGCTTTTTTAACGGTCTTTCCGGAAGTTTGCAGGAGCTTTCTTAGCCGGTATTTCCGGGAAAAAATCCGGTAGCAGCCTTGCTTCTGCCTCTTGTTTTACAGGACCGGCCTTGCCGCAAAAGGCTGATAATAGTGCCCCAACCATTCTTAACTCATAAAAGGAGATAGGCATGGATGGGGCTTTCACTTTTATTAATTTTTAGTATACACTGGACTTGTTTGCTTCATTAGGGAAGGGGGAGGATATGGCACTACTTACGCAAAAAGTACTAATGATGAAATTCGAAGAAATGCTGAAGGAGATGTCTTTCGATAAAATAACGGTAACGGAGCTTGTAAGGCGAAGCCATATCAGCCCCAACACCTTCTATTATCATTATGAAAATATCTATGACCTTTTGGATACCTGGATATCGCAGACCTTTGAAGAAGTTTTAAAGGATACAGATAATGGTGCCGGTTCTGCAGCAAAGTTGAAAAAAATATTGCTCTATTGCCAAGAGCACTCCTCAATAATTTATAATATTTTTTATTCCTTATCCCGTGAACAATTAGAGCGATATGTCATATTACCTACTGACGAAGCCATTATAGCTGATATCCGCAAGAGACTTGCAGGGCGCAACATTTCCGAGGAGAAAATAAAAGACATGGCTAATTTTTGTCATTATACTTTCGTTGGTTTCTTTGTAAAATTTTTGTGGGACAATATGAAGGTGGATGTTGAAAGGCATGTCAATCAGCTTCAGACCATGCTTGGAATCTTTGTTGATTCCGCTATCCGTCATTTTGCCGGTCTTGACAGCTAGCTTTTAGGCCTGATGCTTGGCCGTCTTTTCGCTCAAAAGTCTTCTTTCCATACGCTTGCGTAAAAACTTTGTAGTAGGCTTGATGATTCCGAAAGCTTCGTCTTCTTTCCATACGCTTGCGTAAAAACTAAATTTTGTGCGATTTTGCGCAATTTTTCAATTTTCTTTGATTTTGCGCAATTTTAAAAAATTATGTGATTTAGGATAGTATAAAAATTTTCTCCATAGTCATCAAAACTGCTAATCGCTATACTTTAAATAGGAAAAGCTATGGAAATAGTTCAGGCCGGTAAGCCCTGGTGGTCCGGGTTTCTTACGTATGAAGGTGTTTTATAAGGAAGAAAGGAATAACTATGAGTTTAGCTTCAAGATTGAAAAAATTAGGTATTCAGGAGGCTGTAAAATATCTTTATAAGAATCCTGAAAAGAATATGCTGAAATTGCTAGATTGGGCAAGTGTCTTCGGAAAGGGAGAGTTTGACGCTCAAATTGCAGTTATTCGCAAGGCCGTTACTGACCCTGAAAATCCTTACTATACTTTTGTTCGCCGCTTATTTAGTGATATTGATAAAGAAGTGCTTATCACTCTAGCGGTGAACTTTTTTGTTAATGCCAGCTTAGATGGTGGGCAAAAACAGGAGGAAATGCGGGAAAAATATCAATGTAATATTCCTTGGGCCATTTTACTTGATCCGACTTCGGCCTGTAACCTCCAATGTGCCGGCTGTTGGGCCTCGGAATACGGAAACAAGCTGAATCTTAGCTATGAAGAAATCAATAGTATCATTCTTCAAGGCAAAGAAATGGGTGTATACATGTACATCTACACCGGCGGAGAGCCCCTGGTAAGGAAAAAAGATTTGTTGCGTCTTTGTGAAGTGCATGATGACTGTATTTTCCTTGCCTTTACAAACGGAACTCTGATTGATGAAGAATTTGCAGACGCTATGCTTAGGGTGAAGAACTTTGTTCCGGCTATTTCCTTAGAAGGATTTGAGGAAGCCACGGACTCCCGCCGTGGTGAGGGTGTCTATAAAAAGGCTCTATCGGCAATGAAACTCTTAAAAGAGAAGAAGCTGATCTATGGTATATCATCCTGTTATACACGGGAAAACTTCGAGTCCATTTCTTCAGAAGAATACTATGACAGTCTTATTGATACGGGAGCCTATTTTATTTGGTACTTCCACTATATGCCGGTAGGAAGAAGGGCCGTTCCCGACCTGCTGCCCACACCGGAACAACGTGTTGAAATGTATCGGCGTATTCGACATTATCGGAATACAAAGCCGCTCTTTGCTATTGATTTCCAAAATGATGGTGAGTTTGTCGGTGGCTGTATTGCGGGCGGACGCCGCTACCTACATATCAATGCTAATGGCGACATGGATCCTTGTGTCTTTATCCACTATTCCGATTCCAACATTCGCGAAAAAACCTTGCTTGAAGGTTTACAGTCGCCTCTTTTTATGGCCTACCGCGAGGGACAGCCCTTTAATGAAAACATGTTAAGGCCCTGCCCCATGTTGGAAAATCCGGATAAGCTTAGAGCCATTGTGGAGAAAACAGGTGCCGCTTCAACCGATTTAGAGTCGCCGGAGCCGGTGGAAGCCTTGTGTTCCAGGTGTGACTCTTATGCTGAGAACTGGGCTCCTGTCGCTGAGGACTTATGGGCTGAAAACAGGCTTGCTAAAAAAGCAGTAGTTGCTGAAAGCCGGAAACCCTAAAATCGGAAACTCTAGAAAGCAATAACTCTAAAAAGCAATAACTCTAAAAAACAATAACCCTAAAAAGCAATAACCCTAAAAAGCAGCAGCTGCTAAAAAATTAGCCTAAAAACAGTAAGCCGGTATCCCGCTTAAAAAGGAGAAAAAGCAAGCCCCGGATCTTATCTGCCTTGCTTTTCCTCGCCATGTTTCATGAACAAAATAAAAGGAGCAGAAGACCTGTGGCAAGTAGTCTGTTTCTGCTCAAAGTTAAAAACCGATGCTGCCTTTTAGCTCTAGCCCTTGGACAGCATCGGTCTTAATTTTTCTTCTCTTAGATTTCTTACCTAGTTGCCTTAAGCTTCCGGTCAGAAAACCTAATTCATTTCTTTCAGATTGTCGGCAACAATAATTTCAGCCTCGGTAACCGCCCGGACATCTTCTATAGTGAACTCGGGATTGAGTTCTGTCATGACGAGGCCTTCGGGGCGGACTTCAAGAACGCACATCTCCGTGACAATAAGGTCAACAGCCTTTGGTGCGGTTAGAGGAAGGGTGCATTCCTTCATAATTTTCGGATTACCTTTTGCTGTGTGCTGCATAGCCACTATGGTACGTTTAGCGCCAACAACAAGGTCCATGGCTCCGCCCATGCCCGGAACCATTTTCCCGGGAATCATATGGCTGGCCAGGTTGCCTTTTTCATCTACTTGGAGGGCTCCTAAGATGGTTGCATCGACATGGCCGCCACGAATAATACCGAAAGATTTAGCCGAGTCAAAGAAGACCCCGCCGTCAAGAATGCTGACCGGTGAACCACCGGCATTGGAAATGTGGGGATCGATATTTTCTTCTTCGGGAGCCGGTCCCATACCGACAAAACCGTTTTCCGAATGGAAATCAACCTGAATATCTTCAGGGATATAGTTGGCAACCAGGGTAGGCAGGCCGATACCCAGGTTGACCAGGTCGCCATTTTTTAACTCTCTGGCTACTCGCTGTGCGATAAACTCTTGAATCTGCTGTTTATTCATTTGCCCCTCCATCTACAATGTAATCTACAAACAGGCCCGGAACGATAACGTCATTTTGATTAATTTCTCCCGTTTCCACCACTTCGTCTACATAGGCAATAACCACATCGGCAGCGGTGGCCATAAGGGTATTAAAGTTTCTGGTGGAGCCGTGGAAGATGAGATTGCCCCTTCTATCCGCCTTATTGGCATAAATAAGGGCAACATTAGCCTTCAAGGGTTTTTCCAAGAGATATTCCTTGCCTTGAACTTCGATGGTGCGCTTGCCCTCAGCAACTTCTGTACCTAAGCCGGTTGGTGTGAGAACTCCACCCAGGCCATAGCCGGCAGCCCGGATTTGTTCGGCAAGGGTTCCTTGTGGGGTCAAAACGACCTCGGTCTCACCCTCGTTCATCTGGCGGCCGGTTTCTCTATTGGTTCCGATATGGCTGGCAATAATCTTTTTGAATTGTTTGGCGACGACCATCTTGCCGACACCGCGGTCTTCAAAGGCGGTATCATTGGCAATGAGGGTTAAGCCTTTAACCCCTTTTTCAACCAGGGCATCAATTAACTTTTCCGGTGTACCGACTGCAAGGAAGCCTCCTACCATGAGGGTATCGCCATCCTTAACAAAACTTGTTGCTTTTTCTATTGAAATACGCTTCCCCATAACTTACCTCTCAACAATCATGGCAATGCCTTGCCCGCCGCCAATACAAAGTGTGGCCAGACCTTTTTTCGCATCGCGTTTTTGCATTTCATAGATCAGTGTGACCAAGATTCGGGCTCCGCTGGCTCCAATCGGATGGCCTAAAGCGATGGCGCCGCCGTTTACATTGACGATATCCGGGTTCAGCTTGAGCTCTTTCATGACAGAGAGAGCCTGGGCAGCGAAAGCTTCGTTGGCCTCGATTAAATCAAGGTCATCAAGGCTTAAGCCGGCTTTTACCAGGGCCTTTCTTGTTGCAGGAATGGGGCCGGTTCCCATAATAGCAGGGTCAACTCCGGCACTGGCGCTGGAGATAATTTTTACGAGCGGTGTGAGCCCGAGTTCCTTGCACTTAGCCTCACTCATGAGGAGGAGGGCCGCTGCTCCGTCATTAATACCGGAGGAATTGGCTGCGGTAACGACTCCGTCTGCTTTAAAGGCCGGGCGAAGCTTGGCGATGGATTCGGCGGTTACGCCGGGTCGGGGAAACTCATCTTTATCGAAAATAATGGGGTCGGCCTTCCGCTGGGGAATGGGAATTGCTACGATTTCATCGGCAAAACGGTTTTCCGCCAAGGCGGCTTCGGCTCTCTGTTGGCTCGTTGCGGCCAGCTCATCCAGCTCTTCGCGGGTGAAGTTAAATTGCTCAACGATATTTTCCGCTGTAATACCCATGTGTTTTCCGCTGAAGATGTCGGTAAGCCCATCGTGGGTCATGGAGTCAATTAAAGTGGTATCTCCCATGCGGGCACCCCAGCGGGCATTTGGCATGAGATAGGGTGCCTGACTCATGTTTTCCGTGCCGCCGGCAACGATGATTTCGGCATCACCGGCCATAATCGCCTGGGCAGCCAGTTGGACCGATTTTAGTCCGGAGCCGCAAACCTTGTTTACGGTAAAAGAGGGAACTTCTTGGGGGATTCCTGCTGCTATAGCTACCTGGCGGGCAACATTCTGTCCCAGCCCTGCCTGGAGCACGTTACCGAAAATAAGCTCGTCGACAAGTTCCGGTTTAACACCGCTTGTTTCCAGAATGTTTTTGACAACAATTGAGCCAAGCTCTACGGCCGAAATACCTTTTAAAGATCCGCCGAAGGAACCGATAGCTGTGCGCTTTGCAGCGACGATGACAACATTTTTCATAAAACCTCCAAATACATTTTTTTGCTTAATAGAATCTTCCTATATTCTAACATTTATAATAAATTAAGAAAAGAAAAGGGCCGAGAAAAGGCCCGGTTTTAGCTTTTTCGAGCTTTTTACCGGACCTGTTTCATCCCTGATAAAAGCTGATTAATGGTCTTAAAGCTTAACGGCCCATTCGCCATTTTCCAAAATGCTTACAGGTCTACCGTCTTTTTTATAGCCGGTTACATTGAAGCTGTCGCTGCCAATCATAAAGTCGACATGAATCATGGACTTATTAGCTCCCCTTGCCGCCCTCTCTTCATCGCTTAGTTTTTCACCCTCGAGGATAGCTTCCGCATAGGCCTGGCCTAAGGCTAAATGGCAAGAGGCATTCTCATCAAAGAGGGTTGACTTAAAGAGGACATTGGTCGCAGAAATAGGTGAAGAGTGGGGAACAATAGCTACCTCGCCCAATCTCTTTGCCCCCTCGTCGGTGCCAAAGAGAATATCCAGCATTTCTCCGTTTTCTTCTGCTTGCCAGGCGATGACTTCCCCATCCTTAAATTCCAGTTCAAAGTTCTCAATTATTTTTCCCATTACAGATAGGGGTTTCGTTGAACGAACCCTGCCGTTGACCTTATCCTTATGGGGGGTAGTGAAGATTTCTTCCGTTGGCATATTAGCGATATACTTCACACCGTCAGGTGTTTCGGAGGAGCCGCCAATCCATTTGTGGCCATCGGCAAGGTGGAGGGTTAAGTCGGTTCCCGGCCCTTCAAGTTTTAAATAGTCGAAGTTCTGTTCATCAAGCCAAGTCTCATATTGTTTCAGCTTGCTGTCATGCTCGCGCCAACTTGCGACAGGATCGTCGGTATCTATCCGGCAGGCCCGGAAAATGAGCTCCCATAACTTTTCAACGGCTTCTTCTTCGGCGAGGTCTGGGAAGACTTCCTTTGCCCATAGAGGGGAAGCGGTACTGGTCGCCGTCCATTTAATTTCTCCGGAATCCATATACTTTTGCAGGGGCTCAGAAGCCTTTGCTCCTGCCCGTTGGGCGGCTTGCATTTTATCTTGGGGAATATCCTTGTAGAAGCCCGGTGCCGGTGTTCCTATAAAAATCCGGTGGTATTTATTATCCATTTGGGCGATCTTGTAGGCTACTTTAAAGTCGGCTACTTGGCCCAAGGATTCAAGAGAGGCTTCTTCATAACTAATGAGGGAGAGCTCTTGGTCGCTTATATTCACAAGGACATCCCTTGCCCCCTCCTTCCAACAAAGTCGGGCCACTTCGCGGGTTAAAGGCAAGGAGTAAACGTCGGTAGTGATTACGATGTTGTCCCCGTCTTTTACATTAATACCGGCATAGGCTATAGCGGCCGCATACTTCTTCAACATTTCACTTCTTTTTGACATAAATAATCCTTTCTGATTACTGTTTTAGCTACTATTGTATACTTTTATTAGCATAGTAAAAACCAAGTCGAAGGATTTCCATCCGCCGCTTTAAGTGTAAGTCTGTGACCTTGTCCTATCTTTAGCCTTATATTATCTGTGAGCTTATCTTATCTTTGCGGCAGCTTGTTTCAGTAAGAAAAAATGCTTGACAAATGGGTAAGGTGTGCTAAACTGCAATTATAGTTAGCTTTAGCTAACTATAATTCTTGTTAGAAGCACCGAGGAATGAAAATGAGTAACTGCTGTCTTAATGAGCTGCTAATACGCCATTCTGCCCCCACCTTAGCCGGAATTAAAACAGGAAATCTTTTTGCGATTGCGGAAAAATATGATGAAAACTTAAAAAAGTCAGTTACTCTTTTTAACTCCAGGGCCCGCAAGAAAAATATCCGACTTATCCCAATAAAATGCCAAGAAAATAGGACCTTGCTTTATATCTACCGACCTGATTTATTAGAGCAGGATTTGCAGTGCAAGAAATGCAGGTGTTTTTTAGCCAACTTAGGCTATCCGGTGGAAGAAACAGCAGCCTGTGTACGAGAGTACATTAACAGGCTGTCGGAAAGCCCTGAATTTTTACATGAAATCGGCTTTTTCTTAGGTTATCCGGCAGAGGATGTTATCAGTTTTATAGAACTAGGACCCGGGGAGGCCAAGTGTAATGCCACCTGGCTAGTTTATTCCGATGTCGCAAAGGCAAAGAGTAAAGCAGAAGCCTTTAAGGCCTGTAGTGAGATTTATTATGACAATTGGCAAAAGGGAAGAAGTATAGAGAGTTTAACGATTGCAGTTTAAAACATTCAAAGGAGGTTCATGATGGGAAAAATTGCTGTAGTTTATTGGAGTGGAACAGGAAATACACAAAAGATGGCTGAGGCCGTTGCAGACGGAGCCAAAGCAAAGGGCGGAAATGTAGACGTGTTTGAAGCCTCAGAGTTTACTCCTTCGCTATTAGAGGACTATGAAGGACTGGCCTTGGGCTGTCCCTCCATGGGTGCTGAAGTTTTAGAAGAAACGGAATTCCAACCCATGTTCGACTCCATTAAAAACGATTTGGGAG
Organism: Bacillota bacterium; assembly: GCA_023622515.1. GTDB lineage: Bacteria > Bacillota > Clostridia > Saccharofermentanales > DTU023 > SFFI01. The sequence goes on along the minus strand of JAMNZB010000030.1, from coordinate 49,526 downwards.
AAAGGAAAATTGTTCTTTTCGGCTCTTATGGTTGGGGTGATGGAGAGTGGATGAGAAATTGGGAAGAAGAAGTTAGGGGCTTGGGGGCCAATCTTTTGGAAGACGGCTTAATTGTAAACGAAGATCCCGATGCCGATGGGCTAGCCGCTTGTGAAGCTCTTGGAGGCCGGCTGGTATAATTTTATAATTTAAAGAAGTATACAAATTTTGCTTTAGGAGACAACGGCAAGCAGCGGCTCTAGCTACTTGCCGTTGTTTTCATGAAAAGCCTTGAAAGAATAGCGATTGCGAACAAATTCCCCATGGCTTAATTTTACTTAATTTTTAATAGATTCGTAGTCCGACTTGGAATTCTCGTAAAGTTCATTTAATTAAGTCAATCCTCTGAATTTGCATAGACAATCTTATTGGCAATTAAGCTGGCAAATCTTACATAAAAATAAGAAATAGTGAGAAATGCACACACTACAAAGCAAGCATTTCCTTTTAAAATAAAAGTTAGCTGGCTATGTTCCTGGCTGTGTTCCTAGTTCATATTAAAAAGCTTGTGCGAATACAAGTAGAAGTTGTTTTCATGGCAAAGGTATAGGAAAGTAGAGTTTTCCCGGGAACTTTGCCAAGAGTGATTAATTGCTCCGTAAATGGGTGTAAGCAAACTTTATCAGGAGCTTTTTGGGAGGATTATTTTATGCTAAGACAGAGAAAGAAAAAAATAGTATTTTTTGTACTGACATTGCTGATGGCACTTATGTTCCGGGTCCATCAGCCGGTAGCGGTCATGGAAGCGGCCCCCCCTCCACAAGGTGTGGCGATAAATGAAAGCAACTTCCCTGATCTAAATTTCGAAATGTATGTGAAGAGCAACTTTGATAATGATGCGAATGATATCCTAGATGCAAATGAAATATTGGTGGCGCAGGATATAAACTATGCTTACTTGCCTGATAAAATTGCCAACCTTAAAGGGGTAGAGCATTTTACCCAACTCCAGAATTTGAATGTGAGTGACAATTTACTGACTTCCGTAAACCTAAGCCAAAACACTCAGCTACAAAGCCTTTGGATTGATAACAACCGCTTAACTGCCCTGGACTTGACAAAGAACAATCAGCTACAGTTGCTAGCTTGCCATGCCAACCACTTAACCGCTATTAATCTGTTGAACCGCAACTTTTATGGTCTTATGCTCGGAGGCCAAAAGTATCCGCTCCCCTTACAAGCTAGCCTTGTAAACAATCGCTATCAGTTTGATTTAAAGGCCATCCCGGGTGTGAATATCGACAATATTAGATTTGTAACTGAACAAGATATATACGGTCCACTCTATAATGGCCAAGACCCAAATGCCAATGACTTGCCCGCCGGCGCAAACTATGATGCGGCTAGTGGAATTTTGACTGTAGACCCAAATATATTGCAAGACCCGGCTGTTAATCTACCGAAAATAGTCTATTGGTACGACTCCGGTGCAATTTTAGCCCCGATGCTCCAGGCTCCCCCCAATCCCGGTAATCAACCCAAGGGGCTTCCGGCAAATCCGGTCGCTCCGCCGAGAGACTCCACCCTAATGGACGTAACAGTCAGCCTGAACTATGTTGTTAATCCGCCTCCGGCAGACAAGCTGGAAACGATTTCCTTTGACCCGTCAGGCGGCAGATGGCAAGATGATACAAGCGGCGTCAAAACACTTAAAGCCAAAGCCGGAGACCAAATCAGTATTATTGAGGCCCCCGTACGGGATGGCTATAAGTTCTCACATTGGCAAGGTTCGCACTATCAGCCGGGTGATCCGTTTGTGGTACCTCTTGGCGGCCATAGCTTTACAGCCATCTGGCAAAAAATTCTGATGCTAGCTCCGGAAGCAGCGCAAGCAGCGAGTCCAGTGGAAACGCTAGCGGTAAGTGTTCCGGCGGAAACAACAAAGCCTGTAGCCGCAGCTGCCGACGCCGTTCAGGCCTTGCCGAAAACAGGGGTGGCGAGTGGCCCATATCAAGGGCTGAACTTAATCCTTATAGCAGCCGGTGCTCTCTTGTTAACCGTCCGCAAAAGATAGGCGGTGGAGGAATAGCAAATAGCGAAAAACTGTTTGCTTGAAAGAATGGCGATGAGAAAATAACTGTTTGTAAGAAGAGAATTGCTAAACTAACTAATAGTAAGCAAGAATCTAATGAGCAAAAATCTAATAAGTAAAAAACCATTAAGTGAAAACCCATAGACTAATGGAGAGGAGCCGGATTAGTATTCGGCTCCTTTTTTGAGAAGAAAGTGATTTTTCGTATGTTTTTTTGAACCTATATCTTTTCCCGGGTTTTTGAGACCTGTTTTTCAATTTCTCTTTCCCTTCTTCTTGAATTAAGCGTAGCCAGCTGGCAAAATACAGCTAGGTTAAATGGCTATGTATATAATTATCTTACCGGTATTAATAGGCCTTGAAGCGGTCGTCAAAGAGGAGTTGTTAGCCCTTGGTTTCTCTAGCGAAGCCATTGAGCTTAGTAATGGGCAAGTAAGCCTTAGGCTAAAACAAGACAGGCAAGCAATCAGCAAGGCCATTGCCCTTTGTAATGTTCACCTGGCCTGCGCAGAAAGGGTTGAGCTTTGTGTGGCAGAATTTCCGGCAGAAGATTTTGATGCCCTCTTTGAGGGGGTAAAAGCTCTTGATTGGTCGCTCTGGATTCCTAAAAAAGCAGCCTTTACCGTTGTGCGCGGTTATTCCGGCAAGTCTAAATTATTTGCTCCTCCGGCCATTCAGAGCACGATTAAAAAGGGTATTGTCCTTTCCCTGCAAAGGGCCTGGGGGCTCAGAGAAGGTACAAAAATTGAAGAAGACAAGCGCTGGCTGGAATTGGCAATCAAGTACTATTTCCATAAGGATATTGTCCGACTGGTCATCGATACTTCCGGCCCGGGCCTTCATAGGCGGGGCTACCGGACAGCCAACACGGAAGCGCCAATCAGTGAGACCCTGGCCGCCGGCATGATTCGCCTCAGCCGTTTTGAACCCTTTTCCGGCGAGCTCCTCTATGACCCCTTTTGCGGTTCAGGCACCTTCCCGATAGAGGCAGCCATGTATGCATCCGGAGTGAAACCGGGGACCAGGCGTTCCTTTACCGCTGAAAAATGGCCTTTAATCGGGCAAGATATCTTTGCCGAGGTAAAGCAGGAGGCCTTAGCCGGTGAGGATGCAGAGGATATGACAGAATGCTTTATTGCCGGCTCCGATATCAGTCGGAAAAGCATTGCCTTTTCCAAGCTCAATGCCGAGCGCGCCGGCGTAGCCAAGCTCATCGATTTTTCGGTAAAAAATGTAAATGCCTTAGATGTTGAAAGACTAAAAGCTCAGTACCGGCAGGAACGCATTTTGTTTTTAGCCAACCCCCCTTATGGGGACCGGATGGCTACGGAAAAGGAAGTGGAGGAAATCCATCAGATAATAGCGAATTTGATTTTCTATCCTCAAACAAAATTCACCAAGCCCGGCATCCGGGCAAGTATTATTACCACAGCTGACTTTGAAGGGCATACCGGCCATAAGGCTGATAAGCGCAGGAAGTTGTACAATGGTATGCTGGAATGCACCATGTACCACTACTTTAGAGAAAAGTACCTATAGCTTTAATATGGGTTAATGTAGGGCAAAGCAAAGGTTTAATGTAGGGGAAAGCAATTTTTAATTAAGTCAGGAGATAAATGTATGGGAAAACAAATGACAGTTAGGCGGGCTTTTTTTATCATTTTAGGCGTTGTTATGATTGGGGTGGGTATCCACTTCTTCCTGCTGCCCAGCAAGCTTTCGCTTGGTGGAGCAACCGGGATGGCCCTGGTTATCAGTAACTATGTACCTCTCGATACGGGGCTTCTCTTGATTCTGGTCAACCTTGTCTTGTTCGGCCTCAGTTTTCTTATGTTCGGCAATGCCTACGGAATCATTACCATTATTTCTTCCCTGGGCCTTTCCGGCTTTGTATGGTTTCTTGAGAGAATGCTGCCAATGGAGGCCCCCCTTATTGATGACCTGTTTTTAAATATCGTGATTGCCGTCTTACTCTATGGTTCCGGAGTGGCTATTGTCTTAAACCAGTCGGCCTCCACCGGCGGCAGTGATATTTTGGCCAAAATCCTTCATAAATTTACCGGTATTGACCTGGGTAAGGGGATACTGCTTGTTGACTTTGTGGTGACCTTATTTGCCGGCTTTACCTTCAGCCTGAATGTTGGCCTTTATTCACTAATCGGCGTCATCCTCAACGGGATGGTTATCGACTATGTCATCGACGGCATGAATGCCGGAAAGTACTGTATTATTCACACCCGCTATCCGGAAAAGGTCGCCGAATACCTGATTTCTCTTGGCCGTTCAGCAACCCTCTATGAGGCGGTAGGGGCCTATACTAAAGAGAAAAAAATCGTTGTGAAAACAGTCGTATCAACAAGGGACTATGTCAGTTTAAAGAATTATCTCAGAGAAATTGACGAAAATGTCTTTATGCTTGTTTCCAATGTCCACAATATTATCGGCTTCCATTGGCAAGATATCCACGATTCTTAGGGCTACTTTAAAAACCGGCCAATCATTTTGAATTAGCAGCAAGATTGCAAGTAGTTTGCCAAGCGACCGGCAGGTAAAATTGCTGTAGTAAAATCTTGGTGTACGCTTTCACGTGCGATGATTTGTTTCTAATCATGCAGAGGGTTTTCAAGGATTTTACCAAGTTTACGCCATTCCGGGCAAAACTCATCCATATAGGCATAAAACTTTCGATTATGCAGCCTCTCCAAGAGGTGGACCAGCTCGTGAATCATGACACTTTCAAGACAGGCTATGGGGTACTTAGCCAAATGCAGGTTCAGGAGAATTTTCTTTTCCCTGATCTGGCAGCTGCCCCAACGCCTTTTCATTTTTCTTACATCCCACTTAGCCGCTTTTACGCCAACTTTGTTTTCGCACTTTTCGGCCAGCCGGGGGATGTGGGCTTTTAACTCTTTGCGGTAGTAGTCTTCAACAAGCTTTCTTCTTCTTTCCGGGCTGCCGTCTTCTTTTAGCCTGAGGATTAATTTACCGGATTTTTCTCCGCAGGTATTTTTTTTCGTGTCTGCCACAAGCTGAATAGTAAGAGCTTTGCCCCATAGGTAGATGATTTCTCCGTCTTTATACCGCTTGCCCCCTTGTGGATAATTATGTTTAATGTCTTCTTTCGCTTTGTTAATAAAGGGGATATTTTTCTTGGCAAACTCCTCAATTTCCCTTTTGCTGCAATATTGGGGGGCGCTGATATAAACTTCTCCGGCGGGAGGGCTAACCCGGAGAATAAGTCTCTTTTGCCCTTTTCGCCTGCTAAGATGAATGGGTATATTCTGAATGTATAGTATTTGTCTAGCCAAAATTCCTCACTTTTGTATGCAGATGATAAGGCCCCATCGTAAGGGGTAAAAGCTTGATGGAAAAAGCCTATGAAAAATATCTGTAATTTAGATGAAATTATACCTTATAATAGGACAGACGAAGAAAAAAGCAAATCCTGGCCTTTGATGGTGCACCGGCATTTATTTGGGGTAGCAGGATTTCTTAATTCTTTTTGAATGTAAGTAAAAGAGCGGAAATACAAGAAGAGAAAAGAGGAAGAGACTATGAATAAGACACCAACCCCCCACATTGCAGCAAAAAAAGCTGAGATTGCCAAGACCGTATTGATGCCGGGCGATCCCTTACGGGCCAAATATATTGCTGAAAGCTATTTAGAGGATGTTACTTGCTTTAATAGCGTAAGAAACATGCTAGGTTTTACCGGTACTTATCAAGGTAAGCTTGTTTCCGTCATGGGTAGCGGTATGGGGATGCCCTCCATGGGGATTTATTCTTATGAGTTATTTAACTTCTATGATGTCGATACCATTATCCGAGTCGGGTCTGCCGGTTCTATTCAGGATGATGTAAATCTCCATGATCTTGTTTTTGCCATGGGGGCTTGTACCGATTCTAACTTTGCTGACCAGTATAAGTTGCCGGGAACCTTCGCTCCCATTGCCAACTTTGATTTGCTGAGAAGAGCCGTGGCCATTGCAGAAGGAAAGGGAAAAGTTTGTGCTGTAGGCAACGTTCTCTCCTCTGATGTTTTCTATGACGATGACCCCGGTATAAATAATGATTGGAGCAGGATGGGCGTTATCGCTGTCGAGATGGAAGCTGCTGCCCTTTATATGAACGCGACACGGGCAGGAAAAAAGGCCCTTTGTATGCTGACGGTTGCCGACCATATCTTCAAGAATGAGGGTTTAAGCGCAGAAGAGCGCCAGATTGGCTTTAATGAGATGATTCAAATTGCCCTAGCTCTTGCAGCAGAAGAATAGGGTGGAATAGTGACGGAAAAAACAAGGTAAGGCGAGTTAGAAGAGGGCGCTTATACATAAGCAATAGCCTATAAGGATATTGGCTATATGTTACCAAATCATAAAAACATTTCGTAAAGCGGCTAAATAGATTATACTGTCAGCTACGTGCAAATGTGAAAGCAGTATGAATTTTATTATAGTTAAGCCGGCAGAGCAGTAAGTTAATTTTTACGCTAGTTGATGTCAGTACCGCGATAAGCAAAACAAGTATAAGGAGTGATTCATGAAACAAATTTTAGGGAAAATGAAAACTTTATTTGCAAGTGTCATGGTCTTGGCCTTGCTTTTAGCCGCTTTTTCCATGCCTGTTTTAGCGGCTGAAAAAGAGGATGAAAAAAGTGCTAAAGATATCGTAAACATTGGTGTAACCAATACGATTAACACACTAAATCCTCTCTTGTATGATGCTACGATAGTTAATACCCATGCAATCAGCTTGCAATTCTTGCCTATGGTAGAACTGGGTGCAGATATGAATTTTGTCTATCATATCGCTTCAGAAATTACCACAGAAGACAATTTGACCTTTACGATCAAAATTGATGAGGATGCCGTTTGGTCCGATGGCACACCAATTACTTCGGATGACGTCATTTTCACGATTATGAAGGTAGCCAGCCAAGGAGTTGGTAACGTTAATGTTTATGCCTACAGTGTTTTTGAAGGTTTTGATGAGGGCGGTCAGTTGGCCGATGATGCTAAATTGGAAGATATTCCCGGTATCAAGCGTCTGGATGATAAAAGCCTGACCTTAACTTCAAATGTCCCCATTGCCTTAAATACCTTCTTAAACAACTATATGGGATATTTATTTGTCATCCCCAAGCATGTTTTTGCAGACTACAGTGCAGAAGAACTGAAAACAACCGATTGGTTTACCCATCCGGAAGTAGTTAGTGGCCCCTATCGCGTGGTGGAAGCCAGTCTTGACCATTTTGCCAGCTATGTTGCCAACGAAGGCTACTGGAAGGGTGAGCCGAAAATTAACAAATTAAATATCCGCGTCCTTCAGGGTTCCGGCCTCTTAGCCGGCTTGCAAAGTGGGGAAATTGATGTCATCCAACCCACCATGGCAACAATACCTGTGGTTGATCAAGAAGCCATTGCCAACCTAGAAGCTTTTTCCGCCTACTATGATAGGCCTTTAACCAATAATCTTTTATTCATCAATGTGGAAAAATTCCCTGATGTGAAGGTTCGTAAGGCCATGCTGATGGGTATTGACCGTGTTTTATTGGTTGATGGTTTCCTTAACGGCTATGGTGAAATTACAGACGGTTTTGTTAGCTCCTACAGCCCCTACTTCGATGAAGAATTAGAGCCTGTAGCCTATCAACCGCAAGAAGCGGAAGAGCTGCTGAAAGAAGCCGGTTGGGATTCCTCTAAGGAAATTAAGTTCTATACCAACTCAGGGGACGCCATCTTTAAAAATGCGGCCAATGTTGTTGTGCAAAACCTTAAGAAAATCGGTCTTAATGCTCAGGTGCAGACCATGGATATCAACTCTCTCTTAGAAAAAGCCAACACCCACGACTATGACATTTTTGCCGTTCAATATACCTTTGTCCCCTTGGATTTGATTTTAGACATTGAATTCTTGTTCTCCAGCTGGGGAATTCACGCCAGTGATGAGATTCTCGAAGCTGTTGCCGCAATAATGGAAGTGGAAGACGGGGATGAAGAAGGCTTGAAAGAGGCCTACAGCAAACTTGACCGGCTGGTGCAAGAGGAAGTGCCCGTAATTTCCCTCTACATCCAAAGCCCCATGGGGGTTGTCAATAACAAGCTTGAACACTGTGCCCCTACCGCCTATGGCTTCTTCTCTAATGTATGGGAGTGGACATTTACCGAGTAATGGCTGAAGCGATTTTACAAGTAAAGGGTCTGGAGCTGACCTTCTCTGATGACTTCGGCGAACACACCTATTTGCAAGATGTATCCTTTGCCATTTACCCCGGCGAAGTAGTAGGACTTGTGGGTGAATCCGGTAGTGGTAAGAGCATCACATCAATGGCCATAATGCGACTTTTGGCCAAAAACGGACGTATTAGCGATGGCGAGATTCTGTTCAAAGGACAGGATCTCGTCCGCTTATCTGACAAAGAAATGGATGCCATCCGGGGCAGGCACATCTCCATGATCTTCCAAGATGCCTTGACCAGTCTCAATCCCTCCTTTACGGTGGGCAATCAAGTGGGTGAGGCCATTCGGGCTCATAAGTCGATTAGCAAGAAAGAGGCTAAAAAGGAAGCCCTTGCCTTATTGGAAAGGGTTGGCCTGCCCAACCCGGCAAAAATTGCCGGCCAGTATCCCCACACCCTATCCGGCGGCATGCGTCAGCGGGTTATGATTGCTATGGCCATTGCCAGTGATGTGGATATTATGATTGCCGATGAACCGACAACGGCTCTTGATGTAACTGTTCAAGCCCAAATTATGGCCCTTCTGAAGTCTTTAGCCCGGGAACGTAACACCTCGATTTTATTGATTACACATGATATCGGTCTCCTGGCCCAGATGGCCGACCGCATCTTAGTTATGTATGCAGGCCAAATTGTAGAAGAAAGTTCTTTACGCACCTTGTTTGAAGACCCGGGTCATCCCTATACCGTAGCCTTGCTGCGTACCGTTCCCAGCATTACGGACAGTGCTGACCGAAAGCTCAGTTCAATACCCGGTGTTGTTCCTGCAAACTATAGTGAGTTGACGGGTTGCCGTTTTTATGACCGTTGCATCTTTGCCAGGCCTCCTTGCCGGGGAAATGAGCAAAAGATGCTGGAAATGGACAAGGGGCATTTTGTTCGTTGTGAGCGGGCGAGGGAGCTGATGATAAGTAAAGAAGATAGGGGGTTAAAGGATGAAGTCCAGGCGTAAGGAAAAAAGAGCCGAGCTGGTTTTTCCCCCTCTGATTTCTGCTGAAGGGGTAAAAAAGTATTATAGCAGCCGGAATGATGACTATTGGTTTAAGCAAGATACTATCCATGCGGTGGATGGTGTAGATGCTACGATATATGAGGGAGAAACCCTGGGCCTGGTCGGTGAATCCGGTTGTGGCAAGTCAACCCTGGGCCGCCTTCTTATCGGCCTTGAAAAGCCGACAGAGGGCGAGGTTGTTTACCGGATGCAAAACTTGCACGAGCTTAGTGGCAAACCCAAAGAACGGGCCCGCCTTGACTTGCAAATGATTTTTCAAGACCCCTACTCGGCCTTGAACCCCCGCAAAAGAATTTATGATATTTTGTCCATGCCTCTCTTGTATCATGGCCTGGCGGATAAAAATACGGTTGGCAAAGAAGTGACCAAGCTTCTTGAGCTGGTTGGTTTGCCGGCCAATAGTGCCCGCCGTTATCCCCATGAATTTTCCGGGGGTCAGCTGCAGCGGCTCGGTATTGCTGCAGCCCTATCCCTGAAACCCCGCCTTATCGTTTGTGATGAGCCGGTTTCTGCTTTGGACGTTTCCATCCAGGCACAAATTTTAAATCTACTTTCCCAACTGCAAGAAGAACTGGGCTTTGCCTACCTGTTTATAGCTCATGGTCTGGCCGTTGTGAAGTATATCAGCGACCGTATTGCCGTTATGTATTTGGGGCGAATTGTTGAAATTGCCCCTGCCGATGAACTCTTTGCCCGTCCTTTGCACCCCTATACCCAGGCCTTGATTTCCGCCTCGCCAATACCCCACCCCGACCTGGTTATTGACGAGAGCAGCCTTTTAACCGGTGAGGTGCCCTCGAATATCAACCCGCCAAGCGGTTGTTCCTTCCACCCCCGTTGCCCGATTGCAGAAGAATCCTGCAAAAAAATCAGACCGCTTTTGGAAAGCGATGGCAGGGTCTACCAAGATGGGGACTGCAGGGCCTATCGCAAAGCCCATTGTGTAGCCTGCCCTATTGTCTTGCGAGACCGGAAGGGGCGGGAGGGCAGGCAAGATCTTGTCCTTGCCTTTGAAGGGGCCAGGCGGACGGCAGAAATAGAAAACACAAATCGTTAAAGAGTATATAAGATAATTTTGAAGCGCTAAAAGGAGAGGAAAGAAGGGAAGTGAGAGGAAAAACAGTTATACGCTACATCATTAAGCGTCTTTTAATTGCGATCCCCGTCTTAATTGGGATTACACTCTTAGATTTTCTGATTATGAATATGGCCGGCAATCCGCTTGATATGCTGATGGGGCCGCGTATTTCAGAAGGGGCCCTGGAATTGAAAGCCCTGGAAATGGGCCTGGATAAACCGATTTTTGTCCGCTACTTTATTTGGCTTGGCGAAGTTCTGCAAGGGAATTTAGGCTATTCCATCAAGACTTACCAGCCTGTCGCCACTATGATTGGAGACCGTATCGCTTCTACTCTTTTACTTACGGGAACCTCCCTCCTTCTTTCCCTGCTTATCGCAATTCCGGCGGGAATTTATAGCGCAGTAAAGCAATACACAGCCGGTGACTATGCTATCGTGGGCTTTTCTTTTTTGAGTATCAGTGTGCCCAGCTTTTTCCTGGCTATGGTCCTGGTATATTTTTTCACCAGTAAACTAGGGCTTTTGCCCTCGAGCGGCATGTATACCTTGGGGGCAGAACGGACGATAGGCGATACAATAAGGCATATGATTATGCCGGTTACCGTTATGTCAGCCTCGCTGGTTGGAAGCAATATTCGCTATATCCGGTCCGGCATGCTGGAAATTTTACAGAAGAATTATCTCCGTACCGCTAAATCAAAGGGAATCGGCCAGGCTAAGGTTATTGGTAAGCATGCGCTGAGGAATGCCCTAATCACGATTGTTACGGTTATCGGCATGCAAATACCGACGGTTTTTGGCGGGGCCGTTATTATTGAACAAGTCTTTTCCTGGCCGGGCCTGGGCCTTATGACCATGACGGCCATTTTAGGAAGAGACTTCCCGGTCATCATGGGAACGGCTCTTTTAGCGGCGGTTGTGGTACAAATAACCAACATTATCACGGATATTTTGTATATCCTTATTGATCCGACCATCCATTTGGACTAGGAGAAGCCTATGATAAAACGCAGAGAAAATCCGGACACTTACATACCAAAACAGCATAGTGAAGAAGCCGAACCCCCGGAGCAAGCAAGCAGCCGGCAAGACGTCCAAGAACAATATCCTCGGGACAAGGGAAGAGACGGCCCTGAAAAAGGGCTTGGAGAGAGTTATATCCAATCGATAGCCAGACGCTTTCGCCGGCATAAGTTGGGTATGGTCAGCCTGGTCTTTTTCTTTATCCTTGCCCTTTTAGCCATACTTGCCCCCTTACTTGCCCCTTACGACCCGGCCGATATCGTTAGCGGCTTTGGTCGTCCTCCTTCTGAAGATTTTATCCTGGGCACGGACTTATCCGGCCGTGACGTTTTCAGCCGCCTTCTCTACGGCACGAGAATATCCCTGCTTGTCGGCGTTATGGTAACCCTGATATCGACAAGTATCGGGGTCACTCTGGGCCTTATAGCAGGCTATTTCGGCTCCTGGGTGGATGCCGTGATTATGCGCTTTACTGACATGGTCATGTCCTTCCCTTATTTACTCCTGGTCCTGATGTTTGCCGCCATTTTTGAGCCGGGGCTTTGGAATATCATTATTATCCTCGGCTTTGTAAACTGGCCCGGTGTAGCGAGATTGGTACGGGGCAATGTGCTTTCACTCCGGGAAACAAACTTTATAAAACGGACAGAAGTGCAGGGTGTTTCAAAAGCTAAGATTCTCTTTTCGGAAATTCTGCCCAACACCATTGCCCCTATCTTGGTTTATGCGACCTCTGTCATGGCCTTTTCCATCCTTGACGAAGCCGCTCTTTCCTTCCTGGGCATGGGTGTCCAGCCACCAACGGCAAGCCTGGGTAATATGCTGGGTGATGCGGAATCCATAACCATCCTGACCGAGAAGGTATGGCTCTGGATCCCTGCCGGCCTGGTCATTGTCCTCCTGGTTATGTCGATTAACTTTATCGGTGATGCCCTCCGAGACGCTATTGATCCCACGACTTCAAGAGGCTAGGAGGAAATAAAGCCTGAATAGTTATCGTATTTGATGAGCTGCAAAGAGCCCTTAAGGATAGGAAACTTTACTTTGTATCCCTCTTCCACTTATAGCGCCTGTATATATTGTTGGCCATGTCCATAAAGTCCTGGCCGAAGAAGAGAAGGAAATTGCCCAGGGCGGCGATAATCGACAGCTTTCCTGAGAGGCCGGTACCGAAGAAGGAGATGAGGAGGCTGATAGCGGATAAGGCCCCCAGCCACTTCATTTTGACCGGGAGGACAAAGAAAAGAAGAATTTCAAATTCCGGATTCAGGACGGTAAAGGCGAAAAAGAGGGTCAGGTTGAGATAGTGGTTTGTGGCATAGCCGCTGATAAATCCGGCAACAATGCTACCTAGGACTCCACATAAATAATAGAGGGTAAAGCGGAAGCTGCCCCAGTATTGTTCAAGGCTTTCGCCGATGAGCCAGTAAAAGTAGAGGGATAAGAGAATGAAGAGGGGGCTGGCTTGGGGCGGAATAAAGATGAAGCTGATTAGCCGCCAAATTTGGCCGGCAAAAATCTTATTCCGGATAAAGGCCAGACTGTAAGTTAGGTTAAGACGCATACCCGGGGCCAGGGCAAAGTCAAAAATATAAACAATAGCCATGCCAAGGACGATATATTTCATTAGGTCGGGAATAGCATAACGGCCATATTTCCTTTCCAGCTTATTAATCCAATCTTTATTGCGCATAATTTTTATCCAGCCTTTCTTTTGCCAGTTGCCTAAGGCGTAATTTCTATTTTCTGCTAACATTATAACGGTCTATTCTTCAGGAAGAAAGAATAGTTCGATATCTTCTGTAGCTTTTCGGAAAATCGGCAAAATATTCAAGTGGACTCCCTTTATTTAAAGTGTTTATTATAATATCGAATATTTGAATTGAAAATAGGGCCTCATTTTCCTATAATAGAAAAGGTTTGTGAAATCAATTTTCCCCCTGAAAAAAGGGCTTCATAATGAAAAAGGCTGCTTATTGTGGGAAAATCTTTAAAAAACAAAATTGTTGGATAAAAAAACAAAATGAAGTAACTGCTTCAAGTCCGGCAAGTTCGGTTAGGCCATGCAGATAGATTACATACAGGCAAATACCATTATGCATTATTAATCATGCCAAGGCATGTGAGAAGGAGATTGAAAGAATGGAAACAAGAAAACGCATTGAAAGAGATACTGTTGGTTCGCTGGAAATTGCGCCTGAGGCATATTACGGTGTTCAGTCAAAACGGGCCGAGCACAACTTCCCCATTACCGGCCAAAAATTAAGAAGGGAAATGATTGTCAGTTTGGCAAAAGTAAAGAAAGCTTCTGCCAAGGCCAATAAAAGAGCCGGGACACTTGATGAAAAACGTTGTGAGGCTATTATCCAAGCCTGTGAGGAAATTATTGCCGGTCAATTCCATGATCATTTCATAACCGACCCCATCCAGGGCGGGGCCGGTACCTCAGCAAACATGAACGCCAACGAAGTGATTGCCAACCGGGCAACAGAAATTTTAGGCGGCGAGTTAGGTTCCTATGACCCGGTTCATCCCAATGACCATGTCAACATGTCTCAATCAACCAATGATGTCTTTCCTACAGCAGGAAAATTAACGGTTCTCCATCTGATTGATGATATGCTCCCCAAGCTTAAGGATTTAGAAAAGGCCTTGCGTGCTAAGGCGGCAGAGTTCCACGACATTATCCGAGTGGGTTACACCCAGTTACAGGATGCCGTACCCATGCGACTCGGCCAGTCCTTCAAGGCGTATGCCGAGGCCTTAAAGCGGGACATTGGCCAGATTGAAGAGGTCAAGAAATACATGTATGTGAATAACATGGGCGGTACAGCAATCGGTTCAGGTATCAATGCCTCCAAGGAATACATGGAAGTTATCAATGAGTGCTTGCGTGAAGTTGTAGGCTACCCCATGGAAACCGCTGCCGATCTTTTTGACGGCACACAAAACCTGGATGCTTTTGTTCTGGTTTCTGCCGCTATTAAGACCTGTGCCGTCAGCCTTTCTAAAATGTCTAATGACTTGCGTCTAATGTCTTCAGGGCCTCGTGCCGGATACTCCATCATCAATCTTCCCCCGCGTCAAAACGGTTCCTCTATTATGCCGGGCAAGGTTAACCCCGTCATCCCGGAGGTTGTCAGCCAGGTAGCCTTTAATATTATCGGCAACGATGTAACTATTACCATGTGCGCTGAGGGCGGTCAATTTGAGTTGAATGCTTTTGAACCGGTGCTTTTCTACAATCTTTTTGAGTCTATTGAAAGTCTTGGCCAGGCCGCTCTTACCTTACGGGTAAACTGTGTAGAGGGTATCAGCGCAAATGAAAAGAAAATCACTGAGCTCCTGGAGAACAGTTTAATCATGATCACAGCCCTTTGCCCCCATATCGGTTATACAAAAGCCGCAGAAATCGCTAAGATGGCCATGGAAGAAGAGGCTACTGTCCGTGAAGTGGTCCTCCGCGAAACCGATTTCACAGAAGACGATCTAGACAAAATTTTAGACCCGGAAGCTCTGGCTGATTCTGAATAAGAATCTTGCTTAAGCCCGTCTAAAGTACTGTTCAGAATGACGGCTATTGACCGGCAAAGTCGAGCTAGTCTTTTAAATAGGGCTTAGCAATACGAAGACAGTTGAACGATAAAAATTGCTCGAATAAGTTAATTTCGAGCAATTTTTTATAGCTCCTTTTATAGTAGAATGAAAGAAACATCTGAGAATTATGGGGGGAGAAAACCCCATAAACAGTGTTTGGATAGTATATGTGCCGGAGGAAATAATGGAAAAACTACAAAGGGGCGAAGGCGTCTGCCTTGTTTGTGGCAAAGACTTGATTTACTATTCCAAAACAAAAATAATGACCTGTTTGCTCTGTGGTGATACCTACGATAGCAACGCTTCCTGTGTGGAGGGCCACTATGTTTGCGACAGCTGTCATAGTGAGGGTGGTGTTAATGCCGGCCTTTTGCATTGTTTGCAAAGGCAAAGCAAAAACCCCCTTCAGCTTATGATGGAACTCATGGATATGCCCGAAGTCTATATGCATGGACCGGAGCACCATGTTCTTGTCGGTGCAGCTCTTTTGACTGCTTTCCATAATGCCGGCGGGAAATTGGATTTACCCCTTGCCCTGCAAGAAATGAAAAAAAGAGGGGGCAAGTATCCCGGTGGAAGTTGTGGTTTGTGGGGGGCTTGCGGAGCAGCCGTCAGCACCGGTATGGCCTATTCGATTATTCGTGGTACGACCCCTTTAAGTACAGATGACTGGAGTCCGACCAACCGGATTACAGCGAATGCCCTGCAGGCTATGGCGGATATTGGCGGGCCGCGTTGCTGCAAAAGAAACTCTTTTATAGCCCTTCTTAATGCTATTCCTTTTATAGAAAAGGAAATCGGAGTCCGGATGGAAAAACCGGAAAGAGTTATTTGCCACTATTTAAAAGAAAATAAGGAATGTAAAGGTCCGGCTTGCCCCTATTTCCCTAAGCGTCCTTAGAGGAAAAGGAGCAGCTATAAACGGAAGGTAATTGGCAGGAAAATGAATATTGATTTAGATACCTTGAACATACTAAGAGCCTTTCTCTTAACGGCTTTTGCCGGTCTTTCAACAGGACTCGGCGGCCTTGTTGTATTAAGGAAGAAAGAATTTGACAGCAGAGCCTTGTCCATTTCTTTAGGCCTTTCTGCCGGTGTCATGATTTACATTTCTTTTGTGGAGATGCTTGCGGAATCCTTTGGTACTATGAAAGCAATTTATGGGGAAGGCCCGGGAGGCTGGGGAACAATACTTGCATTTTTTGCCGGTATCGGCATCATTGCTGTCATTGACCACCTTGTTCCGGAAGAAACGAATCCCCACGAAATGGCTGCCTTAGACCATATTACAGCGGAAGAATATTTGCAAAATAAGGAAGCTTGTTCTTCAGAAGCTAAGGAAGGGGAAAAAGCGGAAAGAAAAGAAAAGCAAAAGTTGTTTCGAACCGGTATCCTTTCCGTCTTGGCTATTTCAATCCACAACTTTCCGGAAGGGATTGCCTCGTTTTTTGCAGCCTTACAAGATCCGGCACTTGGTATTAGCATCGCCATCGCCATTGCCATCCACAATATCCCGGAGGGGATTTCAGTAGCTGTCCCTATTAAGCAGGCAACCGGCTCAAACAGCAAAGCGATTGGCCTTGCTACCCTTTCCGGTTTGGCCGAGCCCCTGGGAGCCTTGCTAGGTTATCTTTTTCTCCGCCCCTATTTGAGCGAAGCCCTCCTCGCCATTATTTTTGCCCTGGTTGCCGGCATAATGGTATATATTTCCCTTGACGAACTCCTGCCCGCAGCGCAAAAATTAGAAGAACACCACCACCATGCTATGGCCGGCCTTATCATCGGTATGGCGATTATGGCTGTTACCTTACAGTTAACCTAAGCAGTTAACCTAAGCTGAGTGAACTATGCAGCGGCAAAAGAAAAAACGGCTGTGTAGAAAGGAATATAAAGGTTAAAATACAGCTAGGCTATTGTAGACAAGTAGAAGCTAAGATGGATGATAGGCCGGAAGAAGAAAGAACAGATGAGCTAAAAAATAATAGCAAAAAAGATAAAAATACTGGAAAAGGAGAAGACACAATGAAAGTAAAAATCTTAGAACCTTTAGGAATCCCTCAAGAGGATTTAGTAAAAAAAATTGAAGCAGCAGTTGGCGAAAAGGCGGAACTGGTCTTCTATGCGGACAGGAAGGAAGATGTCCCGACCTTAATCGAGAGGGTGGCTGATGCGGACGTTGTCGTCCTCTCAAATTTTAAGTTTCCGGCTGAAGTCATGGAAGCAGCCCCTGACTTAAAGTATATTTGTGTTGCTTTTACAGGCTATGACCATCTTGATATGGACAAGGCGAGAGAGTTGGGTATTCAGGTATCCAATTGTGCCGGCTACTCAACAGTGGCTGTTTCAGAATTGGTCTTTGGTTATGTTATTGCCCTGTACAGGTATATTTTGGAAGGCGATAAAGCCGTTCGGGCAGGTAAAACAAGTGCCGGATTAAGAGGTATAGAGCTGGCCGGGAAAACTTTCGGCATTATCGGTGCAGGAGCAATCGGTTTACGGGTGGCTGCTTTGGCTAAGGCCTTTGGCTGCCGAGTCCTGGCCTATTCCAGGACAAAAAAAGATGTGGCCGGTGTTGAATTTGTGGACCTGAAAACACTTCTAAAAAGCTCGGATATTGTTTCTTTACACTTACCCCAAAATGAGGAAACCGTAAACTTCATCAATGAAGAGAGGATTGCTCTCATGAAGGAAGAGGCTGTTTTTATCAATACGGCAAGAGGCCCCATTGTTGACAGCAAAGCTCTGGCAGCTGCCTTAAACAGCGGAAAAATTGCCGGGGCGGCCATCGATGTCTTTGAAACGGAGCCCCCCATTGCCGGCGACCACCCCTTACTCCAAGCAAAAAATTGCCTGCTGACTCCTCATGTCGCCTTCTTAAGCCTGGAGGCCATGTATAAGCGGGCCGACATCGTAGCGGAGAATCTTAAAGCCTATATTGAAGGAAGTCCGATTAATCTTGTCTAAGGGTAAAAGAAATAAAAAGCTCGACTACTCCCGTGTCCTGCGAGGCATGATTGTTCTTTTGGTGAGCCTTTTATTTGTCTTGCTTTTTCTTTCGGATACAGGGCCCTTAAGTTTAAATCGCAAATTCCCAATCTTACACTCCGTTTCAGAGAATGCCCGTGACGGAAGGGGTCCGGCAGGGGCTGGGAAAGCAAGTGTAGGGGGAGATGAGCCGGGAAGCAGTGGAAAGGAAGAGGAGCAAGGAAGAAGCGGAGAGGAAGCTGACTTGTCAGATGGGGAAAGAGAGTCCGGCCGGGAAGCTGAAAGAGAGCCTATTGAACTAATTTTTGCCGGTGACCTCCTCATCCATTTGCCCATTTTAAATCAAGGGATTAATCCCGACGGCACAGCAGACTTTTCCTGGCTTTTCCGCTACACGGAGGATATTTTTCATGAGGCCGATTTGGCCTTTGCCAACATGGAGGGGACGATAACCGGCAAGCCCTATTATGGCTATCCCGTTTTTCGGGCCCCTAAAGAACTGGCGCAAAACATACGGGATGCCGGCTTTGATTATCTTACCACGGTGAACAACCATGCTATGGATGCCGGCCTGGAGGGTGTCTTTTCCACTTTGGAAACTTTACAGGAGGCAGGTATAGGTACGATTGGAACCCGGCTTTCTGAAAAAGAAAAGGGCTATGTACTTGTTGACTGTAAGGGCATTAAATTGGCTTTTTCCGCCTTTAGCTATGAAACGGCAAGAAGCGGTGGAAAGCGGACCTTAAATGGGGCAGCTATTCCCCCGGAGGCAGAAAAACTGATTGATAGCTTTTGTGTCGAACCGGGACTTAGCGATATCCATGCGGCGGATGAAAAGAGTTTGCGGGACAGGGTGGCTGCAATGCGGGCAGAGAAAGCGGACCTAGTCATTTTCTTTATGCATTGGGGAATAGAATATGCAAGAGAGGCGGATAGCTGGCAAAAGCATTACGCCCAAATTCTTGCTGATGCCGGTGTTGATTTGGTCATCGGGACCCACCCCCATGTTGTCCAACCCCTTGTTACTCTTCCGGCGAATAATCCTTCAGGACAAATGATCTGCTATTATTCCTTAGGGAACTTTGTTTCTAACCAACAGCCGGAAACCGGTAATAGTGACGGACGGGCAGAGGAGGGAGCCTTAGCCAGAGTTCTGATAGAAAAGACAGAGGAGGGAGCCGATATCCTCCTGGCCGATTATATTCCCCTCTATATGTATAAGACCTATCCCGGCTACCCCATAGAGAACAAGACCTACGGTTGGGTCTTGCCTGTTGAAGCGGCCCTTCAAGAACCGGAAAAGTATGAGGCGACCGCCCTTGTTCCCCGCCTGGAAAAAGCCTTAGCCTCAAGTAGGGAAGTGATGGGAAAGGCTATCAAAAAAGGGCCATAGACAGGAGCGGGCCGGAGGTCGGAGTTGTCTGCCTATATAGCCTATACCGGATAGGCTTAATGAATGGAAGTGAAATAAAGTAGAGGAAAGGAAGCATTAGCAGCCAATGAAATTACGAGACAAGATAGAGAAAAGAAGCAAGCCAAGCAGGCAAACCGGCCAAAGTCGTCAGGTAGAAAGTGGCAAGAAGAAATTATCGACCCTGACCGGCCTCCTAATTATCATAGCCCTTTCTTTACTTATTAACTATGTTGCCGATCTTGCCGATATCAAAGATTTAAAAGACATCAAAGATATTAAAAGCATCGAAGATGTTAAGGACGTTGTTATAGACTTTCTGGATTCTGCAGAAGCGGCTAGTAGTGAGTCGCAAGAGCTTGTACAAGGAGATAAGCAAGAAACAAAAAATTTAATCCCTGCCGAACTTGTTCGCGTGGTTGATGCGGATACCTTAATTTTGAAGGTGGATGGAAGGAAGGAGCGTTGTCGCTTAATCGGAATAGATGCCCCGGAGTCCGTTGATGATAATCCCGAACGCAAGACCAAGGAAGGGGTTGAGGCATCCGAATTTTTAAAAAACTATCTTGCCTCCTATGAGGGCGGCTATTTTATTGAAACTGATGTGGAAAAATATGACCAATATGACAGACTTCTTGTTTATGTTTGGCTTGAAGACCTCATGCTTAATGAAATGCTCTGCAGAGAGGGTTATGCCTATCAGAAATCCTACCCGCCCAACACAAGCTATGACCAGCTTTTGCGGCTGGCAGCAGCTGAAGCAAAGGCGGCAGGGCGCGGAATCTGGAAGAACTAAAGAAGTCAATGAAGTAAAAGGTAAAAATGAGAAATATAAATTTCGGGCTTTAGACCGGCTACTTTTCCCCCCTAAAGCGGGCGTCCTCTGTAATAAGCTCGTAGTAATCGACACTTTGCAAACTTCTGGAAAGAAGAATGCAGATGGCAATGGAGTAAGTAGACAAGACGATATTTACCGGAAGAATAACTTCAGGAAAGGGAATAAGTTCTACCTCTAGGATGCCGAATAAACTAAAGAGGAGCATAGTGATAGGCTTGAGAAAGAGTATGCTTAAAAGAGACCCTATTAGGCAGCCACCCAGAATGGCGGGAGCATAGCTTAAAATAATCTCATTTCTCAGGCTGGAGTAGGTATAGCCGATAAACTTGCGAAGGCTGTAGTCGCGGTTGGTCCTATTCCGGACAGTTCTGACAACAATGTGTATGGTTGCAAAAATAATCAAAGCCATGACAAGCAGGGCAATGATTGTAACCATGCGGGCAATATAGCGAAAGTTACTTTGGCGAATATGACTTTGTCTGGCCAAGTTGATGGCCTGGCTGATTTCTTCTTGTTGGGCCAAGTAGTTGGTATAAGCTTCAATTTGTGCCTGGCTGATTTCAGGCCCAAAAAACAGGCCGATTTTCTCTTGATGGGCATGAGGGGCTAATCGATTAAAGCCTTCACAAGTTATTTGAATATGGCGTCCAAGAAATTGCGACCCGTGGGCCAGACCGGTAATCAGAAATTTTTCTTCTCCCTGATAAGCGCTTATGGGGACAAAATCACCGATTCCTACACCTAATTCCTTGGCAAAGAGTCCATTCATAGAAATTTCATTGTCATG
The DNA here is from genome assembly GCA_023622515.1 of Bacillota bacterium. Lineage (GTDB taxonomy): Bacteria > Bacillota > Clostridia > Saccharofermentanales > DTU023 > SFFI01. The sequence continues at coordinate 28,484 of JAMNZB010000030.1, read as the reverse complement.
CCGAGGGGCCCGCCCTTCGTAAATAAGCCGATCTTTTATATAATCAAAGTTTTCATTAACAAGGGCGATGCCTTGTTTTGACTGAATGTCAACCAATTTGGCGTCTATAAAATCAGCATGAGCAACTGCCGGCTCAGCCCTTAGTTTCTCTTTCAGTGAATATTTATCCGTCCCTTCCTCGGGATTGATTATGATATGGACAGGATAGCCGGAAGCAGCCTCTATAATGGTAGAACTCCCACTTCGAATATTGCTGAACAAGATTAGGATTGAGAGGCATAAAAAGCTGGAAAGAATAAGCGTCACAAAGACAGGGGAGCTAGCTGTGGGATTATGCAGGGTGCTTTTCAGGGCAAAGAGAGCAGGATGGTTTGATTTTGTTTTGGCTAGGGGAAGATAATTTTTTTTGAAAGTGTTGCTAGCGTTTTTGCCGAGAATAGAAGTCATAGGCTCAACGTTTCGAGTCTGAAAGCTTGTGGATAAGGTCCTGTATGAGACAATAGCCGTTAAGATGCAGGCGCTGAGGAGGCTGATGGGAAAATCATAATTCTGTTGCCAAAAAACACCTGATTCCGTGGAGAGGAGGATGGAAATAAAGGGCAGGCTGGCATAAGAATAGACTTGCCCCAGAACAATGGCCAAAAAAACCTGTATCATGAAGTAAGCATGAAAAGCAATGATGATTTGCAGGTCGGAATAGCCTATGGCCTTCATGATGCCAATACTCTTTGTTGTATTCTCAATCGTAATCTGAATAAGAAAACGCAGACAGATAAGGCTGATGATTGTACAGGCAATAGACATGGTAATCAAGACGATGGCAATAGTATAGGAAATCAATATTCGGCTACGGATGGCTTGGCTAAGATTAAAACTTATTAGAGGCTCGTAAAACAAATCTGAACAATCTTCTGCTTCTTCACAATTATCTGCCAAAAGGGCATGTTGCCCATTATCCCGGTGGAAAAGGTGGACCATTTCGGAAGTGAAGGATTCAGCATCTTGCCTGTTCTCTAGCAAAACTTTTGTCCAGTGTCCGGCGCAAATCCCCTCCGTTTGCCTTAAAAAATCATTATAGTCTTCCATGTCGAGGATAAACTCCAAGAGACCAAGGTTGCTTGTACCAAGTAGGATATTCTGTGAAAAACCGGCAACAGTAAAGGGGTAGACTTGTTCATGAATCCGGAGAGAAAACAGGTCTCCTACCCGGTAGTAGCCGCCATATTTAAAAATATAGGGAAGATAAATCAAGGGGTATTCAGCCTCGGCCTTTATCTCCGGGCTTAATTCATCAAGGTGTTTATTTTCAGATATCCGCGAATGACATTGATTGTTGCGGAAGATGACGAGACTTTCCTTTTCAGAGCTCGCATAGGGGAAAGAGGCGTAGGTAATGCCTGTAGGAGTAGATTCAAGATCGCGAACTCGCTCGTCCTGTATAATATTCAGGAGTAAAATCTGGTTGTCGATGGCATGTGTGAGAAAACCGACATCTTCCGTATGGAGGGTGTAGGCACTTTTCTCTATAAATTGCGGATATCTGGTAAGGAGCAGTAAGGCTGACTGGGTTAGGGCACTGGCAGCGGTGAGCAAGGTAATAAAAGCAAGAATTTGCCTGAATTTATTCCTGCCCTGCAGCGCTTTGATTAGATGCCAGATAGCTCGCACTTAACTTCTCCTATATTGCCTTTCGAGAGATTCCCTGCTAACTAACAGGGTTTTGGCCTATTATTCTTCCCTAGAGTTCCTGAAGCTGTTGGAGCCGGGACTTAGTTTCATTTCCTCAACAAAGTGTGATACTTTGTTGTGGCGGGTGAAATCATTTTTCTCAAATTTTCCCAGGTCCAGGTCAGCGATAATTTTTCCATCCTTCAAATAAATGATACGGTTTCCGCGTTCTGCTGAAGTGATATCATGAGTAACAAGCAAGATGCTTTGCCCCTCAAGGTTAAAGCTTGTCAGCAAATCCAAAACATTATTTCCTGTTTCGGAATCAAGGGCCCCTGTCGGCTCATCGGCAAAGAGTAGTTGAGGCTTGTTTATCATGGCACGAACAATACCGCAACGTTGGGCCTCGCCTCCGGAAAGGCGGGAGGGGAAAGTTTCCTGCAGGCTTTCTGAAATACCAACCTTACTAAAGAGCTCTTTGGCCTCTTGAATTTGCTCATCCCGATTGCCGGGAACAAGGAAGGCAGCAGCAAGCACATTATCCATAACGCTCATGCTGTCAATAAGGTAGGCATGTTGAAAGATAAAGCCGCAATGCTCTCGCCTAAATATGGCAAGCTCGTCATTGGTCAGCTCAGAAAGATTGGTGCCCCGGTAAATTACCTTGCCCAGACTTGGACGAACCATACCGGATAAGGTGTATAAAAGGGTCGTTTTACCGGCACCGCTGGCGCCCATAATCACGGTAAAATCGCCCTCCTTAATTTTCAAATCAACATTCTTCAAAATGTGATTTTGCACTCCGCGGGTGGAGAAGCTTTTTGATAATTTTTCCGCCTCAAGGATATATTTTTCCAAGCAAACCTCCCAAGTAAGCATAATCATTTACAAGCTAAACAACAGCAAGGAAAAATGATTCTCTTACATAGGTAAATTATACAGCTATAAGAAGATAATTTCTTCCTTTTTTAGCTTGTTTTTTAGTGAATAGGGAGATTTTAGCCGGAAATGTTAGCTTAAGGCCAGGTAGAGGTTGAACTGCAGGCCGGGATCGGCATTTTTCGCGATTATCTCGCCACCCATTTGCTGAATTAAATTCTTACTGATAAAGAGCCCCAGGCCGGCCCCGTCTTGTGTGTCCTTTACATTGTCACCCCGATAGAATTTAGTAAAGATGACTTCCTCCTCTTCCTCTTTGATGCCCGGTCCGAAATCGCGAAGGGAAATCTGAAGCATATTATCTTGTATGCATGCTTTGACATAAATGAATGGTCGTATTAGCATATTTATATGAGTTGCTTAAAATATTATCCAAAACCCGCTTGAGGTCCTTGTGGGAGATGTTTACCAGGCAGGGAGGGAAGGCGGAAATCTGACAACGATTTTGATAGTCGGAGTTTTTTATCAATTCTACCAGGTCATCGGAACTATAGCTTTCTATATATTCCCCCCTAATATCTTGCAAGGCCTTCATGCTATGGTCAAAGAGTTGGCTAATAAGGCTTTCAATTTGTTTGCTCTTCCTAAGAATAGTTTCTGCCTCTTTACGGATTTTCTCATCCTTGCTGTAAATGAGAATGAGTTCTGTCTTAGCATCAATAGAGGCTAGCGGGGTTCTGATGTCATGAGATAATTGTGCCAGCAACTCCTGCTTGCTTTCCATGGCTTTAGCTTCAGCCAGGCGCGAATCTCTTAATTCTTCGCGTAATATATCAAAACTTTCAGTAAAAGCACCGAAAATATTTCCCTTAGCCTGTCTGAGCGGAAGATTAAAATTTCCTGCGGCCACTTCTTTGGCAAAATCCTGTAAGTCACGGAAGGGGCGGAGGACGCGATTGTTTACATGAGAAACAAGTCGGATGTTGCCCAAGGACAGGATGGCTACAAGTAGGGATACGATAAAGAAGAGCTGGGTGTATTTTGCTTGCAATTGAGCAATACCGGGGTTTTTCAAGAGGACGCTTACATTTTCCTCATTCTCCAAGGGGAGGACTAAGGCATGGTGCTCCAGCTCAGCGGCAATGCTTTTAAAGTCTTCCCAGTTATAAAGAAGGAGGATGTTTTGCTCCCGGTCTATGAGGGCATAGGAGAAATCGACTTCCGTTTTTTCAAAGACCAAGGGAACTTGGAAATCATCAGCCTGCAAATTTTGCTTGTTAATTCTCAGGAGCTTTTCCGCCTCGTAGCGGATGTCATTGATCTCTACAATAGTAATGCTTTTAACTTCAATGTTGGCTACAAAAAACAAAAGCACGAGAAAGGTAAGGATAGGCAAAAGGATATTGATAATAATGATTGTTCTCAGTTTCTTTTCCATAGTCCTTCACTTATCAGCTTGCTTTAATTCTTTTAAATTCTTTTCTGTAGTTTGTGGATAGTTCAATGGCTCTTCAATGGCTCTGCTATTGAACGGCTAGAATGAACGGCTAGAAATAGTCTCCGGGGCAAGTCTAAATTTGCCCTGCTTCATCCCAAGTGTAGCCACGCCCCCAGACTGTGCGGATGACTTGGGGTTCCTGGGGATTTTTCTCTATTTTTTCACGGAGGTGATGAATGTGGACATTCAGTGTACCGTCACCGGTATTTAAGTCTTCCCAGACTTCTGAAAAAATCTCATCTTTTGTGCAAATTTTCCCCCGCTGTTTGATTAAGAAGTTCAGGAGCTTGTACTCCATTGCTTTTAAAGGGATTTCCTCATCTTGAATAAATACTTTTGCTCGCGAAAAGTCCACCGTTAAATTTCCTTGATTGTAGGTTTCGTGCCTGCTTGGATCAGCATTAAGACGTAGCAGCATACGGTTAACTTTTGCATGCAAATAGGAAAGCGAATAGGGTTTTACGATATAGTCATCTCCCCCTATACTTAAGGCCAGAACCTGGTCTTGCTCCCTATTGCGTGCGCTGATGAAAACAATGGAAGTGGCTTCATCACTTTCACGGATTCTTTTGCAAATGGCAAAGCCGGAGTCATCAGGTAAATTAATGTCAAGTAAAATGATTTTTGCCTTGTGCTCATTCAGGAAAGTATCCAACTGAGCGGCAGTAGTGACGTAGCTTGTCTTAATGTTAAATAAATTTAAGTATTCAGCAGTGCTCTCCGCTAATTCCACTTCATCGTCTAAAATAACAACATCATACAACATGGGTACATCTTTCCTTTTCTAAGTAAATCATTTGCTGCAAGACAAGGGTAAATACTTGGAACTTGCAGAACTAATTATACATAATTATTAATCAGATTTCAGTTAGACTTTTAAAGAACGATATTGTAACTAATCGGAATTTACGGGACGGTTTTTTCCGGGCGGTAAACTCCATTCTTAAGCTTCAAAGTCTTTGTACGCCTTAACCCGGAGGCAAGTTAGTCTCAAGGAAAAAAGACGTATCGGTTTTAATGAACATATATTCTCCATAAACCTCACTTTCCAGTATTTCCTTAATTCTTCTTAATTCTATCTTATATTGAATAAAAAGACAATTAAAAAACTAAACTAAGGGTAAAAGGGTGAATATGGCTTAATTTTGAAGTAGGATAATAGTACATCAGAAGAATGGCAGGGCTATAGATTTCATTTGGCCAATTGTGAAATATTTTGAAATAGTTAAGAAGAATTAATCTTTTTGAGCTTTTCGCCACTCTTTCTTTCTCATATCTTAAATTTGAAACTGTATTTTGGCATAATAAAACCCCTCCAGCCGGACACGGATGGAAGGGTTAACCAGATTTGACGCAGCATTTTTAACTCTTTAGCTCTTTTAAATTTTCTGCATGCGGTCTAAAGCCGGTCCGGATAAAAGTTTCAGGGCAGAAAACAGTGTCTTCAGGAAGAATGCCCTCCTCTTTCAGTTGCTTGTATTCATTATAAATGATTTCCAATTTTCCTTTGGAGCAGAGCAAAATAGCAGCAACCAGGGCAGTAGCCGGAGTTACGAGGACAAGTCCGATACTACCGACAAGGGTATGCAGGATTTCTGCTGCTACATCTCTGAAGTTTAAAATGTTTAGCAGGGGTGTACCTTGGGCCATGAAGACCATAAGCAAGGTGATGTAGCCGCCGGAATAGGCAAGGAGGAGGGTGGTTGTCATAGTCCCCATGGAAGCCCGGCCCACGTTCATTCCGGAGCGGAAAGCTTCCTGCCATTCCATGCTGGGTTTTTTAGCGATAACTTCTGCTACGGCAGCGGTGATATCTACGGCTAAGTCCATGATTGCTCCTGATGCCCCGATAAAAACAGACATAATAAAGATTTCGGTAAGATTCAGGCTGCCGGATACGGCATAAAGAAGACTTTCTGATTGGGGCATGACAGTTCCGGTTAAATGGAAGATTTTTGTTCCGATTAGTCCCAGTAAGAGGGTGGCCAGGATACCTAGAAGGGCTCCCAGGATAGCCGACAAGGAACGATAGCAGATCCCATAAATAGGGAGGATGATGAAGACGGTTATGGCTGTAATTATAACGAGCCCCAGGAGTATGGGGTTGGCCCCTTTTAGGACATAGGGTATGAGCAGCTTCCAAATGGCCAAAATGGATAGAACAAAGGAAAGAAGAGAACGGAAACCCGTTCGCCCGGCGACAAGCGTAATGAGTATGGCAAAGAGGGCGAAGTAGGCTATTTCATAGGGGATACGGTTGTGGTCAATGAGGTTAACAAAGGTGACAGCTCCTTTTTTATGGTTTACCAAAACTCTGGCAATATCACCCTCCTCATAAATAGTGTCGTTGGTCAGATTGCCGCTAAGAAAGTTCGTGCCGACGTGTTCCTCGCCTTTAAATGTACCATCCAAAATCCGGACCCTTGCCCCCTGCTCTCCTGAGAGGACAACACCTGATTGCTGTATGTTCTCGTTATAGACCTTGAGAACTTTTGCCCTCACTTGTTCTCCATCCCGATAGATTAAGCGGTCTTCGAAGCCGGTTTTCATAAATATTAAGAGGACAATACAAAGAAGCGAAATCCATTCCGGAAGATGATATTTTATATGAGCGTGTTTAAGTTTTTCTTTATCGAGCATAGTGTTTTTCCCTACCTTCTATGATATTTTCCAGCATGAAAAAGCTAGGACTATAAGATTTGAGTAGACAGCAAGAAGGCCCGACCTAGTTAGTATAGGGGGGCCTTCCTTTGTTTGTTCATGAAAGGCTTTTCAGAAAAGGGCTAATAACAAATGTATATTCTCCTTACTGATACCAATCTTAGACAGAATCTTTGCCTCTTACTGGACGTTTGTGAGTTCAACTAATTTGTGGAAGATATCTGCGTTTTCATAGTAGCCACTGAAGATCTGAGCACCGGGACCATCGGCGAATACAGCAACAGGCACACCGGTGTGGGCGTATGAACCGAATTCTACACCACATTTGTTATTGACGATGTGGGTGACGGTTATGGTAAGCGGGGTGTATCCACCATAGAGTAAGCCCTGCTCGTAGTCGAGTTCGACATCTGAGGTATAGGTTGCAACGGTTGTGTCGTAGGCTTCTTGTAAGAGTCCGATTTCATATTCGGAGAGGACGAAATCGTCATCTTCATTACCTTCAGCTTTTAGGCCAAAGTTCTCTTCGATAATGACGAGGACTTCTTCAAAGGATTTTTCTTCTTCGATAATGGCGGGGAGAATATCCGTGTCAAACTTGGTTTGAGAGATGGATTGGTTATCTAAGAGGTGCAAGAAGGTATTGTACCATGTACCGGCAAAACCGATAGAAAGAGCACCTGTTTCGTGGTCACCGGTGACCAGGATGAGTGTTTCATCGGGATGTTCTGCGGCAAAGTCAACAGCTACTTGTACGGCGTCACCCAGAGCAATGGTATCGTGGATTGTGGCTACGGCGTCGTTGGCGTGACAGGCCCAGTCAATTTTTCCACCTTCAACCATTATGAAGAAACCGGTATCGTTATCTATAACTTCAATACCTTTTCTTGTGTAGTCAGCTAAGGAAAGCATATCCTCTGTGCGGTCTACTTCGTAAGGCATGGAATCGCTGTCAGCCAGGAATTCTTCAATGATAATGACTTTTTCTTGTCCGGCAGTGATGGCTTCAGCTTCTTCTTTTGTAAAGACAATGGTATAGCCGGCGGCTTCAGCAAGGTCATATAAGTTTTCTTGGTCTTTTTCTTTACCGGTTACTGATTTCAAACCGCCACCGGCGAAATATTCAAAACCGGACTCGATTAATTCCAGACCGATTTCATAGTAGTTGTTACGGCTGGGTTGGTGGGCATAGAATGCGGCCGGTGTAGCATGGTTTAAGTTTACGCTTGAGATGATACCAATTTTCCAACCGAGCTGGTCGTGTAATTTCTCAGCAATGGTCTCAAAAGTAACTTCTTTATTAACGTCCATGTTGATGGTTCCGGAGTGGGTTTTTTGACCGGAAGCAATGGAGGTAGCTGTTGAAGCGGAGTCCGGGCAGAAAGAGGTAGAGTCATAGGTGTTAGCACTTCCTGCAATGGGGAAGTCCATGAAACTTAGATAGTAATTGCTGGTTTCTAAGACTTCAGGATTGGGATTTTCACGGGCGTTGAGGTAGTTACTGGCCAATTGGAATTGGGGATAGCTCATGCCGTCACCGATAAACAAGAAAATATACTTGGGTGCAGGGGCTTCTTCAGCAAGGACGTTTGCGGGAACGAAAACGGCGCTGAAGGTGAGCAGCAAGGCAAGTGCGATAAGACATACTTTTTTTACATAATTCATGGATAACCCTCCTTAATTTTGGTTCCGTTCCTAGGATAGGGAAAAATGGTTTGCAGAACATCAAGGGAAGGTAAAAATTTAGATTAAATCTTTGTAAAAAGAAGCTAATGCAAAATGTAAGTTAAAATTAAAACATCCGAAATATAGGATAATGGCTTGTAATAATGAGGCTTTTTGACAAATAAAGCTACTGCTGGTAGAAAGTAGCTAACTGTTCAAACAAAGAGCTTAAGAGTTCATTGCTGGCGAGATTGCCGGATAAGGGCAAAAAAACAAAGGGGGATATTGTGAAAAAAAGCACAAAGAGTTTTGCTGCTCCTATTGATATCTTGTACGATTTCAAATGGATATCATGGAAAGCTTGCTGTCGCATATCATGACAGGCCGGAAGCCGGCTATCACGCTACAGTGGTTGACGGTACAGCAAGCTGTGAGGAAATACTGGCGACAAGCTATGTGGCACTTGGAGATTCCATTCCCTATGGTTACTATTATACGAGCTTGTTTAATTATTTGCTCGGCGGAACAGACAGCTATAGCTATATTGAGCAGTTTAGAGATGCCATGAGGATCCTTCCGGGCAATTATCATGATGAGAGTGCCAGCGGCAATAATACGATTGATGTGCTAAAGCAATTGAGTGATTTTTCTCTTGGACCTTTGATTTCGCAAGCAGATGTGATAACCCTTATTTTGAGAATAATACTGCAGATAATTACGGAATAAACTATATTATACGCAATACGAAAACGCTGTATGCTGAGCTGCTCTCGAATGACTTTGACTATCGTGTTGTCGACATCCACAAGGCTTTTTATACTTCGCCCAATAAGGACAGCCTTACCGGTTTTTACAATAAGTTTTGTGATCCACATCCGAATCAGGCCGGCCAAGATCTGATTTTTTCCGAATACAAGAAGGTTTATGATTAGGCTAAGGCCATTTTAGATAATAGAAACTGCCGGTAATACAAGTTATGGTCGATGAGGACAGAGGGAAGAATGGTCGCTTTATACTTACCGGCAGCCATCAACCTATGAGGGTATTTCCTCTATCACTCTTTGCTTTTTTTCACAATCCCGAGCCAGTTACCCGGATTTAATGTTGTACGGTAAATGAGGGGGTCGAGGTATTGCAGGAGGGGCGGCAGGAGGAAGATGACACTAAGCAGGGAGGCCAGTGCACCTTGCCCCAGAACGAGGCCGATGTCCGAGACAACAGGGAGAGAGGAAACAACAGATAAAACAAAACCGACACTGCTCAAGATGAGACCCGGAGGCAAAATTGCCGGAATGGTATGGGTAATGGCCTTGATGGCTGAGTCTTTAGCATTAAACTTGTGACGGTAGTCCAGATAGTTTTCCGTCATTAAAATTCCGTAGTCTACGGTAGCCCCGAGCTGAATAGTAGAAACAACCAGATAGCCGATGTAGTTTAGGGCCCGACCCGTGAGGTAGATGGTGGAAAGATTGGCCCAAATAGCAAATTCGATAGTAAAGACAAGGATTACCGGTAGGCTCAGAGAGCGGAAAGAGAGGAGTAAAATAAGGGCGACCGCTGCAATAGTTAATAAGTTGACCCGCGTATTGTCATCTTGGATGACCTCTTTCATATCAAGGAGGGAAAAGCTTTCTCCAATCCAGTGGCTATCTTCTCCATATAGGGCAGAAGCCAGGGCTCGCATTTTTCCTACTTCTTCAAAAACAGCTTCGCCCTCATCATCTAAGTTGCTTGTCAAAATAAAGCGGGTATAGGCTTCTGTTTCTAATAAATTTTTCACTGAATCCGGGACCAATTGAGTAGGAATATTCCGGCCAACCGTTCCGGTATAGGATATGATGTTATTTACATGCTCGAATTTCTCCAGCTCTTGGAGTAAGGCTTCCTCCTTCTTGTAATCACCGGCCGGAACCAGTAAAACGAAACTTTGCTCATCACCGAAATGAGCGGCGATAAATTCCTGGTCGGCATATTCCTTTGAATCCTCGGTAAAAGGATCCATACCGTAAAGGAAGTGGATTTTCTTCTGAGCCTTGAAGCAAGGTACGGCAAGAAGGGCAACGGCAAGAATGGTAAGGGGGGCAAATTTCATAGAGAAGCGAGCCACTTTAGCGAAAGTCTCACTTGAGGGTAGGAAAGAACGGTGACTGCTTTTATCAATAAACTTGTAGACAAGTGAGCCAAAGCAAGGCAAGAAAAGGAAGGTGGATAATAGGCTGAAAACAATACCTTTGGCCAAGACAAGGCCCATATCCGGGCCAAGCAGGAAGTTCATAAAAATAAGGCTCAAAAAACCAAAGAAGGTCGTTGAGGCGGAGGATAAAATGACGGTAAAGGATTTCATCATGGCCTTTTGCATAGCTTTATCAATGGAGTCGCCGTTATCACGATACTGGTTAAAACGGTTCAACATAAAGATGGAATAGTCCATGGAGACGGCCATTTGCAAGATGGAGGCAATGGCCATGGTGATAAAGGAGATACTGGGAAAAATGATATTTGTACCGAGGTTTAAAAGAATGGCCACAAAGATGCTTAGTAAAAAAATGACCGGCTCAAACCAGGATCTTGTGGAAATTAAAAGAATGATCAGGGCGATGGGGAGAGCAAAAAGCATGATTTGGCTAATTTCACTTGTGGTGGCCTTGTTGGTTGCGGCAAAGGCGACGAGCTGGCCACCGAGCCTGACGTTTTCGGGTAGGACAGCTCGTATAGTCTCAAGGCTTCCTAAATAATCTTTTGTATCCACAGCGACAGAGAGATTGGCCATGTTCTCTTTGAAGTAGATAGCTTCCGCCCCTTCCGGCAAAAAGGCCCCGGCAAGTTCTTTGATATCGTCTAAAAACATGACGGAAGAAACTTCCGGAAGTTCCAACAGCTTTTCTTTAACAGAGATAGCCTCTTCATAACTAATGTCTTCCAGGACAACTTGCAGATTAGGTATATCATCCTTGAACTCCTCATGCAGAAGGTCCAGGGCATTGGTTGAGGGGGTATCTTCCGGAAGATAGTCCAGGATGTTGTAATTAATAGGGACTTTTAGGGCTAGATAGGCTGAAATAATAGAGAGAATGAGAATAACCAGAAGGATTATTTTCTTATGGTATAAAATAGCTGCTGTTAACTTTTCCATTGTGTTCCCCTTTTCCCTCTGGTTAAAAGCTTAACTTAATCTAAAAAGTAGTTTAATTTATTCGTATCTGCCATTATAACACTAGTTTCTTCAAGCAACCAAGACATTTGACGGAAAGCTGTTGGCAAGTGGAGAAGTTCGTCTTGTTTGCTCAAGAATCTGCCGCTTATTCCCCAAATACTAAGTTTTCTCAATAGTTATATTGAGAGAGCGAGAGAGAGCCTGCGCAAGTCTCCGGGTATTGGCGTCTGTGTCGCGCGCTCGCGAGAGAGAGCGCAGATAGTTGTTGATGCAGTCAACGACCGGTCTGTGTCGCGCGCGAGAGAGGGAGGTGGCATTTCAGCGGGCTAGCCTAGCTATAGCCTCACTTGCCGGGGCAAGAGTCGTTTTCAGAAGAACATTTCCCGGCGTAGGGGCAACCGGCACAGCCGCCGCTTGCTTTTTTCTTTTTAGTGCTGCGAATGGCGAAAATAATAAGAGCCAGGACAAGGAGGCCGACAAAAATATCACCGGCACTGAGGAGAAACATGGGCATAAATTCTTTCATGGTTGACACCTGCTTTCTAGCCTATCTGCTAAGCTAAATATGTCTAAGAGGATTAATTTGGCGGGACAGCCTTCCAGCCTCAGCTATATGATAGGGGAAATGTATTCTCCTTGTTGTTACATTTGTTTATTTTATTTGCCGATTTTATTCTCCGGTTATATTTGCCGGTTAGCGGATTTTCTGAAGAGTAAATAAAGCCATACCAGAAGAAGGGCCAGGGCAAACAGGGTGCTGATACTAAAAGCGGCCCCGCTAAAGACCAGGCCGAATTGGTAGGTGATTAGTGACATGGAGTAGGCAAGAGCCATTTGATAGGAAATGCCGAAGATGGTCCACCTGGCTGAAACCAGCTCCCGGTGCATGGCGCCAACGGCGGCAAAGCAGGGGATGCAGATTAGGTTGAAAATCAAGAAGGACAGGCCGGAGAGGGAAGAGAAATGGTCTGAAATTAAGGATAGTTCTGCCCATTCGCCGGCTTCAACAAGTTCTAAGGCATCGGAACTCAAACCGAAGAGGATGCCGAAGGTGCTGGCAATATTTTCCTTGGCCACTAAACCGGTGATGGTGGCAACTGCTGCCTGCCAGTTGCCGAAGCCAAGAGGAAGAAAGAGCCAGGCAAAGAGGTTTCCTATCTTGGCCAAAAAACTTTGGTCCACATCACTGATGGCGGTGATGCCTTGCTTCCAGCCATAGGCCTGGAGAAACCAGATGATAATACTGGAAAGAAGGATGATTGAGCCGGCTTTTTTAATGAAGGAAAAGACCCGCTCCCAGGTAATCATAAAGAGGTTTTTCAAGGTGGGCAAACGATAGGCCGGTAATTCCATAACAAAAGGCGTAGGATCTCCTGCAAAACCTTTTGTTTTCTTTAAGACAATACCGGAAAAGAGGACGGCGAAAATTCCCAAAAAGTAGGCGAAGGGACCTACCCACCAGCCATTGTCAATGACAGCCCCGGCAAAGAGGCCGATAATAGGTAGTTTGGCCCCGCAAGGAATAAAAGAAGTCGTAATGGCGGTCATCCGGCGGTCATTCTCATTTTCAATGGTCCGTGCTGCCATAATGCCCGGGACGGAACAACCTGTACCGATAAGCATGGGAATAAAGGATTTTCCGGATAAGCCGAAGTGCCTGAAAACGCGGTCGAGAATAAAGGCGATTCTGGCCATATAGCCCGTTTCTTCCAGGAAACCCAGCATGAGAAAAAGAATGGTGATTTGTGGTAAAAAGCCAAGAACGGCACCAACCCCGCCAATAATACCGTCACCAACAAGGCCTGTAAGGAAGTCGGAAACCCCGTGGTCTTCCATGAAGCGGACTGCATTGCCTTGAATCATTTCACCCACAAAGACATCATTTGTCCAGTTGGTAACCAAAGTACCAACGGTACTGACCGAGATATAATAGACAAGGAAGATGACAAGAAAGAAGATGGGGAAGGCCAGCCATTTATTGGTGACAATATTGTCGATTCGGTCAGAGAAGCTTGGCCCCTTCTTTTGGCTTGTGGTCAAAACTTCCCTTTGCAAGTTGCCGATTGAGCAATAGCGGGCTCCGGAAATAATGCTCTGGCTATCATCTTGCTCTTCCTCTTCCAGAGCCTTAATTTTTTCTTTTAAAGGGTCGGACAGACCGATATCGGCCAGGACGAGCTCATCTTTTTCAAAAAGCTTGACACTAATCCAGCGGCTACTTACTTTCTCGTAAAGAGAGGGGCGATCTTTCTCTTCTAATTCTATTTCGATTTCGCTGAGAACAGCTTCAACAGCATCATCAAAAATCAAGGGATGGGCTAAACAGGTTTTCGGGCTACTCATCGCAAGTCTATGCAAGGCTAAGTCAGAATGCTGAAGGGATGAGGATTTCCTTGCAGGAGCCAGCTCTCCTGAAAGTTTCTGAATAGTTTCAACAAGTTTGTCGCTCCCTTGGCCGCGGAGGGCTACAATTTCTACAACGGGGACAGCTAGCAAAGATTCAAGCTTTTGGCTATCCAGCTTGCTCTTTTGTTTTTCCACAACATCCATCATATTCAGGGCGACAATCATGGGCAAGCCAAGTTCGATGAGTTGGGTGGTTAGGTACAAGTTTCGCTCCAGGTTAGAAGCGTCAACAATATTAATAATCAAATCCGGCGTTTCTTCCAAAAGAAAGTCGCGGGCAATACGTTCTTCTAAAGAGTAAGGCGAAAGTGAATAAATTCCGGGCAGGTCGGTGATAGAGAGGTCCTTATTCCCCTTAATTATCCCCGTCTTTTTTTCTACTGTTACCCCCGGCCAGTTGCCAACATACTGGGAAGCCCCGGTCAAATCATTAAACAAAGTTGTTTTCCCACTATTGGGGTTGCCGCATAAGGCAATTTGCACACTCATATTAGGTATATCTTCTCTCTTAATTTGCTTGCTATCCCTAATAGCAATTAAATCTTAATTTTGTTTGACTCGATTGATTGCGCTTCAATCTTTTACTTTACTTCAATTTGCTCGGCATTCTCGATACGGATAGCCAGGTTGGTATCTTTTACCTTGATTTGCAGGGGGTCTCCAAGAGGGGCTGTTTTTATAAACTCCACCTCTGCTCCGCAAATCAGGCCCATGTCATTAAACCTGCGTTTTAGAGGGCCGGAGGAATGAATTTTCACTACCTGACAAACTTCGCCGGGCTTCATGTTGTAAATAGTTTTCATGTCCATGTCCTTTCCTAACAGCGAGATATTGTTCAAGCAATAAGTACTAACACTTGCTCATAGTACTTATATAATTGAATAAAAACAAACTGAAGTTAAGTGAGTCAAAACTAACTAAAGGTGAGTATGCTACTCCCCAAAAAATATGTCAAGCCTCTCCTTGTAAAGTTGCGCTAGCGGGCAGGAATCCTTTCTTTCTTAGCAGCCAAAAAGGGGGCTTTTGTTTTAGAGGAGGCGATAGAGATTTAGGGGATAATACAATAAAGGCTAGGGGCAAAAATGTCTCAGGAGTAGTACAATACAAGTTGTAAATGCCTAAAAGCTATCTGAAGGGGGAAGCATGCAAGAGAACAAGAATATTATCGCCTTAGTTGAGCCGGAAATTCCATCGAATACAGGGAATATTGCCAGAACTTGTGTTTTGACGGGAACCGAACTCCACCTTATAGAGCCCTTAGGCTTTTCTCTGGAAGATAAATACTTAAAACGAGCCGGTCTTGACTACTGGCCGGCCTTAAATATACGTAGCTGGCCCAGCCTTGAGACCTATCAAGCCTTTTTAGAAGAAGTTAAAGAGAACTACCAGATTTATTATGCGACCACCAAGGCCGAAAAGGACCTGGGCACACTTGTAATTTCCAAGCCGAGTATTTTAGTCTTTGGAAAAGAAACAAAAGGGCTGCCGGAGGACTTTATTAAGGCGCACCCGGAACGGGGGCTCCGCATTCCTATGCGGGATTATAAGAGGAGCTTAAACTTATCCAATTCCGCAGCTATCCTTATTTATGAAGTCTTGCGCCAGCAAGGCTATCCCACACTGGTATAAGAAGAGGAAAATTCATTAAGGAGGGTTGATTTTATGAAACTTAAAGACTTACGAGATGCTATGAGAAAACCGGATGGCAAGCCCATTACAGAGTCCGGGCCGCTAGGACGGAAAAAGAAGCCCTCTTTCCGGCAGAGGCTTGGAGCCGGGCTGGTTGTTCTGACCCTCATACTGACCGGAGTCCTCTTCATTCCGAGTCTGGCTTGGTCAAGGGGCGTTGCCGCATCAAGTGTAAAGACACTTGCTGCACCTGAGTACCCTGCTATGCATGACCATCCCCATGAAGAAGATTTGCTGGGCTGTTCAAATGTGGACCACGAGGTCTACAATAAGGCCTATAAGCTCTGGAACTCTGATGTACGAAGGCTGCGCGACCAGCCTCAGGGCTACCAGGAAGGCGTTATGGCCCTAGCCCGTGAGGCCAACCCCCTACTTCTTGCTGATGATGAGGAAAACCGCATTTATTCGCCCCTTAACATCTACATGGCCCTGAGTCTCTTGGCGGAAATGACTGCCGGTGCTACACGGGAAGAAGTCTTAGGGGTGGTCGGTGTTGACACGATTGAGGAGCTGCGGGCCAAGGCCCATTCTCTTTGGCAGGCCCACTATATGAACGACGGCTTTACGACAAGCCTCCTAGCCAACTCGGTCTGGTTTCATCACGGCCTCTCCATTAAGAAAGAGACCCTGCAGATTCTGCAAGACACTTACAAAGCATCTGCTTTCCAAGGGGATATGGGCAGTGCGGCCATGACAGACCGGCTGCAGGAGTGGCTGAACGAACAGACCGATAATCTCTTGGAGTCCAGCGTCGACAGCGCAGCTTTCGATGAGAACAGCTTAATGGCCCTGGCCTCTACCATCCTCTTCCGAGCTAAGTGGGACAGTGAATTTAGCAAGAGGGATACGGCCCCGGGCACTTTTCATTCGTCTGCCGGTCCTGTGGAAACGGGCTTCATGTCTGAGTCTCGTCCCAATAGCTACTACTGGGGAGACAATTTTGCCGCCATAAGTAAAGGCTTGACCTATGCCGGAAACATGTGGTTTTTCCTGCCTGATGAGGGTGTCCGGCCGGAAGAATTATTGGCTAACCCCCAAGTGGATGCCCTCTTAGAGGACTGTTTGGCCTATGAGCAGCAAAAGTTTCTGACTGTGAATTTCAAACTGCCTAAATTTGATGTCATGAGTGAAATAGCCTTGGGGAAGGCCCTGCAAGAGCTGGGAGTCCATAAGGTTTTCACTGCTGCAGCCGACTTTTCTCCCACTTCTGAGGACGCGCAAGTCTACCTTTCCGGTGCTAAGCATGCCGCCCGGGTCATGGTCGACGAAGACGGTGTTACCGGAGCCGCCTACACACTCATGCTTCTTGGGGCGGGTATGCCGCCGGAGGAAACGGTTGACTTTTTCCTGGACCGGCCCTTCCTTTTTGTGGTCCAGGGTCACGATGGTGTCCCCCTCTTTGTCGGTGTGGTCAACCGGCCTTAAGAGCGGCCTAAGCACTGGAAGTGGAAAGAGGAAACGAAAGCTGATTTTCTGACTCTACAGCCTTGCTTTTGTGTGTGACCTGGTAAGTAAAAAGGTGGCCGAGCAGGCGGTGAAGAAAAGAGGAGGCTAAGCAGGAAAAGGTCAGTCTCCTTGGTAAGAGTTGTTCCGGTAAGAACTCATTGGACCGGAAAGATATCACCTGCAATCTCAAAGCTAGTGATTTCCGCTGAGTTCAAGATATCAGGGAAGGGGAGGGTCACTTATAGATAATCTTTATAAGCTGCCTTCTTCCGTTCCGTTGATATGAATTTGAAACTCATAAATGGAATCATTGGGATTATGAAAACTTTTCCTAAACTCGAAGGCCAATATATATTCGGAAGCTTTTTTGAAAAAACAGCTGATAAAAGCTGTATCCCAATCTTGGGACAAATCATTCTGTTGAAAACATAAATACTTTCCTTCTTCTACTCTTAAAATATGTTCACGATTTTTAGGCGGCTCTTTTACCGGCATTCCTAGCTTTATGAGATGGATTTGATTTTTGATAAAGCTATCATAGTCAAGGATATAGCAAATTTGTCCTTGATAATTTAAGTCCTTATATTGTCCTGAGTTTTTCAGCCTGTAAAATTTGGCATATAAATCTTCATCTGTTTCCCCACTCTTGTGCTCTACTGCAAATAAATAGCGTAGATCCATATTTTTGATGCAATAGCATCTTTCGGATTCCTGGCAGTTGGGGTATGAAATATAGTTTTTGTACCAAGAAATACTATCTGCGACGTCCTGTAACCTATTAATTTCTTTAGTGCATTCCTTTTTGGCAATATTCAAATGGCTTACCAAACTATCTGCGTCCTCGTTCAAGATTATGTGCTTGATCGTCTGCAAACTCATTCCGAGATTTTGTAAATATTTAATTTTATCAATCAGTTGAATCTGCTTAACATCAAAATATCTATAGTTGTTATTGGGGTTCACATAAACCGGCTTTAACAAGCCGATATTACAGTAATACCTGATAGTTTGGACAGAAAGGCCCACGATATTTGCAATTTTTCCAATGGATAAGTATTTTTTCACACTATCCGTTTCCTTTAACTTACAGTGAAAATAACTGTTGGCTGACCGCCAGAGAGTTAGCCCGAACTAACGAGAATTGTATATTAATAGATTTTTATTGTCAAGACAAGATGCTGTAAAAAAGTGGTATTCCAAAATAATACTGCGAAAACAATCCACAGAAGGGGGCAGGAAGGGAGCGTTTGCTTGTGCAATAATAGATTAATGGAGAGTAACTATTAATAAAGATACAGTTTTAATTTAAAAAGTCATTTTCCTAAAAGGGTTAGGAAAATGACTTTGTGTATGGCGATAGCTATATGCCAGGTCTAATGAGTAAATCAGTCAAAAACAGACAAGGCCTGTTCGAAATCTTGCATTAGGTCTTCAACATCTTCTATTCCAACCGATATTCTGAGCATGCCGGGGGTTATACCCATTTTCCGCCTATCCTTGTCCGGCATATGGCTGTGAGAGGAAGTAACCGGATGCTGGTAAGAGGTCCGCAGTCCACCTAAAGTCGGGGCATAGTGGGCAAAGTGGAGTTTTTTCATGAATTCATTAATTTTCTCTTCGTCTTCGGGGACGATGATACTGAGCATACCCGATATCTCTTCTTTAGTTCTGAAAATCTTCAAGGCCAGTTCATGTTGGGCAAAGCTTTCCAGGCTGGGGTGATTCACTTTACTGACGTGTTTATGACTTTCAAAAAACTGGGCCAGTATGGCTGCATTTTTCATTTGTTTTCTAAGTCTCAAGTCAACCGTCTGCATGCCCTTTAACATCATCCAAGAGGCTACGGGGTCTCCGGAAGTTCCGACCAGCATTCTTACCGTTCTGATTTTATCTGTTATCTCTTTTGAGGCGCTTATTGAGCCGGCTATAGCATCGCTGTGACCGCTCATAAATTTGGTTAAACTGTTAATAACAATATCTGCGCCGTGTTTGATAGGCTTTATCGCTATTGGAGTGGTAAAAGTATTATCAATCATAAGCAGGGCATTTTGAGACTTGGCGATTTTAGCGAGCTCTTCTATATCCGCGATATTCAGCGTCGGATTAGCGAGAACTTCTGAATAGATGAGCTTTGTTTCGGCTTTCAATTCATTGCGCACATTATCCGGATTATCAAAGTCAACCATAGAAGTTTCTATACCGAATTTGGGTAAGAGTTCCATGAATAAATCGAAGGTCTCGCCATAGATATTCCTGTTGCAGATAATGTGATCGCCTGATTTTAAAAGGCTTAGTACCGTGGTTGTGATGGCTCCCATACCGGATGAAAAGATTAGCGTGTCTTCGCTCTCTTCCAAATAATTCACCAGAGAAGCCAATGAATCACGGTTGGGATTATTTTTTCTTATGTAGGTGTATCCTTGCTTGTATGCCTCGTGGACATCAGGAAAATTTCTCATTACAAACGCAGTACTGGCAAAGAGCGGGGCTGCCTCCGGTTCAATCTCCATCCAATCGAATGTCTTTCCGCAGTACAATAATTCTGATGCGTCTGAATATTTCTTATCCTCTTTTTTCATACTTAAAATCTTTCCTTTCGTATAATTCAACAGGGGGCAGTTGCAAAAAAATGCCTATTGTTGAGTTAATAATTTTCATGATAATGTAGCAATCTAAGTAACTATATTAATAAAACTCATTGTAAAGTGTATAGTAGCTATAAAGTCAAGAAAGCAAATTTCCCGGCAAGAAGACTAGTGCGAAAGACATCGCCATCCAACAAGTACTACTGTCAAACCTTTCCATCGGACTTGTTTTTATTCACCTTTATTAATTTTTATTTATCGAACCCAAGAGAGTGTTACATGCTTTTTATACAAGTTATTGACTCTCTTGTTGCTAGAGACAATATACTCTCTCTAATTACATTTTTACCTTCTTGCAATATTGAAGGATTGTTGTTTGCGCTTATTAATTAATGCGCATGATGTGTTGTCTTATTGTTGCGGTCTTACATAGAAGAAGAGGAGATTATTGAACAATGGAAATTTTAACAAAGATAAGTGAATTTTTATGGAACTACCCCTTCATAATTTTTATCATGTTGGCCGGTGTGTATTTTACTATAAAATCAAAATTTTTTAGTATTACTCATTTTGGACACATAATGAAACATACGTTGGGAAGTTTGACGAGTAAGGAAGCGCATGATAAAAAGGCGGGGCAAATTTCACCGTTTGAAGCGGTATCAATCGCCATAGGTGGTTGTGTTGGGACCGGAAACCTTGGTGGAGTAGCTACAGCTATAGCGGTTGGAGGACCGGGAGCTGTTTTTTGGATGTGGCTTTGGGCCCTGGTCGGTATGACGGTGAAGATGGTAGAAGTTACTTTAGGCTGCTACTATCGCTCGCAAAACGAAAAAGGCGAGTTCTACGGAGGTTCTACTCATGTCATTGAAAAGGGTATAGGTCGTGAGATGGGCAAAAAGTTTGGCTATCCCTTGGCAACAATTTTCGGAGTATTCTTCTTAATGCAATGCCTACAGGGATCACAGGCCTATACTGTATCGGAAGTCTTAAATACTGTATTTGGCTGGAATATGATTGCCACTACAGTTCTTTACACACTTATAATATATTATGTTATATGGCGAGGTGTTCCGAAAATAGCCAGTTTTGCCTCTAGGGCCGTTCCCTTTATGACCATGACATTTCTAATTGGCGGATTAGTTATCATAGCTTTAAACATTAAATCTATTCCCTCAGTTTTTTATTCAATATTTCATGATGCATTTACCGGTTCGGCGGCCATTGGCGGATTTACGGGTTCTGTAGTTGCCCAGGCCATAAGGCAGGGCATATCGAGGTCGATTAACAGTAACGAAGCAGGCCAAGGAGCATCTCCCTTTATTCATGGTTCGGCAACAACTGTCCATCCTGTAAGACAAGGTCTGTGGGGAGCATTTGAGGTTTTTATTGACACGCTGGTTGTGTGTTCAATAACTGCCCTGGCAATCCTGTCTACCGGTTCGATAGAGAGCGGCAGTGTGGGGGCCACTTTGACCATTTTTGCTTATAACTCGGTTTTTGGAAGATTTGGGGAAGTGTTTATAGGAATAATGATTATTTTATTCGGCGTGACGACCACATCAGGTTGGTACACCTATTATAATGCTGTCATTCAGTATATGTTCAGATACAAGCCCAAGCTTAGAGATGCCTTTGCCCTCATCTTCAAGATAGTTTTCCCGGCGATAAATATTTTTGTGGTAACAACAATCGTCTTGCAGGGACATGGGCCTGAAATGTTTTGGACGATAGTGGATATTGTCATTGTCTTACCGGTCTTCTTCAACTTGCTTGCCTTGTTCATACTTAGAGATAAATTTACGGACTTATTAAAGGACTATAAGTCCAGGTATATAACGGGTAAGGATGTGGACCCCAATTTCAAGGTTTTCTATGAGGATGATCCGGAAATATTCAAAGAGGAAGAGAAGATTCGAGAAAAATTAAGGAAGTTGTAAAAATAAATCTGTAAATAGCCCATTTAACCTCCTATGGCAAAATCAAGATAATGCCATAGGAGGTATTTTTATAGGGAAGGGCCGTAAAAGAGAAACTCTTCATCAAGAAGCGGGAAAAACATCATCGAATTTCTTATAGAGAAAAAAGAGATTGAAGCAGCAAAGGATATCCGAGAGCTGCTAAAAGACCTGTTTATACTGCAATAGTACGATGTCTGTGTGCTTTGTATCAGTGCAAATACAGCTAAAAAGCTAGCCGATTTTTTCCTTTAATATCGCAATGGTTAGTTGGGGGTTGGCCTTGCCCTTCGTTTGCCCCATAATCTGACCAATGATGGCTTGAAGGACCTTTTTCTTTCCCCCCTTATACTCGGCAAGGGCTTTTTCGCTGCGACTCAGGACGTCATCAATGATTTTCGACAGGAGGTCTCGGTCATTGATTTGTTCTAAGTCCTCTTCCAGGATGATGGCTTCCGGTGTCCTTTCAGGCTGTTCAAAAATGATTTCTATAATCTTTTTCGCACTGCCTAAGTTTATCCGGCCATTTTCGACAAAGCTGATAAGCCGGGCAAAGTCTGCCGGCTTTACAGGCACTTGGAAATCTTCCGGGCTGGTTAGTCGGAAGAGCTCTGTAATGATGAGATTGGCCGCAGACTTAGGATCTGTTCCGCAAGCAAGCGTTTCTTCAAAAAAGCCGGCTAGCTCTATGGAGGAAGTCAATTGCTCGGCATCATAGTGGCTAAGTCCGTATTCTTCGATATACCTGGTCTTTCTGCTATCGGGTAATTCCGGCAAAGACTCCTGCAACTCTTTTATTTTTTCTTCCGTAATGACGATGGGCATGAGGTCCGGTTCAGGCATGAAGCGATAGTCGGCGGCGTCTTCTTTGGCCCTCATGGAGTAGGTTTTTCTGCTGTCCTGGGAATAGCCTCTGGTTTCTTGGATAATCCTTTCTCCGGCCTCTATGGCTTCAATCTGACGGGCTGCCTCATATTCAATGGCCCGCTGAATGGATTGGAAGGAGTTTAGGTTTTTCATCTCAACCCGGGTGCCAAATGTCTCATCGCCCAGCTCCCTGACCGACAGGTTTACATCACAGCGAAAAGACCCTTCATTCATTTTGGCATCGGAAACGCCGGTGTAGGTTAATATGGCCCTTAGTTTCCGTAAATAGGCCAGAACCTCTTCAGCCGATCGCAAATCAGGCTCGGATACGATTTCTATGAGAGGAACTCCTGCCCTATTGTAGTCAACGAGGCTGCCCAGTCCTGCCTCGTGAACCAGTTTTCCCGCATCCTCTTCAATATGCATCCTGGTGATTCCTATTCTTTTTTTGCCCCGGGATGTCTCGATATCCAGATAGCCTTGGTAGCAAATGGGATAATCGTCCTGGGAAATTTGAAAACCTTTAGATAAGTCGGGATAAAAGTAATTCTTCCTATCCTGCTTGCCTAGCCGTGTGATTTTACAATGGGTAGCCAGCCCGGCCTTTACAGCCAGGTCCGGAACTTTTTCATTTAAGACCGGGGTCGCTCCCGGAAGCCCCAGGCAAACAGGGCAGGTATTGACGTTAGGGTCTTGCCCAAACTTGGTGGAACAAGAGCAGAAGAGCTTTGTCTTTGTTTTCAGTTCCACGTGTACTTCTAAGCCCATAACGGTTTCATACTTTTTTCCCATTATTGCTCACCTCCCCCTTGGGCAAGCAGTTTCTTGCCAAATTCTAATAATCTCTTATCATTAAAGGCCCCGGTGCTTATTAGCAAGCCTTCTTTTCCGAAGGGTATGAACAGGCCGGGCAGGCCTGCCAAATCCAAGGCAATAAGGTAATCAAGCTTGACCGGACCAAGGAAAAATTCATGTGTTGCCAACACTTTTTCTAACTCTTCCTTAATCATGGTCCTGGCTCTCATAGCCTGAACATAATAGGCCTCGTAGTTTCCTTTACTTAAAAGGAAATTTCCCAGGATGATTTTTTCTTGAACGGCCTTGCCCAGGCCCTCGGTCCTGGTCTTCTTGTAGAGCTCTTCGACATTATTATATTCTTCAGCCCGATAGCCAAAGCTGATACCGTCATATCTTTGCATATTGCTGGCAAATTCCCCGGCAGAGAGGATTTCATAGGCCGGCAAGGCATATTTTAAAGAGTTGACTTGGGCTTTGGCCACAGATAAATCAAATTTCTTTAAGAATTCTTCGATTCTTTCAAAGTCCTTAAAGCTGCTGATGTTGGCCAGTCTAATTCCGCTTGTGTTGAGCTTTTCTAAGTTTGAAAAATTGATTGCACAGGGTAAAGTGCTTCCCTCCCTTTCGTCTTTTCCGGCTACTATAGCCATAGCTTGAGCTAGCTTATCAAAGCTTTTGGCTATAATCCCCGGCCTGTCCAGGGAGGAGGCAACCGGGATGATGCCGTATCGAGAGACGAGGCCATAGCTTGGCTGATAGGCAAAGAGCCCGTATGTGTGTGCACCAAAATACACTGACCCCTTATAGCCTGTTGAAAAGCCTATAATATCTTCGCCATGGGCTACGGCAGTACAAGTGCCGAAGGGATTTTTTGTTTCGCCGACGCCGAATTCCCGGGTGAGTGTCTTGCCTAAAATGATTCCACCGGCCTTTTTGACCCTTTCTACGATGGTGGCGTCAAAAGGAGGGATGTAGTTTTCAAGCATCTTGGAATTGGCTGTGGTTCGGATTCCTTGGCTAGAGATAAGGTCGGAAAAGACAACAGGGAAGGGTGCCGGGTTGTTTTCTAAGGCCTCTGTAGCCTGATCCTTGCATAGGGTCTTATAGGCTGACATCTTTTCCTGATCCATTTCCAGCCTATCAAAATAGTCCAAATATTTTTGCTTAGTGTTCATCTGAGCCCCCCTTTCTAATTTTCTTCAATGATTCTGGGAACCAGGATATAGCCTTCTTCTGTCCTATCCGTTCCGGCCAAGACTTCGTCCCTGGTCAAGTCCGAAACAACTTCATCCGGCCTTGTTGAATTTATGATGGGATGGACGTTGATTGTGGGTTGATGAGCTTCTAGATTCAGTCCTCTTAATTCCTTTGTCCTAACGATAAATTCGCTAATATATTTCTCAAAACGTAATCGGGAAGTGGAATCTAGAGCCAGCATGGCCATTTCGGCATAGGCTTCGATGTCGATACTTTCTTTATACTCACTTTTCTCACCGGCAGCGGCATCTTCAACCCTGCCGTCTTTTGAAAGGACTCCAATATTCAGCTCTTGCAGCTGCCGGTCGTCGACAGGACTAGGCGCATTGGTTAAGAGGCACTCCGCCTCCCTATTCTTAGGGAAGGCGATAACTTCCCGAATGCTGTCTTCTTGGGCCATTAACATGACCAAGCGGTCTAAACCGAAAGCGAAGCCGCCATGGGGCGGAGTCCCGTATTGGAAGGCCCGGATCAGGTGGCCGAAGCGCTTGTCGATTTCTTCTTCACTAAAACCAAGCACTTTAAACAGGCTTTCTTGAATGTCCGGGCGGTGGATCCTTAAAGAACCGGAACCCAATTCAATTCCGTTTAATACCACGTCATAAGATTCGGCCCTGACACTCAAGGGATCGTTTTCCATTTTATCGATATCTTCGGCCACCGGCATGGTAAAAGGGTGGTGCATGGCCAGATACCTGCCCTCTTCCTTAGAATATTCAAAGAGGGGGAAGTCGACCACCATTAAAAATTTATAATCATCTTTCTTCCTTAGGCCAAACATATCTCCGATATCCAGCCTTAAGGGTCCAAGAATCTTGTAGATGGCCTCTAAGGTATCCGCACAGAAAATCAGCAAGTCATCCGGTTCGGCCTCCATTTTTCTCAAAAGGGTTTCCATGTCTTCCTCAGAAAAATACTTGGTCAAGATAGTTCTTAGATTTCTGTTCTCATCTATGCCAATCCAGGCCATCCCCTTTGCCCCGTAGGCAATGGCCTTGTCGGTCAAGTTGTCGATTTTCGTCCTGGTTAAATTATTACCCCCCTTAATATTGATAGAACGCACCCGGCCTCCGGCCTTTAAAGCATCGGTAAAGACCTTAAAGCTGGAGTTTTCAACTTCTTCCGTCACATCGACTATTTTCATGCCGAAGCGCAGGTCCGGTTTGTCGGAAGCGTAGGAGGCCATAGCCTCCTGGTAGGTCATTCTGGGGAAAGGGTCTTTAAATTCTATATCCAGGACATCTTTAAAGACTCTTTTGAACAAGTCTTCCAAGATATTTAATATTTCTTCCTTGCTTAAAAAGGACGTCTCCAGGTCTATTTGAGTAAATTCCGGCTGCCTGTCCGCCCTTAAATCCTCATCCCTAAAGCAGCGGGCTACTTGGTAGTAGCGGTCAAAACCGGCCAGCATCAACAACTGTTTAAAGACTTGGGGGGATTGGGGGAGGGCATAGAATTCACCCGGATGGATTCTGCTGGGCACCAGATAATCTCTGGCCCCTTCCGGCGTACTCTTGGTTAGAACGGGCGTTTCTACTTCCAAAAATTCCTGGCCTTCCAAATAATGTCGAATGCTCTTTACCGCTTGGTTTCGCAAGAGAAAGTTTTGAAACATTTTTGGCCGCCTGAGGTCCAAATATCGATATTTCAGCCTCAAATCTTCTCTGACTTCCACCTTGTCATCTATGGGAAAGGGGAGTGTTCTAGCTCTGGAAAGAAGTTCAAATTCTTTCACCTCAAGTTCGACGGTTCCCGTTGGAATTTTTGGGTTATAGGTTTCTGCATCCCGTTCTCTAATAGGCCCTCTAACAGCAATGATATATTCTGCTCGAAAACGTTCAATTTGTTTGAAGCGGATTTCATCAAAATTTTGCTGGTCAAACACCAGCTGGAGGACTCCCGTCTTGTCCCTTAAATCAATGAAAATTACCCCGCCCATATCCCTTCTGGTCTGTACCCAGCCCATGGTGGTGACCCAATGATTTTTGTCTGATTCCCTAACTCTTCCGCAATAGTGACTTCTAGAAAAGTCTTTCATTTCCTGTCTCACTCCTTATAATTAAAAAACTCCCGGCCCAAAGGGATGAAGGATTAGCACGCTCCCGCTCCGGCCGGGAATCGTCAAAAGCTTCCGACCCAAAGAGACGAGGGGCTAAAATTCAACGTGCCGGCCAAACGGACAAGTCTCTGGCGACTTGCCGTTCCTCTCTCCCCTTAGTATCGGATCTTCCTCCCGGTCTACCGGCAAAGTTTCAGGGTAAAGATTCCGGATGGCCATTGGGCGATTGTATAAATATTAGACATGCCGCTTGATTATACTCCTCTCCTGGTCCTTTATCAAGCAAGGGCTTATGCCTCTTCCGGTAAATTTTTTGTGAAATAGCAGGAAGGCTTTTCTAAACGATGCCGGGGCTTACTTTATAGACGGCATACTGATAACATACTAGTGGTAGGAAAAAGAGTATTGTAAGAAAAGTATTTATCTTCTAAAATACAAATTTCAAAGAGTAAGGCGAGTGATTGAATATAACTATACACTTGCCAGGAGGTTTCTATGCAGGCTTATGACATTCGACCGGCGACCCTTGCTGATATCGATGTACTTGAGCAAATTTTTCAGGATGCCCGGGCCTATATGAGAAAAGGGGGTAATTTTGTCCAATGGGTGGACGGCCCCTTCCGAGAGGATATCGAGAAAGATATTGTAAGCGGTCTTTGCATGGTCCTCGTGAACAAGCAGGGAAGGCCGGATGCCGGTGAGATTGAAGGGGTGTTTTTTGCCCAGGACTTTCCGGAAGCGACCTATGAAGAGATTGACGGGGCCTGGCTGGATGATGACCAGCCCTATCTGACCATTCATCGGATGGCCAGCAGGGGCAGAAAGTCAAGGGTCTCAGATGCGGCCTTTGCCTGGTGCAAAGAGCATTCCGCCAGTGTGCGTGTTGATACCCATGAGACGAATACCAGCATGATTCGGGCGATTGAGCGAAACGGATTTACCTACTGCGGGATGATTGTTGTTGAGGACGGAACGCCCCGCTTGGCCTATCAGTGGGTCCGGGAAGGTTGAGGCATGAAAGCCGCTTAGCTGATGAGACCGCAGGAAGGTTGTCCGGCTTAAAATGGTGGCCGGTAAATCCGCTTGAACCGGTGAGGGTCGCTTAATTTGTATCCCATAATTCTTCATCAACAGGCAGGCCGATATCAAAATAGAAAAGCATCTCATAGCGGGTATTGCGAAAAGTGTCGAAGCTGCCGTGTACGGTGTAATGTGCGCTGTAGGGGGCAAGGGGCAAAAGGCCGTCTGCAATCTGGGCACTTTCTACGGTGTAGCTCTCGCTCCTATCCCAGTTCTCCACGGTGACACTGAAGTTATCCGCCGGGTAGCTGAACTCCAGCCGCACTTCATCCAGGGCTAAGCCGAAAAATCCGCCTATGCCGTCAAGTGAGTCGTAAAGCTGACGGGTGGTTTCGACCTGTGTTTCCGGATCTACAAGACGCAGTTGGCTTTTCTTCTCACTATATTCTGCCAGCCATAAGCCGTCAGCATCAGTAATAGAAAGGACTCGTTTGGCCGCACAAAGAGCCTCTTCCGGCCTGTTTTCCGTGTCCTCACTTTGGTCCAAATACACATGCAAATCGGGTGGTCGGGGAGAAGGGTCGGGGTCAGGCGCTTCAAAGTCCAAAAGTGAATGGAGGTAGTTCCAGTCAATTTTTTCATCCACAATATAGGTAATTTCACCGAAATCATCACAGGGGATATTGGCGAAAATCAGGCCGTCAGAAAGTTCGACAGATGTGCGGCTGAGTACTTCCCCATTCTCTTCTTCCTTATAGTTCAGATAAAGTCGGCGTGACCCATGGGCCTCATAGTTACCCGCATAAACCTGCCTGATAGATAAAGACGCCAGGTACTCTGTCAAGGCCTCCTCTTCGTAGCCGTAGACCCTCCT